>DATCQX010000758.1:0-11018 GCA_036569285.1 Streptomyces sp.
CGGGTCTCCCAGAAGCGGACGGTTTTGGCGACCTCTTTGGTGGGGGCCTCCGGCTTGGACATGAACAGGCCGTTGACGGGGCCGAGGGCGTGGCCGGTGACCTCTATGCGGAGCGTCTCGTGCAGGACGGTGACGGTGATCATCATGGTGATGATGAGCTGGCCGTCCCAGGTGGTCCACTGGACGCCGAGGTAGTGCCGGTTGCCGCTGCCGAACTGCTGGTTGTTGCAGATGTCCTCGACGGCCTTGGGCTTGAACTGGTAGGCCTCGACGTCGGTGCCCTCGGGGCGGGAGACGGCCTTGGCGCCCTCGCCGACGTGGGAGACGATCCAGTGCCGTACGGAGGGGGCGGGGAAGCCGCCGGTCTTGAGGCTCTGGCGCTGGAGCAGGTTGAGCTGGTCGGCTATCGCGCGGGCGACGGTCCAGCTGCGGAACTCGTGGACGCCCTTGACGGGGTCGAGGGGGACGAGTTCCTCGGCGAGGTGCCAGGAGCCCCAGCGGGTGCCCATACCGAGTATGCCCTTGGGGCCCGCGTAGAAGACGCCGTTGGACTGCTGTTCGGCGGAGAGGCGGGCGAGGGACTGGCGGAGCTGTTCGGCGGCGGCCTGGTCGGGGCTGGTGGGGACGGCCTCGGGGATCTTCGCGCCGACGCTGCCGCCGGACAGGAGGCTGTCCCAGCGGGCGCGGAGGTCCTTCGCGGTGGACTCGCAGATGCGGCGGGCGATGAACCAGCCGGCGACGGGCGCGACGATCGCGCCGCGGACGTACCAGCCGAGGATGCCGCCGAAGGGCAGCTTCACCAGGAGGATCAGGGCGAGGGCGCCGGCGACGAAGAGGAGGGCGGTGGCGAGGCCCGAGGCGCGTTTGTTGCTGCTCTTTCCCATGCTCGCGCGGAGCTGGAAGACGAGGAGCCAGACCAGGAGGCCGGGCAGGAAGACGATCCCGCACAGGAACATGACGGCGCCGAGTTTGCGGTCGCGTTCACGGCGGATGTTGTTCGCCGCGAGGCAGTGCTCGACGATCACCGCGGGTTCGGCGCCGAAGGACTGGATGAGGGGTTTGCGGCCGACGCCGAGCATGCGGTCGATGACGGCCTGGGAGAAGGCCTCACCGAGGTTGGGGCGGAAGATCTTGGCCCAGCTGCGGCCGGGGTTGACCGTGGACTGGTGCCATTCGTTGTCGGCCTTCTTTATCTCCTCGGCCGGGCTGTCCCGGTAGGCGGCCGAGGCCAGCGCGAAGGTCGCCGTCTGCCCTCCGCCGCTCATCAGCGGCACCTGTGGGCCGAAGATGTCGCCGTACACACTGTCAACGGTCATGTAACCGCCCCCATCGCCGCCCGGACCCGCTCCTGCGGCCTTCCCGACTTCCGTGCTCCGCACACCTGTTGATCAGGTCATCAGGGTATCCGTCCCCACTGACATCCGGACCCGGAGCGGGGGAGGTTCCGTGAAGGCACGCCCGGGGGGCGCACAGGGGCGCGTGGTGGCGGGCCCGGACTCCCTTGTCCCATAAGGGGGTTGTCCGGGCCCGGCGCCAACTCCTAGGCGTCGCGCTCCTGTTCGCGCACCTTTTCCGCGACGTGCGCCGGCATCGGCTCGTGGCGCGCGTACACGCGGTCGAAGCGGGCGGTGCCGTGGGAGAGGGAGCGGAGGTCGACGGCGTAGCGGCCGATCTCGATCTCGGGGACCTCGGCGCGGATCAGGGTCCGTCCGGCGCTGGTCTGCTCGGTGCCGAGGACGCGTCCGCGACGGCCGGAGAGGTCGCTCATGACGGTGCCGACGTAGTCGTCCCCGACGAGGACGGTGACTTCGGCGACGGGTTCCAGGAGGTGGATCGTGGCGTCGGCCGCGGCTTCGCGCAGGGCGAGCGCGCCGGCGGTCTGGAACGCGGCGTCGGAGGAGTCGACGGAGTGCGCCTTGCCGTCGAGGAGCGTCACCCGCACGTCGACGAGCGGGTACCCGGCGGCCACCCCGCGCGCGGCCTGCGCGCGCACGCCCTTCTCGACGGACGGGATGAACTGCCGGGGGACGGCCCCGCCGACGACCTTGTCGACGAACTCGATCCCCGAGCCCCCGGGCAGCGGCTCGACCTCGATCTCGCAGATCGCGTACTGCCCGTGCCCGCCGGACTGTTTGACGTGCCGCCCGCGCCCGCCGGAGCGCTCCCCGAACGTCTCGCGCAGGGACACCTTGTGCGGGACGACGTCGACCTGCACGCCGTACCGGCCGCGCAGCCGCTCCAGGGCGACGTCCGCGTGGGCCTCGCCGAGCGCCCACAGGACGACTTGGTGGGTGTACTGGTTGTGTTCGAGGCGCATGGTGGGGTCCTCGGCGACGAGCCGGGCCAGGCCCTGGGAGAGCTTGTCCTCGTCGGCCTTGCTGTGCGCCTCGATGGCGAGCGGCAGCAGGGGTTCGGGCATCGGCCAGGCGGCCATCAGAAGGGGGTCGTCCTTCGCGGAGAGCGTGTCCCCGGTCTCGGCCCGCCCGAGCTTCGCGACACACGCGAGATCCCCGGCGATGCAGTGGCTGAGCGTCCGCTGCTGCTTCCCGAAAGGCGCGGACAGCGACCCCACCCGCTCGTCCACGTCGTGATCCTCGTGCCCCCGGTCGGTCAGGCCGTGCCCGGAGACGTGGACGGTCTCGTCGGGGCGCAGGGTGCCGGAGAAGACGCGGACGAGGGAGACGCGCCCGACGTACGGGTCGGAGGTGGTCTTCACGACCTCGGCGACGAGAGGGCCGTCCGGGTCGCAGGTCTTCAGCACGCGCGCGTGGCCGTCGATCGTCGTCACGCGCGGGGCGTCGCGTTCCAGCGGGGTGGGGAAGCCGCGGGTGATCAGTTCGAGGAGTTCGACCGTGCCGATGCCCTGCCGGGCGCCGTCGGCCGCGGGGGCGCCGGCCAGCACCGGGAAGAACGTCCCGCGCGCGACGGCACGCTCCAGGTCGTCGATCAGGGTCTGGACGTCGATCTGCTCGCCGTCCAGATAACGGTCCATCAGGGTCTCGTCCTCGCTCTCCGCGATGATCCCCTCGATGAGCCGGTTGCGGGCCTCCTCGATCGCCGGGAGCTGTGCCTCGTCCGGGTCGGACTCCTTGCGTTCGCCGGACGCGTAGTCGAACAGGGTGCGCGAGAGGAGCCCGGTGAGGCCGGTGACGGGCGCGTGCCCGTCGGGTCCGGCGGGGCCGTGCAGCGGCAGGTACAGCGGGAGGACGGCGTCGGGGTCGTCGCCGCCGAACGCGTCCGCGCACGTGCGCACCATTTCGTCGAAGTCCGCGCGGGCGGCCTCCAGGTGCGTGACGACGATCGCGCGGGGCATCCGGACGGCCGCGCACTCGTCCCAGACCATGCGGGTCGCGCCGTCCACGCCGTCCGCGGCCGAGACGACGAAGAGGGCCGCGTCCGCAGCCCGCAGACCGGCCCTCAGCTCGCCGACGAAGTCGGCGTACCCGGGTGTGTCGAGGAGGTTGACCTTGATGCCTCCCCACTCGACGGGCACCAGGGACAGCTGGACGGACCGCTGCTGCCGGTGCTCGATCTCGTCGTAGTCGGAGACGGTGCCGCCGTCCTCCACCCGGCCCGCCCTGTTCACCGCTCCCGCCGTCAGCGCGAGAGCCTCCACCAATGTCGTCTTGCCCGCTCCGGAGTGGCCGACCAGCACCACATTCCGTACGGACGCGGGATGGTCGGCCGCCGTAGCCCTGCCGGCGGCTCCGAGGTGTGCCTGTGCCTTGTCGCCCATGTCCTTGCCTCCCGAGCAACGGTGAGGTCCCTGGGACGCGAGCACACGCGAGATCCGCGACCAGCGGCGGCTGCGATGGCGCCCGCGGTCCTTCGAGCTTTCCACTCCCGTCACGGGGCGTCCATACGGCGGACGCGTACGGCCGATTAGCGTCCCCGTGTGACACAGGGGTCCGGGTGCCCGACCGTCGCACACGCGCGCGCGTGGCTACGATGGGCCAGCCGGTGGCCAGCAAGGGCCCCCGGCGCCTTCGACTGTCGGGAAAGCCATGCTGAACAAGTACGCGCGTGCGTTCTTCACGCGTGTCCTCACACCGTTCGCCACGTTTCTGATCAAGCGGGGCGTCAGCCCGGACACCGTCACGCTGATCGGTACGGCGGGTGTGGTGGCGGGCGCGCTGGTCTTCTTCCCCCGTGGCGAGTTCTTCTGGGGCACGATCGTGATCACACTGTTCGTGTTCTCCGACCTGGTCGACGGGAACATGGCCCGCCAGCTCGGCCGCTCCAGCCGCTGGGGCGCGTTCCTGGACTCCACGCTCGACCGGGTCGCCGACGGCGCGATCTTCGGCGGGTTCGCCCTCTGGTACGCGGGCAGCGGGAACGACAACGTGCTGTGCGCCGTCGCGATCTTCTGCCTGACGAGCGGGCAGGTCGTGTCGTACACGAAGGCGCGCGGCGAGTCGATCGGGCTGCCGGTGGCCGTCAACGGGCTCGTGGAGCGCGCCGAGCGGCTCGTGGTGTCCCTGGTCGCCGCGGGCCTCGCCGGGCTCCACAAGTTCGGCGTACCCGGCATCCAGTACCTCCTGCCGGTCGCCCTGTGGATCGTCGCCGTCGGCAGCCTCGTCACGCTGGTCCAGCGCGTCGTCACCGTCCGCCGGGAGTCCGCCGAGGCGGAGGCGGAAGCCGCGCGCCAGGACGCCGCGTGAGCGTCCGGGACAAGCTCACCGACGCGATGTACGGCGCCGGCTGGGGCGCCGTCAAGAAGCTTCCCGAGCCTGTCGCCGTCCGGCTCGGACAGGTGATCGCCGACCTCGCCTGGCGCAGGCGCGGCAAGGGTGTGCTGCGGCTGGAGAGCAACTACGCGCGCGTGGTGCCCGATGCGAGCCCTGAGCGGCTGAAGGAGCTGTCCCGCGCGGGGATGCGCTCCTATCTGCGGTACTGGATGGAGTCCTTCCGGCTGCCCGCGTGGAGCGCCGAGCGCGTCCGGGGCGGCTTCGACCCCAAGGACGTCCACCACCTCACCGACGCCCTCGCCTCCGGCAAGGGCGTCATCCTCGCGCTCCCGCACATGGGGAACTGGGACCTCGCGGGCGCCTGGGTCACGACGAAGCTGGAGACCCCGTTCACCACGGTCGCCGAACGCCTCAAGCCCGAGACGCTGTACGACCGTTTCGTGGCCTACCGCGAGGGGCTCGGCATGGAGGTCCTGCCGCACAGCGGGGGAACCGCCTTCGCCGTCCTCGCCCGGCGCCTGCGCGAGGGCGGCCTCGTCTGCCTCGTCGCCGAGCGCGACCTGTCGGCGTCCGGCGTCGAGGTCACGTTCTTCGGCGAGCGGACCCGCATCCCGGCCGGGCCCGCCCTGCTCGCCCAGCAGACCGGGGCGCTGCTGCTGCCGGTGACGCTCTGGTACGACGACTCGCCCGTCATGCGGGGACAGGTGCATCCCCCGATCGAGGTACCCGAGTCAGGTGACCGGGCCGAGAAGACGTCTGTCATGGCACAGGCGCTGGCAGACGTCTTCGCCTCGGGAATCGCCGACCATCCGGAGGACTGGCACATGCTCCAGCGGCTGTGGCTCGCGGACCTCGACCCCGCGAGGGGGACCGCGTGAGGATCGGGATCGTCTGCCCCTACTCGTGGGACGTGCCGGGGGGCGTCCAGTTCCACATCCGGGACCTCGCCGAGTACTTCATCCGCCTGGGGCACGAGGTGTCCGTCCTCGCCCCGGCCGACGACGACACGCCCCTGCCGCCCTACGTCGTCTCCGCCGGCCGCGCCGTGCCCGTCCCGTACAACGGCTCGGTGGCCCGCCTCAACTTCGGTTTCCTGTCCGCCGCGCGGGTGCGGCGCTGGCTGCACGACGGCGCGTTCGACGTCGTCCACATCCACGAGCCGACGTCCCCGTCGCTCGGGCTGCTCACGTGCTGGGCCGCGCAGGGGCCCATGGTCGCCACGTTCCACACGTCCAACCCGCGCTCCCGCGCGATGATCGCCGCGTACTCCATCCTCCAGGCCGCGCTGGAGAAGATCAGCGCGCGGATCGCCGTCAGCGAGTACGCGCGCCGGACACTGGTCGAGCACCTCGGGGGTGACGCCGTCGTCATCCCCAACGGCGTCGACGTCGACTTCTTCGCCCGCGCCGAGCCCCGTCCCGAGTGGCAGGGGGAGACCCTCGGGTTCATCGGCCGCATCGACGAACCCCGCAAGGGGCTGCCGGTCCTGATCAAGGCCCTCCCGCGGATCTTCGCCGAGCGGCCCGGGGCACGGCTGCTGATCGCCGGGCGCGGGGACGAGGAAGAGGCCGTCGCCGGGCTCCCTCCCGAACTGCGCTCCCGGGTCGAGTTCCTCGGGATGGTCTCCGACGAGGACAAAGCGCGCCTGCTGCGCAGCATCGACCTGTACATCGCCCCCAACACCGGCGGCGAGAGCTTCGGCATCATCCTCGTCGAGGCGATGTCCGCGGGGGCGCCTGTTCTGGCCTCGGATCTGGACGCGTTCGCCCAGGTGCTGGACCAGGGGGGCGCGGGCGAACTGTTCACCAACGAGGACGCGGAAGCTCTGGCCGAGGCCGCTGTCCGGCTGCTGGGGGACCCCGCGAGACGCGCCGAGCTGCGGGAGCGGGGGAGCGCGCATGTGCGGCGGTTCGACTGGTCCACCGTCGGGGCGGACATCCTGTCGGTGTACGAGACGGTGACCGCGGGGGCTGCGGCTGTGGCGGCGGACGAGAGGGCGGGGGGCGGGCTGAGGGCTCGGTTGGGGTTGGCTCGGGACTGAGGGGGGAGTCGGCGGGGCGCTGAGGCAGAGGCTGGAGTCGGTGCGGGCTGAGGGCTGGGCTTGAGCCGGCGCGGGGCCGGGAGACCCTCCCGCTACCCTTGCCCACCGTGACCGCAACCCTCATCTGGACCCTCGCCGTCCTCGTAGCGATCGGCCTCTACCTGAGCTGGACAGCGGGCAGGCTCGACCGTCTGCACGCCCGTATCGACGCGGCCCGAGCCGCCCTGGACGCCCAGTTGCTGCGCCGGGCCTCGGTCACCCAGGAACTCGCCACGTCGGGCGTGCTGGACCCGGCGGCCTCGATCGTCCTGTACGAGGCCGCGCACGCGGCGAGGCAGGCGGAGGAGGAGCAGCGGGAGGTCGCCGAGAGCGAACTCACCCAGGCCCTGCGCGCCGTCTTCGCGGACCACCACCAGGTGGACGAGATCAAACACGCCCCCGGCGGAGAGTCGGCCGCCCACGAACTCACCGAAGCCGTCCGCCGCGTCCCCATGGCCCGCCGCTTCCACAACGACATCGTCGGCGCCGCCCGCCGCCTCCGCGCCCACCGCAAGGTCCGCTGGTTCCACCTCGCCGGCCACGCCCCGTTCCCGATGGCCTTCGAAATGGACGACGAACCACCGGCCGCACTGACGGAACGATGACGGGGGGACCGAGGTACAAGGCGGCGGCCACGCGTGCGTGCCGTACGAACAGAAGGGCCACCTGATCCCCTTGTCCGTCCCCGACGCGGACAGCGACCTGAAGGGCTCGGGAGCACTTGGCCCGACCTGGCCGCCGGCTCTGCTGAACCGCCTGCGGCCGGCCGTGGCCTTCCCGTCCTCACACCCGACGCCTCCGCGGTCCTCGTCCGGGAGAACTCCGGCTGCCCTCCCCGCACCCGAAAAGATCCACCGCCTGGTCATTGGCCCTTGATGTGGACCGGTCGGTGGGCGTTTGCTCGGAGGCATACCCCTTCGGAACTCCTTTTCAGCGAGGTCGACCCGTGTCCAGCAGTGAGAACCAGGCCCCCGAGACCGGCACCGCGCGCGTGAAGCGCGGCATGGCGGAGCAGCTCAAGGGCGGCGTGATCATGGATGTCGTGACGCCGGAGCAGGCGAAGATCGCGGAGGACGCGGGAGCGGTCGCCGTGATGGCGCTGGAGCGGGTGCCCGCCGACATCCGCAAGGACGGCGGCGTGGCCCGCATGTCCGACCCGGACATGATCGAGGGCATCATCGAGGCCGTCTCCATCCCCGTCATGGCCAAGTCGCGGATCGGCCACTTCGTCGAGGCCCAGGTCCTCCAGTCCCTCGGCGTCGACTACATCGACGAGTCCGAGGTACTGACCCCCGCCGACGAGGTCAACCACAGCGACAAGTTCGCCTTCACGACCCCCTTCGTCTGCGGCGCCACCAACCTCGGCGAGGCCCTGCGCCGCATCGCCGAGGGTGCCGCGATGATCCGCTCCAAGGGCGAGGCCGGCACCGGCAACGTCGTCGAGGCCGTCCGCCACCTGCGGCAGATCAAGAACGAGATCGCCCGCCTGCGCGGCTACGACAACAACGAGCTGTACGCCGCCGCCAAGGAGCTGCGCGCCCCGTACGAACTGGTCAAGGAGGTCGCCGAACTCGGCAAGCTCCCGGTCGTCCTGTTCTCCGCGGGCGGCGTCGCCACCCCCGCCGACGCCGCGCTCATGCGCCAGCTCGGCGCCGAGGGCGTCTTCGTCGGCTCCGGCATCTTCAAGTCCGGCGACCCCGCCAAGCGCGCCGCCGCCATCGTCAAGGCCACCACCTTCTACGACGACCCGAAGATCATCGCGGATGCGTCCCGCAACCTCGGCGAGGCCATGGTCGGCATCAACTGCGACACCCTCCCCGAGACCGAGCGCTACGCCAACCGCGGCTGGTAACCACCGATGACCACTCCCGTGATCGGGGTCCTCGCGCTCCAGGGCGACGTACGGGAACACCTCGTCGCCCTGGCCGCGGCGGACGCCCTCGCCCGCCCGGTCCGCCGCCCCGAGGAACTCGCCGAGGTCGACGGCCTCGTCCTGCCCGGCGGCGAGTCCACCACCATCTCGAAACTGGCCGTCCTGTTCGGCGTGATGGACCCCCTCCGCGCGCGCGTGCGCGCCGGAATGCCGGTCTACGGCACCTGCGCGGGACTCATCCTCCTCGCCGACAAGATCCTCGACCCGCGCGCGGGCCAGGAGACCGTCGGCGGCATCGACATGATCGTCCGCCGCAACGCCTTCGGCCGGCAGAACGAGTCCTTCGAGGCGGCCGTCGACGTCAAGGGCGTCGACGACGGTCCCGTGGACGGCGTCTTCATCCGCGCGCCCTGGGTGGAGTCCGTCGGCGCGCGTGCGGAAGTCCTCGCCGAGTACGACGGCCACATCGTCGCCGTCCGCCAGGGCAACGCCCTCGCGACGTCCTTCCACCCGGAGCTGACCGGCGACCACCGCGTCCACGCGCTGTTTGTCGACATGGTCCGCGCGAACCGCACGGCGGAGTCCTTGTAGGATCGCTGGCGTTCGTTGTTCGGATGGGTTACGCGAAGGAGACAGGCAGATGTCCGGCCACTCTAAATGGGCTACGACGAAGCACAAGAAGGCCGTGATCGACGCCAAGCGCGGCAAGCTCTTCGCGAAGATGATCAAGAACATCGAGGTCGCGGCGCGTACCGGCGGTGCCGACCCGGCCGGTAACCCGACCCTGTTCGACGCCATCCAGAAGGCCAAGAAGAGCTCGGTCCCCAACAAGAACATCGACTCCGCGGTCAAGCGCGGCGCCGGTCTCGAAGCGGGCGGCGCCGACTACGAGACGATCATGTACGAGGGCTACGGCCCCAACGGTGTCGCGGTGCTCATCGAGTGCCTCACCGACAACCGCAACCGCGCCGCCTCCGACGTCCGCGTCGCCATGACCCGCAACGGCGGCAGCATGGCCGACCCCGGCTCGGTGTCGTACCTCTTCAACCGCAAGGGCGTCATCATCGTCCCCAAGGGCGAGCTGACCGAGGACGACGTCCTCGGCGCCGTCCTCGACGCCGGTGCCGAAGAGGTCAACGACCTCGGCGAGTCCTTCGAGGTCCTCAGCGAGGCCACCGACCTGGTCGCCGTCCGCACGGCCCTCCAGGAAGCCGGCATCGACTACGACTCCGCCGACTCCAACTTCGTCCCGACCATGCAGGTCGAACTCGACGAAGAGGGCGCCCGCAAGATCTTCAAGCTGATCGACGCGCTGGAGGACAGCGACGACGTGCAGAACGTCTTCGCGAACTTCGACGTGAGCGACGAAGTCATGGCCGTGGTCGACGCCTGAGTCGATATCCCGGTACACGAACGGGCCGACGGGACACACCCCGTCGGCCCGTCGTCATGTCGGCCGTTGTCAGTGGCAGCGGATAGCCTGCACAAACAGGTGAGCGAAGGAGGTGCGGAGTGCGGGTACTTGGGGTCGACCCCGGGCTCACGCGGTGCGGTGTCGGAGTCGTCGAAGGCGTCGCCGGGCGGCCGTTGACGATGGTCGGCGTCGGTGTCGTCCGCACTCCCGCCGACGCCGAGCTGAGCCGGCGGCTCCTCGCCGTCGAGCAGGGCATCGAGCAGTGGCTCGACGAGCACCGGCCCGAATTCGTCGCCGTGGAGCGGGTGTTCAGCCAGCACAACGTGCGGACCGTGATGGGGACGGCGCAGGCCAGCGCCGTCGCGATGCTGTGCGCGGCCCGCCGGGGCATCCCCGTCGCGCTGCACACGCCGAGCGAGGTCAAGGCGGCCGTCACCGGAAGCGGGCGCGCGGACAAGGCGCAGGTCGGTGCGATGGTGACCCGCCTCCTGCGGCTGGACGCGCCCCCGAAACCCGCCGACGCGGCCGACGCCCTCGCCCTCGCCATCTGCCACATCTGGCGCGCACCCGCGCAGAACCGTCTCCAGCAGGCCGTCGCCCTGCACGCCTCGAAAGGCCGTACGACATGATCGCCTTCGTCAGCGGTACGGTGGCCGCCCTCGCTCCCGACGCGGCCGTGGTCGAGGTCGGCGGTGTCGGCATGGCCGTCCAGTGCACGCCGAACACCCTCGCGGGCCTGCGCACCGGCCAGCCGGCCAAGCTCGCCACCTCCCTCGTCGTCCGTGAGGACTCCCTCACGCTGTACGGCTTCGCCGATGACGACGAACGCCAGGTCTTCGAACTCCTCCAGACCGCGAGCGGCGTGGGGCCGAGGCTGGCGCAGGCGATGCTGGCCGTCCACACGCCGGACGCACTCCGCAGAGCGGTCGCCACAGCCGACGAGAAGGCCCTCATCGCCGTCCC
>DATCQX010000759.1:0-3374 GCA_036569285.1 Streptomyces sp.
CACATGCGCCTTCTCATCCTGCATCCGCGTCACCCGCACCACGACAAGAATCGCCAGCCCCGCAGCAACCGCCCCCACCAGATCCGTGACCAGCGTCTCGCCGGCCACCTGCCGGAGTTCCGTGAGGGTCGACGCGGAGCGGTCGTGCACGTTCGCGAAGCGGCTGATCACGAGCCACAGCACCCAGGCGGTCCACCACGCGTTGACCAGCGCCTGAGAGGCAGGACGGCCGAGGGGCGCGCTGGCCCTCCAGATGTCACCCATCACCCGCCGAGGCACCCAGAGGTTGACGAAGGGGATGAACCACCCGCCGATCGCCCAGCCCCGCTTCTTGGAGTGCCCGCCCGGCTCGAAGACCTCCGCGTTCGTGCGCACCCGCCAGAACCAGCAGAGGTAGACGACGGCGGTCGGCACCAGCGAAACCCCCTGCACGACCGCCCCGACGTTGTACAGCAGCTCCACGTCCCGCACCCGCCCGGCGCCGCCGTACGCGTCGTACAACAACGCATCGGTACCCACCCCGAACAACTGCGCGGCGACGACAACCCCCAACAGCACAGCCGTCGCCCTCCCCAGCCCCACCGGAGAACGCAACCAGACAACAGACATGAATCCCCCCGAAACGAACTCAGATGAAATCAAACGAAATCCGGGCCTCCCCAGACCCGGACCCCGCATTCTCGCACGCCCACCCCGCAGGGTTCAGCTCACTTTCCCCGCCAGCTCCCGGAACCCCGCCCAGGAAAGCCCCGGCTTCCGCGCGTCCCACAGCTTCTGCGAAACCGCCCGCAACGGCATCCGAATCCCCGCCGCGACCTGAGCCTGTGTCTGCGAGTTCGAGAGGTCGCACCACACGGCGAACACCCCGCCGAGAATCTGGGAGTCGTAGGCAGAAGGCACGGCGGCGGTCCCCCGCAGCACCCGGGGATTCCACTGCTCGTAGATCCGCTGCCCCGTCGGATAGACGAAGGTGTTCGGCTCGCCGAGCACGTAGTAGAGGAACTCGTCGTTGTAGTTGACGACTTCACGCCCGGCGGAGAGATATTCGACCGGCTTGCGCGCGCCGAGTTCCTTGCCGGTCCAGTAGGCGACCTGGATGTCCTTGGCCGCCTGGACGGCCGTCCCCCGGTAGAACCCGTCGTTCCAGGCCCGCACGGTCCGCCCCGCGACCGCCTTCGCCCGGTCGTTGAGCCACCCGGTCGCGAGATCGGAGACGCCCGCGCCGGCGCCGTACGTGTTCCGTGCGGCGGTGGCGAGTTGGGGGTACAGGGCGCCGGGGTTGGGGACGGTGAGGGCCTGGTACTCGTCGCCGCCGAGATGCCAGTCGGAGCCGGGGAACAACTGGGTGTATTCACCGAGGAGTTCGTCGACGATCTGCGCGGAGGCGGGTTTCGAGATGTCGACGGCGCCTTTCGTGGGCACGCCGTTCACATTGCGCAGCCGCAATTCCGGATGCGCGGCGAGGACGGCGCCGAGATGCCCGGGGGAATCGATCTCCGGCACGATCTCGATGTGCCGGGATCGAGCGAGCGCGACGATCGACCGCACCTCGTCCTTGGTGAGATGAACCTTGGAGACGACCTCGGGATGCGCATCGGAGGCGATCCGGAAACCCTGGTCGTCGGAGAAATGCAGCCCGAGCTGATTGAACTTCAGGTCCCCCAACTCCCGCACCCGGTCCTCGATCCACTCCGCGCTGAAGTTCTTGCGCGCGATGTCGAGCATGAACCCGCGGACGGCCTTGGCGGGCGCGTCCCGCACCACCCCCTCCGGCGCCGCCCCACCCCCACGCACCTCCTGCTTCAACGTCCGCGTCCCGTAGAACACCCCCGCCTCGGACGCCCCGCTGACGGTCACCTTCCCCCCGCTCACGGTCACGCTGTACGACTCCGGCGCCCCCTCCTCCCCGAGTTCGAGACGGACGTCCCCGTCCCGCGCGTCGGCCGCCTCACCCCCGTACGCGATCCCCAACTCCCCCGCGATCAGCCGCCCTTCATCGGCGAGCCGGGAATCGTCGACGACGACCCGGTACCCCGGCGCGGGCCGCCACCCGGGCCCCCGGGCCGGCGTGTGGGAGCTGACGGCGGGGATCGTCCGGGGCGCGCTGGAGAGTGGGTACGACGACGCGGGCCGCCGAGAAGTACTAGGGGTACTACGGGCCCCGCCGGAAGCGCTCGCGGACGCCCCACCGGACGCACCGCCGGACGCGGACGCCCTCGCCGTCGCCCCCGATCCGGACGACGGTCCCGAGGTCGACGCCCACACGCCGACCCCCACCCCGAGCCCCACCGTCGCCACGAACGCCCCGGCGACGACCGCGCCCCGCCGCCCGCCGCCCTTCCGCGTGCCCCGCCTGTGCCTGCTCACGCCGTCAACCTATGACTCACGACTTACCACCTGTCGTCCACCACACGTTCCGAAACTCTCCCGATCGAGTGAAATTCGGGCAACTGTCGGACACACCACGACCACTCTCGATAACGTGACGCCACACCAGCCCCCCGTGACACGAGGACCACCGCTGTCCGCCCACCGCGTGGCCATACCGGCCCTCCCCGAACAACCCACCCCCTCTACGCACACCCGCCTGACAGCGTTCAACGCGGCACCTCCGACCACCGCCCACACCACCCTCCTGGCGTGCCTCCACAGCCACACCTGGTGCCACCGCGTAGCGGCCCACCGCCCGTACCCCACGCTGGAGGCCCTCCTGGCAGCAGCGGACGAGGCGGCGTACGACCTGACGAGGGAGGACTTGGCGGAGGCCTTGGCGGCAGAACAAATGCCCCACCTCCCTGACGAAACGTACGCAGCGGCCAGCATGGCCCTCAGCGCCGCCCACGCCGCGTACGAATCGAAGTTCGGCCATGCCTTCGTCGTCTGCGAAGACTCTCTGGACGGCGTCCTGGAGGCAATCCGGTCACGATTGCCGAACGATCCGGAGGACGAACGGGTACTGGCGGCAGAGGAACTCCGGAAACTGGCAAAGCGACGTTTGCTGGACGCCCTTTAGGGGCGCGGGGAACGGCGCGACCAGCCACAACGGCGCGGCACCCGGCACATAACAGCACCCACCACCCCAGATGCCGCACGGCTTCACCCATCCGCGTGCCACTTTGATCACACCGGTAGGCCCGCCGTAAACCCGCCCCCACCGCGTAGCTAACATGCTGGGGGCCGGTGGACCGTACCCGGCCGGGTCGACCGACAGCACAAGCCGGCAGACCCCGACACCCCGCTCCCGGAGGGACTTCCGTGCCGGCTGGAACGCTGTACCGCGGCCGGGAAGGAATGTGGTCCTGGGTGGCTCACCGAGTCACCGGCGTCCTCATCTTCTTCTTCCTGTTCGTTCACGTGCTGGACACCGCTCTCGT
>DATCQX010000760.1:0-6596 GCA_036569285.1 Streptomyces sp.
GGGGATCCGCGGGGTCGACGCCCTGAGGGCGTTCGAAGGAGGTCGGGTGCTCCGTCACGCGTGTCGAATCCGTCCGTCCGGGGCTGCGCGCCGTACGCGCAGTCGGTCCCGCAGAAAACCCGATACCCGGAATACGTCCGCCCGGAACGGGAAACCGGCGTGACCGGAGGCTGTTTCCGACGTCCCGGCGGACGACTGGCCGCCGTCCGTACCGGTGTTGCCCTCGTACCCCTCGCTCACGTCCTGCCGCCCCTCGGTGACGTTCGGTCAGACCTGGTGTCTGCTCCGGGAGTTACTGCCGCACTGCCCTTCCGGACGACGATCCTACGGTTGCCGTCCCAGGGCGAATCAAGGGTCTCATGGTGAAGCATGCACGGGGGTACGGTCCCAGTCCTGCGGCAGGGCCGGGACCTTCCAGGACGGATCCGGACGCCAGTTCTCCCAGCCGTCCGTGAACGGCCGGCCCCCGGCGCGGATCACCTCCACCGCGGCCCACCCCGCCGACCGCACCCGAGCGGCCACCGAGGCGTCCATCAGCCCGGCCCGCTGCGCCTGTGCGAACTCGTCCTCATCAAGCCAGTCCCAACTCCGGTCCGGATGCACGCAGATGTCCAGGAAATGATCCTCGGAGTCCACGCCGCCGGCCCAACGGGCCAGCGGTTCCTCCAGATTGACGTACCAGTTCTTGAACTGCCAGCCCGGCTCCCAGAACAGCCACACCGACCACGGCTCACCGGGCCGCGCGAGCTTCAGCACACCGGTCCCGAACCAGCGCCCGTGCTGCACGGTGCGCGGCTTCGTGTAGCGGGTCTCCAGCGGCTCCTCGTGCAGCGGTGTGCCGTCCGCCATGCGGGGTTTCACGCACTCGGTGCCCGGCGCGAGCCAGACCGCGAGGAGGCTCTCGTCGTCCCGTACGACGGTGACGGGGCGGGCGATGTGGATGCCGGAGCCGCCGTTCTCCCGGTAGCGCCACAGGATGCGACTGCCCGGCGCCCAGCGGACGACCTCCGACCCACCACCCACGCCGCTCACCGCTCCGTCGTCTCTCATGACCAGATATTAGTTGTTCAGACCATCCGGTGGTGTGGCTTCCGTCAGGGTTCTCGTGATCTTAAATCTGCGTCCCCCCTGGTTACGGGTGTGTCATCCGCAGGACATCCAGCGCCTCGTCGAGCTGTCCGGCCGTCAGGTCCCCGCGCTCGACGTACCCGCCCTCGACGACGACCTGCCTGATCGTCTTCCGCTCGGCGAGGGCCTTCTTGGCGACCTTCGCGGCCTCCTCGTACCCGATGTACTTGTTGAGCGGCGTCACCACCGACGGCGACGACTCGGCGTACTCGCGGGCGCGTTCGCGGTGCGCGACGACGCCGTCCACCGTGCGGTCCGCGAGGAGGCGGGAGACGTTCGCGAGGAGGCGGATCGACTCCAGGACGTTCTTCGCGATCACCGGGAGCATCACGTTCAGCTCGAAGTTGCCGGCCGCGCCCGCCGTCGCGACCGTCACGTCGTTGCCCGTGACCTGCGCGGCGACCATCAACACGGCTTCCGGGATCACCGGGTTGACCTTGCCCGGCATGATCGAGGAGCCCGGCTGGAGGTCCGGCAGGGAGATCTCCGCGAGACCCGTGCGCGGCCCCGACGACATCCAGCGCAGGTCGTTGGCGATCTTCGTCAGGCCCACCGCGATCGTCCGCAGCTGCCCGCTCGTCTCGACGACGCCGTCCCGCGCGCCCTGCGCCTCGAAGTGGTCGCGGGCCTCCGTCAGGGGCAGCCCGGTGACGCGGGCCACCTCCTCGATGACGGCCGCCGAGAACCCGGGCGGGGTGTTGATGCCGGTGCCCACCGCCGTGCCGCCGAGGGGGAGTTCGGCGAGCCGGGGCAGGGACGTGCGCAGCCGTTCGACACCGTACGAGACCTGTGCGGCGTACCCCCCGAACTCCTGTCCCAGCGTGACCGGGGTCGCGTCCATCAGATGCGTGCGCCCCGACTTGACGACGTCCGCGAACTCCCGGGACTTACGGGTCAGGGCTGCCGCGAGGTGCTCCAGCGCCGGGATCAGGTCGTGGGTGACGGCGGCGGTCGCCGCGATGTGGATGGAGGACGGGAAGACGTCGTTCGACGACTGGGACGCGTTCACATGGTCGTTGGGGTGGACGGCCCGCCCGAGCCGCTCCGACGCCAGCGTGGCGATGACCTCGTTGGCGTTCATGTTGGACGACGTCCCCGAACCCGTCTGGAACACGTCCACCGGGAAGTGCTCGTCCCACTTCCCCTCCGCGACCTCCGCCGCGGCCTCCTGGATCGCCTCCGCGATGTCCGCGTCGAGCACCTTCAGCTCGGCGTTCACCTTCGCCGCCGCGCCCTTGATCCGGGCCAGCGCCTCGATGTGGGCGCGCTCGATGCGCTGCCCGGACACCGGGAAGTTCTCCACGGCCCGCTGCGTCTGCGCCCGCCACTTCGCGTGTGCCGGGACCCTGACCTCGCCCATGGAATCGTGCTCGATGCGGTAGTCGCTCATGCCTCGTACAGCGATCGGGATCGCTCACTTGTTCCTCGGACGGGCCCGGTTCACCCGATCCGGTGGCCGTGAGCGCGGGGCGCGACGGTTGGGGCGCTCAGGACGTCCTGAGCGCCCGCGCCATCTCCGCGAGCCGGTCGAAGGAGGCCGTGCCGGCGACGACCGTCGTGGAGCCGTCCGCGCCGTTCAGGACCAGCGCGTCGTAACGGCCGCCGCTCCAGCGGGTCCACTTCGCGCCGCCGATCTCGTCCGTGACGTCCGTCGCCTTCGAGCCCCGCGTCGCGTCGTCCACAAACGCGTCGCGCTTGTCCGACGCGGACTGCTCGACCTGGACGTACTGCCCGTCGGGCGAGCGGAAACCGAGGTGCCAGGCGTCGGCGTCGTCCCCCCGGAAACGCACCGAGGTCGCCTTCCAGGTGTCCGGGAGCCCCACCGGCGCGGAGATCGGGTACGACGCCGCGCGGCGGGCCGTCGCCAGCTCCACCGTGTAGTCGACGCGTTTGAGGTCGGGTTCCTTGTCGTCGTGCGGGATGAAGAGGTAGATGACCATCGCCGCCAACACGATGAGACCCAGGGAGAGGATCATGTCCCGGGCCGACTTCTGCTTGCCGTTCGAACCTGCCACGCCCCCCATCGTCGCAGGTGCCCCGCGCGCTCATCCGTGGGGTCCCCTGCTCATTTTTTCGTACTGGAGTTAGAGTCAGGAGTCAGACTCCCCGCCCCGGCCGTCGTCGTATCGGTCAGAAAGGTGCGCCCCGTGTCCGAGCACCATCACTTGCCGTCCGAACTCGATGTGCCCTCCGAGGCCCCCGACCGCAACCTCGCCCTCGAACTCGTCCGGGTCACCGAGGCCGCCGCCATGGCCGCCGGCCGCTGGGTCGGCAAGGGCGACAAGAACGGCGCCGACGGCGCGGCCGTGCGCGCGATGCGCACCCTCGTGTCGACCGTCTCCATGAACGGCGTCGTCGTCATCGGGGAGGGCGAGAAAGACGAGGCGCCGATGCTGTTCAACGGGGAACGCGTCGGCGACGGGACCGGGCCCGAGGTCGACATCGCCGTCGACCCCATCGACGGGACGACGCTCACCGCGAAGGGCATGCCCAACGCGATCGCCGTGCTGGCCGCGACCGAGCGGGGGGCGATGTTCGACCCGTCCGCCGTGTTCTACATGGACAAGCTGGTCACCGGCCCGGAGGCGGCCGAGTTCGTCGACATCAACGCGCCCGTCGAGGTCAACATCCGGCGCGTCGCCAAGGCGAAGGGGGGCACCCCGGAGGACGTCACCGTCGTCATCCTCGACCGGCCCCGGCACGCCGGGATCATCAAGGAGGTCCGGGAGGCGGGTGCCCGGATCAAGCTGATCTCCGACGGGGACGTCGCCGGATCGATCCTCGCGCTGCGCGAGGGCACCGGGATCGACCTGCTCCTCGGGGTCGGCGGGACGCCCGAGGGGATCATCTCCGCGTGCGCCGTGAAATGCCTCGGCGGCGTCATCCAGGGCAAGCTGTGGCCCAAGGACGACGCGGAGCGGCAGCGCGCGATCGACGCCGGGCACGATCTGGACCGGGTGCTGACGACCGAGGACCTCGTCCAGGGCGAGAACGTCTTCTTCGTCGCCACCGGGATCACCGACGGCGAGCTGCTGCGGGGTGTGCGCTACCGCGCGGAGACGGCGACCACCGATTCGATCGTCATGCGGTCCAAGTCGGGGACGGTGCGCAGGATCGACTCGGAGCACCGGCTGCGGAAGCTGCGGGCGTACAGCGCTGTGGATTTCGACCGGGCGAAGTAGAGAAGTAAGGGGTCGCGGCAGGGGGTGCAGTAGGGGTCGGTCGCAGCGCCCTCCGCGTCCGAGGGCGCTGTCTCGGCCTCAGCCCGCCTGCGCCACCCTGTCGCCCGCCGCCCGCGCCGCCTTCTTCAGCTCCAGCTCCCTGCGGCGCCTGCGCGCGAGGACGACGCGGCGCTCGGCCGCCGTCAGACCGCCCCACACCCCGTACGGCTCGGGCTGAAGCAGCGCGTGCTCGCGGCACTGGACCATGACCGGACAACGGGCGCAGACGCGTTTGGCGGCCTCCTCGCGGGAGAGGCGGGCCGCGGTGGGCTCCTTCGAGGGGGCGAAGAACAGTCCCGCCTCGTCGCGACGGCACACCGCGTCGGTGTGCCAGGGGGCGTCTTGGTCCCGCACTGGCACCCGCTGTGCCGGAACGGCAGCTACCAGGGACGAATGCGGCGGTTGCAGCACGGTCTACTCCTGACGACGGCTTCGCGAGCGAGAGACGATTGCGAGAGGCGATGCAGCAAGCCCTACCCGCTGTACGCGCACCTATGCACTGAGTTCCGAACCCTGGTCTCCGCTTTCCCTTGGCGGCGTCAACGGTCCAGATGCTTGTGCAGACCGCGGTCCACCTTGCGCTGAACCCGATCGAGAATGTCCGCGACGAGACGCCCGCGCCGGGGCCGGCCCTCCACGCTGCCGAGTACCGCCCAGCCGTCCAGATACACCACCGGCGTGTTCGGATCGCCCGAGTCGAGCGTGCTGACCTCGAAGCTGCCGAGGACACCGCCGCCGGTACCCCGCAGCGACACGTTCTCCGGGACGCGCACCTCCACGCTCCCGAACACCGCGTACGCCTTGATGACGACCTGCTGGTACTCGAAGAGCGCCTCACTGAGGTCGATCTCGACGCTCCCGAACACCGCGTACGCGTGCAGGCGACGCCCCGCGCGCCAGCGCCCGCGCCGGGTGGCACTGCTGAAGACGGCGACGATGTTCTCGTCCGGCTCGGCCGGGAGCCCCGACTCCGTCGGGCGGGGCGGGGCCGTCGTCCGCGTCGGGTGGGCGGCGGGGAGGTCCTTGACGAACACCTCCAGCTCACCGACCGTCTTCGCGGCGAGCACGCCCTCGACGCGCTCGGCGTGCTCGTCCGCCGTGAGACGGCCCTCCGCCAGGGCGTCACGCAGTATGTCGGCGACGCGGTCGCGGTCGGCGTCCGAGGCGCGCAGGTCGGTCTGCTTCTGAAGGTCCACGGCAGCAGCGTACCCAAACACGATAGATCGCGACACCCCTGCCGTGTTCTCCGTATCATCCAACTAAGCCTTGCCTCACCGAGGCGTTGTCGGCGGCAGGTTCTAGTCTGGAGAACGCTTGCCAATGGAGGCCGGCCGCTGACCCGTCAAGTGAGGAATGGGCTCGATGCCTGAGTTCGCGTACACC
Organism: Streptomyces sp.; assembly: GCA_036569285.1. Lineage (GTDB taxonomy): Bacteria > Actinomycetota > Actinomycetes > Streptomycetales > Streptomycetaceae > Streptomyces. Next base: position 5,733 of record DATCQX010000760.1, read on the forward strand.
GATCTGCTGCCCCTGGGAGAGGACACCACGCCCTACCGCCTGGTGACCTCCGAAGGCGTCTCCACCGTCGAGGGGCCGGACGGGCGGACGTTCCTCACGGTCGAGCCCGAGGCGCTGCGCAAGCTCGCCGAGGAGGCCATCCACGACATCCAGCACTACCTGCGCCCCGCCCACCTCGCGCAGCTGCGCCGGATCGTCGACGACCCGGAGGCGTCCGCCAACGACAAGTTCGTCGCCCTCGACCTGCTGAAGAACGCGAACATCGCGGCGGCGGGCGTCCTTCCGATGTGCCAGGACACCGGCACGGCGATCGTCATGGGCAAGCGCGGACAGAACGTCCTCACGCGCGGGGGCGACGAGGAGGCGCTCAGCCGCGGCATCTACGACGCCTACCTCAACCTCAACCTGCGCTACTCCCAGATGGCCCCGATCACCATGTGGGAGGAGAAGAACACCGGCTCCAACCTCCCCGCGCAGATCGAGCTGTACGCCACCGACGGCGGCGCCTACAAGTTCCTCTTCATGGCCAAGGGCGGCGGCTCCGCCAACAAGTCCTTCCTGTACCAGGAGACCAAGGCCGTCCTGAACGAGGCCTCCATGATGAAGTTCCTGGAGGAGAAGATCCGTTCGCTCGGGACGGCCGCCTGCCCGCCGTACCACCTCGCGATCGTCGTCGGCGGGACGTCCGCCGAGTACGCCCTGAAGACCGCGAAGTACGCCTCCGCGCACTACCTCGACGAGGCCCCCACCGAGGGCTCCGCGCTCGGGCACGGCTTCCGGGACAAGGAGCTGGAGGAGAAGGTCTTCGAGCTGACCCAGAAGATCGGGATCGGCGCGCAGTTCGGCGGCAAGTACTTCTGCCAC
>DATCQX010000761.1:0-6187 GCA_036569285.1 Streptomyces sp.
CCGCAAACCCGACCACCGCAAGAACCCTGTCGGTCCCGATGCGGGCGGACGGTTTCCTGGTGCCCTGACATGCCGAACTCCCCCTTTTCCGCGCCCTCTTTCCTCACCCCCCAGAGGGGCCCCGCGGTCCTCCCCCTCTCCGCGTACCGGGACGCGATCGCTCTCGACGCCCCCTTCACCCCCACCGCACCCCCCGCGGACGCGGCCCGCCTCGACAGCCACGTCCGGGAAACCCTGCGCCGCATGACCGGTGACCCCGCGATCGCCCGCCTGGGTCTTGCCCCGGGCTCCCTCCCGGAGCTGACCGACCCGGCCACCGCCCGCCAGGTCCTCCGCGCACTGCTGACGGTCCGCGACCCCGGCCCCCTCCCCGAGGGCACGGCGCCCGAACTGGACGCGCTCCTAGGCGGCGAACGCGGCCTCCGCCCCACGGCCCACCCGGACGACCTCCCCACCCTCGACGGCCGCACGGCCCTGTGGCGCGGCGACATCACCACGCTGGCGACGGACGCGATCGTCAACGCGGCGAACAGCGGTCTCCTGGGCTGCTTCCGCCCCCTGCACCCCTGCGTCGACAACGCGATCCACTCCGCGGCGGGCCCCCGTCTGCGGGACGACTGCAACACGGTGTACGACGCACAAGGCGCCCCCGAGCCGACAGGCATCGCGAAAATCACCCGCGGCTACCACCTCCCCGCCCGCTACGTCCTGCACACGGTCGGACCGGTCGTCCAGGGCCGCCCCTCCCCCACCGACGCCGAAGCCCTCGCCGCCTCCTACCGCGCCTGCCTCGACCTCGCCGCCGAACTGGACGACATCCGCACCGTCGGCCTCTGCGCCATCAGCACCGGCGTCTTCGGCTACCCGAAGGAGTCAGCGGCCCCGATCGCCGTCCACACGGTCACCGACTGGCTCGACACCCACCCGGACCGGTTCGACCGAGTGGTCTTCACAGTCTTCAGCGAGACCGACGAGAACGCGTACCGCCGGGTACTGGCCAGGTGACCCGACAACGCTGGGCGACGACAACGTCGTCCAGCCAAAGAGCAGACGCGGCACCGCCGTCACCGTCCACCCCTGCCCGAGGACCACGGAGAACCACGGAATGCGATACGTCGAAACCACCCGGGACCCCATCGGCTTCCGCCTGGACGCCACCGCCTACCTGGCCGTTCTCCCCGCCCTCCGCGACCGCCTCCCACCCGGCGCCCGCGCCTTCGCCACCGCGCCCGGCCACTACGACATCGCGGACGCGACCCACTGTGTCAAGGACCTGGAGCCGGCGGCCGTCCACCTCGCCGGCGACAGGACCGGCAGCCTCGTCCTGGAGTTCGCGCCGAACCGCTGGAAGCACGACACCGGCCTGCGGATCGCCTACTCCGGCGTCCGCCACTTCTCCATCGACCGCGCGCAAGCCGTCGACTGCCTGCCCGTGGGCACCGTCCTCCTCGACGAGATCCTCCCGGACGACGACGGATGCGTCCACGAGATCGCACTGACCGACGCGACGATCACCGTCCGCTGCGCAGACCTGCAAGCAACCTGGGGCTGACCCCGAAACCAGCCCCCCCCCACATCCCCTTTACAACCCCACGATCCCGTTCCACCTCTTCGCGAACCCCGCCCGCTCCCGGCTCGTGATGTCCCGGGCCACCGCCAGCCGCTTCCGCATCTCCGTGTCGGGAAAGATCAGCGGGTTCGCGGCGAGGGCGGCTGTATCCGCGTCGGAGGAATCCGCCATCACCCCCTGCGCGGCGGGCACCGGGCACACATAGTTCACCCATGCCGCGAGCTCCGCGGCGACGGACGGTTCGTAGTAGTAGTCGATGAGGCGCTCGGCGTCGGATTTGTGGGTGGCGAGGTCGGGGATCATGAGGGAGTCGGCCCAGAGTTCGCCCCCTTCCTCGGGGACGACGAACCGGATGTCGGGGTTGTCGGCCTGGAGTTGGACGACGTCGCCGGAGTAGGCCTGGCAGGCGAGGACGTCCCCGCTGACGAGGTCTTTCGTGTAGTCGTTGCCGGTGAAGCGCCGGATCTGTCCGCGCCGCACCTCCCGCTCGACCTGCTCGCAGATCAGGGCGAAGTCGTCGCCGGTCCAGTGGCGGACGTCGACGCCGTTGCCCTGCATGAGAAGCGCGAAGGACTCGTCGAGGCCGGACAGGAGGGTGACGCGCCCTTTGAGGTCGGGCGCCCACAGGTCGGAGACGCTGCGGATCTCCCGCCCCACCAGGCGCCGGTTGTAGGCGATGCCGGTGATCCCGGACTGCCAGGGCACGGTGAACCGGCGTCCGGGGTCGAAGACGGGCGTCCGCAGCAGCGGGTCCAGTTCGGCGGCGACGTGCGGCTGCCGGTGCCGGTCCATCTCCTGGACCCACCCGAGCCGCACGAACCGCGCGCACATCCAGTCGCTCATCACGACGAGGTCCCGCCCGGTCGGCTGATGGTTCATCAGCGCGGGGCTGACCTTCCCGAAGAACTCGTCGTTGTCGTTGATGTCCTCGCTGTAGGAGACGGCGACCCCGGTCCGCCGGGTGAACTCCCGCAGGGTGGGCCGCGCGGAGCCGTCGTCCGAGGTGTCGATGTAGAGGGGCCAGTTGGCGAACACGACGCGCCGGTCACGGGCGGACCGGTCGACGGCGGCGCGCTCGCCGGGCCGTACGTAGGCGGCCTGAACCCCGCATCCGGCCAGCGCGGCGCCGCTGAGGGCGGTCAGGAAGGAGCGGCGGGCGAGAGCACCTCGCCCACCGCGGCCGTGCGTGATCAACTGACGTTTCCTAAAACACTGTCTAGGCGTCCAGCGCGGTCATCACGTGCTTGATCCGCGTGTAGTCCTCGAACCCGTACCCCGACAGGTCCTTGCCGTACCCGGACTTCTTGAACCCCCCGTGCGGCATCTCCGCGGCCAGCGGAATGTGCGTGTTGATCCACACGCACCCGAAGTCGAGGCGCCGGGACATCCGCATGGCCCGCCCGTGGTCCTTGGTCCACACGGAGGACGCGAGCGCGTAGTCGACGCCGTTGGCCCAGGCGACGGCCTGGTCCTCGTCCGTGAAGGACTGGACGGTGATGACGGGCCCGAAGACCTCGTTCTGGACGATCTCGTCGTCCTGCTTCACCCCGGAGACGACGGTCGGCGCGTAGAAGAATCCTTTCTCGCCGACCCGGTGCCCCCCGGCCTCCACCTTGGCGTGCGCGGGCAGCCGCTCGACGAACCCGGAGACCTGGGCGAGCTGGTTCGGGTTGTTGAGCGGGCCGTACAGCACGTCCTCGTCGTCCGGCAGCCCGGTCTTCGTCTCGGCGGCGGCCTTCGCGAGCGCGGCGACGAACTCGTCGTGGATGGACTCGTGGACGAGGACGCGCGTGGCCGCCGTGCAGTCCTGACCGGCGTTGAAGAACCCGGCGACGGAGATGCCCTCGACGGCCTTGGCGATGTCGGTGTCCTCGAAGACGACGACGGGAGCCTTGCCGCCCAGCTCCAGGTGGACCCGCTTGAGGTCCTTGGACGCGGACTCGGCGACGGCCATCCCGGCCCGCACGGAGCCGGTGATGGAGGCCATGGCGGGCGTCGGGTGCTCGACCATGAGGCGTCCGGTGTCACGGTCGCCGCAGACGACGTTGAAGACGCCGGGCGGCAGGATCGAGCCGAGGATCTCGGCGATGAGGACGGTGGACGCCGGGGTCGTGTCGGACGGCTTCAGCACGACCGTGTTGCCCGCGGCGATGGCCGGCGCGAACTTCCAGACGGCCATCATCATCGGGTAGTTCCAGGGCGCGACCTGCGCGCAGACCCCGACGGGCTCGCGCCGGATCATGGAGGTCAGCCCCTCCAGGTACTCCCCGGCGGAGCGCCCTTCCAGCATGCGCGCGGCGCCCGCGAAGAACCGGATCTGGTCCACCATCGGCGGTACCTCTTCGGTGCGGGTCAGCCCGATCGGCTTGCCGGTGTTCTCGACCTCGGCGGCTATGAGGTCCTCGGCGCGCTCCTCGAACGCGTCGGCGATCTTCAGCAGCGCGCGCTGCCGCTCGGCGGGGGTGGTGTCCCGCCAGCCGGGGAACGCGGCAACGGCTGCGGCCATCGCGGCGTCGACGTCGGCCGGGCCGGAGAGGGGGGCGGTGGCGTAGGTCTCGCCCGTGACGGGGTTGACCACCTCGGTGGTCCGTCCGTCGGCGGCGTCACGGAACTCGCCGCCGATGTAGTTGCGCAGCCGACGCGGTTCGGTGCTCACGGCCGGTTCCTCCAGAAGTGCAGGTGTCCACTGACTGAGACACCACCCTAATCCGCCGCCTCACGTTTTCAACCCCACGATCCCGCCACCCTTACGAAATCCGCAGATCCTGAGCATCACGACAACGGATTTCATCGAAACGGCCTTGCGAAACGAACGAGACGTCATGCACAGTGGCCCCGTGGCCAACCGAAGCACCGACAAGCACGCCGGCCGGGGCGCCGACAAGCACCTCGACTCCGTCAGCCTCGCGATCATCGAGCAGCTCCAGGAGGACGGCCGCCGCCCCTACGCGGCGATCGGCAAGGCCGTCGGCCTCTCCGAGGCGGCGGTGCGCCAGCGCGTGCAGAAACTGCTCGACCAGGGTGTGATGCAGATCGTCGCGGTCACCGACCCGCTGACCGTCGGCTTCCGCCGTCAGGCCATGGTCGGGGTGCACGTCGAAGGGGACGTCGAGACCGTCGCGGACGCGCTCACGGCCATGGACGAATGCGAGTACGTGGTGATGACCGCCGGTTCCTTCGACCTGATGGTGGAGATCGTCTGCGAGGACGACGACCACCTCCTGGAGGTCATCAACCGCCGCATCCGGGCCCTCCCCGGTGTGCGCTCCACCGAGAGCTTCGTCTACCTGAAGCTCAAGAAGCAGACCTACATGTGGGGAACCCGATGACAGCGAAGGACCTCAGCAAGTCCGCGTACGACCACCTGTGGATGCACTTCACCCGCATGTCGTCCTACGAGAACTCCCCCGTCCCGACGATCGTCCGCGGCGAGGGCACCTACATCTACGACGACCGTGGCCGCCGCTACCTCGACGGCCTGGCCGGCCTCTTCGTCGTCCAGGCGGGCCACGGCCGCACCGAACTCGCCGAGACCGCGTTCAAGCAGGCGCAGGAGCTGGCGTTCTTCCCGGTGTGGTCCTACGCGCACCCGAAGGCGATCGAGCTGGCGGAGCGCCTCGCGGGGGAGGCGCCCGGCGACCTGAACAAGGTGTTCTTCACGACCGGCGGCGGCGAGGCCGTCGAGACGGCGTGGAAGCTGGCGAAGCAGTACTTCAAGCTGACCGGCAAGCCGACCAAGCACAAGGTGATCTCCCGGACGGTCGCCTACCACGGCACCACCCACGGCGCCCTGTCCATCACCGGCCTGCCCCCGCTGCGCGCCCCCTTCGAGCCCCTCGTGCCCGGCGCGCACAAGGTCGCCAACACCAACCTCTACCGCGCCCCGATCCACGGCGACGACCCGGTGGCGTTCGGCCGCTGGGCCGCCGACCAGATCGAGCAGCAGATCCTCTTCGAGGGCCCGGACACCGTGGCCGCCGTCTTCCTGGAGCCCGTCCAGAACGCGGGCGGCTGCTTCCCGCCGCCGCCCGGCTACTTCCAGCGGGTGCGCGAGATCTGCGACCAGTACGACGTCCTGCTCGTGTCGGACGAGGTGATCTGCGCGTTCGGGCGGCTCGGGACGACGTTCGCGTGCGACAAGTTCGGTTACGTCCCGGACATGATCACCTGCGCGAAGGGCATGACGTCGGGCTACTCCCCGATCGGCGCCTGCGTCGTCTCCGACCGTCTCGCCGAGCCCTTCTACAAGGACGGCAACGCCTTCCTGCACGGCTACACCTTCGGCGGCCACCCCGTCTCCGCGGCCGTCGCCCTCGCCAACCTCGACCTCTTCGAGCGTGAGAACCTCAACCAGCACGTCCTCGACAACGAGTCCGCGTTCCGCGCGACCCTGGAGAAGCTGCACGACCTCCCGATCGTCGGGGACGTCCGCGGCAACGGCTTCTTCTACGGCATCGAACTCGTCAAGGACAAGGCGACGAAGGAGTCCTTCGACGCCGACGAGACCGAGCGCATCCTCTACGGCTTCCTCTCCAAGGCCCTCTTCGAGAACGGCCTGTACTGCCGTGCGGACGACCGTGGCGACCCGGTCGTCCAGCTCGCGCCGCCGCTGATCTC
>DATCQX010000762.1:0-4286 GCA_036569285.1 Streptomyces sp.
CCTCCCGTCCGCCGCCGACAGGTCGTACCACCCCGTCGTCCGGTACCCCCCGTCCGACGACCTCACCTCCGCCCTCACCTGCACCGCGATGTCCTGCTGCAACGGATTCGGCGCGAACAGCTTCCAGTTCTGCTCGAACTCCGGGTAGACCCAGTCGTCCAGCGCCTCCGCGTGCGCCTTGCTCACGGTGTTCGACGGGGCGACGTGCAGGAACACCATGCCGATGTGCACGACAGCCACGGCGGCGACGGTGGCCACTACGGCGGCTACCGCTATCTGGGTGCGGAGGGAGAGGGCGGCGAGGGTGGTGGGCCGCTGGGGGGATAGAGGGGCGGTGAGTGCGGGGGAGGCGGGGGCGAGGGGGGCTGGGGGTTCGGAGGGTGAGGGTGCGGGCTGCTTAGAGGAGGCCGGGGGCTTGGAGAGGGCCTGGGCGTCGGGGGGAGCCGGGATCTCAGAGGGAGCCGGAGTCTCGGAGGAAGCCGGTGTCTCGGAGGAAGCCGGGGTCTCAGAGGGAGCCGGAGTCTCAGAGGAAGCCGGTGTCTGAGAGGAGGCCAAGGTCTCGGAGAGGGCCGGAGTCTCAGAGGGAGCCGGAGTCTCGGAGGGAGCCGGGATCTCGGAGGGAGCCGGGATCTCGGAGCGAGGCGAGGTCTTGGTGGAGGGCGAGGGCCCGGCGGGAGAGGAGGGCGCGGGCCCGGCGGGGGCGTCAGCGTCCCCACCTGCCTCGCCGCTCAGCTCCTCGCGGGCCGGCACGTCCGAGGTGGGCGCATCCGAAGCCGACGGGTCCGAAGCAGCCGCTTCCCCGCCGGACGCCTCAGCCCGCGTCGACTCACCCTCGTCCGAGTTCACGCTTCCTTCTCCTGTCACCTCACCAGCCGTCCCCTCCCGCACCGACTCCTCACTACGGGGCGTCCGCGCAGCCGACGCACCCGAGACCACCGTCTCCCGACCGGACACCTCAGCCCGCACTGCCGCACCTTCCACCGAACTCACACCACCCGCCCCCGGCTGCTCCCCACCCTCGCTACCCCGCCCCGGCCCTTCACCACTCGACGTCCGCACATCCGACGCACTCAAAGGCACCCTTCCCACGCCAGGCGCCTCAGACAGCGCCGCCTCGTCCTCACCCGCCCCCAGCTCCTCGCCACGCTTCGGCATCTCCCCACCCTCGCCGTCCCGCCTCGACCCTTCACCACGCTGCGTCCGCATAGCCGACGCAGCCGAAGGCACCCCTTCCACACCAAGCGCCTCGGACAGCGCCGCCTCTGCCCCAGCCGAACTCGCGCCGTGCGCCCTTGGCCGCCCCGGCACACCCGCCCCCGACTCCTCATCGCTCCGCTCTCCGGCCCCCGGCGACTCGCTGTCCGCCCCGGCCCGGCCCGGGTTCTCGGGGTCGGGCGGGGTGTGAGGGGGGTCGGAGGGGGTGGGGGTCGGTTCGTTCGGTGTGCCTAGCGGAGCGTTGTCGCGCGTGTTCATTCCGCCCCGTTTCCGGTGGTTCAGGTCTGTGTGTCGGGTGGCCGTCGCGGGGACGGCTTCACGGCACGGTACTCAGGAGGTGGGGTGGGCGCAGCCTTCGGGCCCGGGTGATGGGGGTTCGGGGAGTTATCCACAGGGGGGCGGGGAGCTGTTGACACGCCTGGTCGGGGGTCTCACCATGGAATCGGACGGACCGAACGATCGGTCGGGAAGTGCGGTTGGGGCAGTCGAAGGGGGATCGGATGGCGACAGTGGCGGAGCGGGACCGCTCCGAGGCGGATGAGCAGCAGCGGATGTTCGACGCGGCCGTGGCGGCGGACGACCGTGTCGAACCGCGCGACTGGATGCCGGACGCCTACCGGGCGACGCTGGTGCGGCAGATCGCCCAGCACGCGCACTCGGAGATCATCGGCATGCAGCCGGAGGCGAACTGGATCACACGCGCCCCGTCCCTGCGCCGCAAGGCGATCCTGATGGCGAAGGTGCAGGACGAGGCGGGACACGGCCTGTACCTGTACAGCGCGGCCGAAACGCTGGGCACAGGCCGCGACGAACTGCTCGACAAGCTCCACTCCGGCCGCCAGAAGTACTCCTCGATCTTCAACTACCCCACCTTGACCTGGGCGGACGTCGGAGCGATCGGCTGGCTGGTGGACGGCGCGGCGATCACGAACCAGGTCCCCCTGTGCCGCTGCTCCTACGGCCCCTACGCGCGGGCGATGGTGCGGATCTGCAAGGAGGAGTCGTTCCACCAGCGCCAGGGCTACGAACTCCTGCTGGCCCTGAGCAACGGCACGAGCGAACAGCACGCGATGGCCCAGGACGCGGTGGACCGCTGGTGGTGGCCGTCCCTGATGATGTTCGGCCCGCCGGACGACGAGTCGGCGCACTCCGCGCAGTCGATGGCCTGGAAGATCAAGCGCCACTCGAACGACGAACTGCGCCAGCGCTTCGTGGACATCTGCGTCCCCCAGGCGGAGTCCCTGGGCCTCACCCTCCCCGACCCTGACCTGAGGTGGAACGAGGAGCGGGGGCACCACGACTTCGGCCCGATCGACTGGTCGGAGTTCAAGGAGGTCCTCAAGGGCAACGGCCCGTGCAACGAGCAGCGCATCACCCAACGCAGGCGGGCCCATGAGGAGGGCGCCTGGGTCAGGGAGGCGGCAGCGGCGTACGCGGCGAAACACGGTTCGGCGGAGCAGGGCTCGGCCCAGCACGGCTCGGCGAAGCACCCCGGCGAGACAGGAGCGCGCGCATGAACACCGACTGGCCCCTCTGGGAGGTCTTCGTCCGCTCCCGCCGAGGCCTCGCCCACACCCACGCGGGCAGCCTCCACGCGCCGGACGCGGAGCTGGCCCTGCGCAACGCCCGCGACCTGTACACGCGCCGAGGCGAGGGTGTCTCCCTCTGGGTCGTCCCCTCCGCCGCGATCACCGCCTCCTCCCCCGACGAGAAGGACCCCTTCTTCGACCCGTCCGCCGACAAGCCCTACCGCCACCCGACGTTCTACGACATCCCGGAGGGGGTGAAACACCTGTGACGCACCCGCACACCTCACCGTCGGCCGCCGGCCTGCCGCACAGCTCACCGACTCCGCGCACCGAACCGCGCACGGCGCCCGCGCACGACGCACCGCCCCCGGCCCCAACTCTGGGCGACAACAACTTGGCCGTCTCGCCCCCGGCCGCCCTAGCCCTCGGCGACAGCGCCCAGGTCGTCTCGTCCCCGGCCGCCCTGGCCCTGGGCGACGACGCCCTGATCCTCTCCCACCGCCTGGGCGAATGGCTGGGGCACGCCCCGGTGCTGGAGGAGGAGCTGGCCCTCGCCAACATCGCGCTCGATCTCCTGGGCCAGGCCCGAGTCCTCCTCTCGATGACCGGTGACGAGGACGAGTTGGCCTACCTCCGTGAGGAGCGTGCCTTCCGCAACCTCCAGCTCGTGGAGCAGCCGAACGGCGACTTCGCGCACACCATCGTCCGCCAGCTCTACTTCTCCACGTACCAGCACCTCCTGTACGACGAACTCGCGCGCGGGGACAGCGAGTTCAGCGGCCTCGCCGCGAAGGCCGTCAAGGAGACCGCGTACCACCGCGACCACGCCGAGCAGTGGACGCTGCGTCTGGGCGACGGCACCGAGGAGAGCCACCGGCGGACGCGTGCGGCGTGCGAGGCGCTGTGGCGGTTCACGGGCGAGATGTTCCAGCCGGTGGAGGGGCTGGACGTCGACCCCGGCCCCCTGGAGGCGGCCTGGCTGGAGTCCGTCGGGGCGACCCTCACCCGCGCCGGGCTCCCCGTCCCCGACGGCCCCCGCACCGGCGCCTGGTCCGCCGGCGCCGGTCGCCAGGGCCTGCACACCGAGTCGTTCGGCCGGATGCTCGCCGAGATGCAGCACCTCCACCGCAGCCACCCGGGGGCGACATGGTGACGTCCCCCACCCCCCTGGAGGAGCAGCTCCTGGCCATCGCCGGCGCCGTCCCCGACCCCGAGCTGCCCGTCCTCACCCTCAGCGAACTCGGCGTGGTCCGCGCGGTGCACGTCCAGGACACAGGCACGGTCGAGGTCGACCTCACCCCCACCTACACCGGCTGCCCCGCGATCGAAACGATGACGACCGACATCGAACACGCCCTGCAGGCCCAGGGATTCCACGAGGTGACGGTCCACCGCGTCCTGACCCCGGCATGGTCGACGGACGACATCACGGAGGAGGGCCGCCGAAAGCTGAGGGAGTTCGGGATCGCACCGCCGAGAGCGAAGGGAGCGGGGGGCCCGGTGCCGGTGACGCTGGGAACAGGCCCGGCATCGGTGACACCG
>DATCQX010000763.1:0-14432 GCA_036569285.1 Streptomyces sp.
TAGCCGTCCATCTGAATGGCGCTGTAGTGGACGAAGACGTCCGCACCACCGTCGACCGCGATGAAGCCGTACCCCTTCTCCGCGTTGAACCACTTGACGGTGCCCTGAGCCATGCCTAACTCCCCTATTACTGGCCCTTGCACAGACCCGCACTTCGCGGGTCCGGGTCAGACCTCACCCCCCACGGTTTGGGGGCGTGCGCCGGAACGCGTCGACCGCGGCTGAATCTATCTGTCCAACTGCCGTCTGCAACAGGTCAATCGGACGAGAATTCTGGACGCACTCGATCCGGAATGTGGTGAGAATTCAGGAGAGTTCAGGGCAAGTCGGGCCTGACATATGCCGCAAATGCCACCCAAGAGGCGCGCAGTTTGGCTGCTTCTTGTCGGCTGTAAGGCAGAAATCAAGGGCTCCCGGCAGATCAAACGGAAGCGGGTTCCCCAACCTTACCTCGTTCAACCACACAGAATTGCCCCCTCCGCTTCGAAGCAGAGAGGGCAATTGGATTAACAATGAGTGAGGTGCATTACTGACGGTTACTACCCGCCGGTAATGACATTAGGTCAACCCCGCAGGATCAACCCCCGGCAACCGCCGGGATGATCGAGACCCCGGCGCCGTCAGGGGTCGCCGTCTCCAGCCCCTGCTCGAAGCGGACGTCATCGTCGTTGACGTACACGTTGACGAACCGCCGCAGCTTCCCCTGGTCGTCCAGAACCCGCGCGGCGATCCCCGTGTGGTTCTTCTCCAGGTCCGCGATGACCTCCCCCAGGGTCCCGCCCTCGGCGCTCACCTCGGCCTGCCCGCCCGTGTAGGTGCGCAGGATGGTCGGGATACGAACAGTGACGCTCATGCGAGGCCAGCCTCTCGGAAGGAGTCCAGGGTCGGGCGGATGGTCGCGGTGAGGCCGGTCCCGGCCACCGCGTCGAGGGTCTTCAGGCCGTCACCGGTGTTCAGCACGACCGTCGTCAGGGACGGATCCAGCACGCCGTCCTCGATCAGCTTGCGCGTCACCCCGACCGTCACCCCGCCCGCCGTCTCCGCGAAGATCCCCTCGGTCCGCGCGAGCAGCTTGATCGCGTCCACGATCTGCTCGTCGGTGACGTCCTCCACGGCCCCGCCGGTGCGCCGCGCGATGTCCAGCACGTACGGCCCGTCCGCCGGATTCCCGATGGCCAGCGACTTCGCGATGGTGTCGGGCTTCTGCGGCCGGACGACGTCGTGGCCCGCCTTGTACGCGACGGACACCGGCGAGCATCCCTCCGCCTGCGCCCCGAAGATCTTGTACGGCTTGTCCTCGACGAGCCCCAGCTTGACCAGCTCCTGGAGCCCCTTGTCGATCTTCGTGAGCTGCGATCCGGAGGCGATCGGGACGACGAGCTGGTCCGGAAGTTCCCAGCCGAGCTGCTCGCAGATCTCGTACGCCAGCGTCTTGGAACCCTCGGCGTAGTACGGCCGCAGGTTGACGTTGACGAAACCCCAGCCCTCCCCCGCGGAGTCGCCGATCAGCTCGGAGCAGAAGCGGTTGACGTCGTCGTAGTTGCCCTCGATGCCGACCAGCTCACCGCCGTACACCGCGGCCATGACGATCTTGCCCTGCTCCAGGTCGTGCGGGATGAACACGCAGGAGCGCAGGCCCGCGCGGGCGGCGGCGGCACCGACCGCGCCGGCGAGGTTGCCGGTCGAGGAGCAGGACAGCGTGGTGAACCCGAAGGCGCGCGCGGCTTCGAGCGCCTGGGCGACGACGCGGTCCTTGAAGGAGTGGGTGGGGTTGCCGGAGTCGTCCTTCACGAACAGCTTGCCCGGAGAGACGCCGAGGGCGGCCGCCAGGTTGTCCGCCTTGACGAGTTTCGTCCAGCCGGGGTTGATGTTCGGCTTGTCGGCGACGTTCGCGGGGACGGGGAGGAGGGGGGCGTAGCGCCAGATGTTCGCGGGGCCGGACTCGATGCGGGCGCGCAGTTCCTCGGTGTCGTACGAGGTGAAGTCGTACGCGATCTCCAAGGGCCCGAAACACTCCTCGCAGGCGAAGGAGGGGCCGAGGGGGACGCGGTGGCCGCACTCGCGGCAGCTCAGCGCTTCGGCGGGGCCGAGATCGACGGTGTTGGTGGCGCCGGGGTTCGTGTCTGCGGCGTTCGTGGCGACGGTCTGCACAGCCATGGAGGCGAGGCCCTTTCTCCTCATCTTCCTCACGGCGCACCTCGCCGTGAGACGGATTTGGCACCTTCCCTAGCCGGGAGCCTCGCGGCGTGATCACGCACGAGACCGGCTGGAGGGTTGCCGGGGCTTCATCGGGCCGTATCCCTCTGCCCCTCTGGATGAGCGGTATGAAGTTATGCATGCGGTTGTCGGCCGGTGAGCCTCGACATGCGATGGTCACCAGCGTTGTTCAAGACTGTAACCGAATGCCACGACAGTTGAGATAGTCGTCCGAAGCGCGAGATGGATCACGCTGGGCAGCGTGACCGTGACAGTGAGGAGCCGCTGACTGTGCTGGAAGAAGTCGAGCGCTGGCTGGCCACCCGCTCCTGGTCTGTGACCGATCGCCCCCTGCACCGGATCATGGCGGCGAAACGCGCGTCCGGTCAGACCGTCTCCGTGGTCCTGCCCGCGCTGAACGAGGAGGCGACCGTCGGGGACATCGTCGCCGTCATCCGCCACGACCTGATGCTCCAGGTGCCCCTCGTCGACGAGCTGGTCGTGGTCGACTCCGGGTCCACCGACCGCACCGCCGAGGTCGCGGCGTCCGCCGGCGCGCGGGTCGTCCACCGCGACGACATCCTCCCCCGGATCCCCGCCGTCCCCGGCAAGGGTGAGGTTCTGTGGCGGTCCCTCCTCGCCACCACCGGCGACATCGTCTGCTTCATCGACGCCGATCTGCGTGACTTCTCCTCCGACTTCGTCTCCGGGATCGTCGGGCCGCTGCTGACCGATCCGGGGGTGGATCTGGTGAAGGGGATGTACGACCGTCCCCTCGCGGGGGCGTCCGGGCAGGGCGGGCGGGTCACCGAGCTGATGGCCCGGCCGCTGCTGAACATGCACTGGCCCCAACTCGCCGGGTTCGTGCAGCCGTTGGGCGGGGAGTACGCGGCGCGGCGGAGTCTTCTGGAGCAACTGCCGTTCCCTGTCGGGTACGGGGTCGAGCTGGGGATGCTCGTGGACGCGCTGCACCTCGTCGGGCTGGACGCGCTCGCGCAGGTCGACATCGGGGTGCGCAAGCACCGGCATCAGGACGGGCAGGCGCTGGGGCGGATGTCCGCGGCGATCTACCGGACCGCTCAACTCCGGCTGGCACGCGGGCACTTGATCCGTCCGGCGCTGACCCAGTTCGAGCGGGGGGAGGGTGGGTTCGAGGCGCGGACGTACTCCGTGGACACGGAGGAGAGGCCGCCGATGGTGGAGGTGGCGGAGTATGCGCGGCGGAAGGTGGCATGAGGGGGTGCGGGCGGCGGGCCGGGAGCGGTGCGTGAGTGGCTCCGGGGTACTACGGGGGCTGTCCGGGTACTACGGGACCACTACGTGAGGGGTACGGGAGCGGTATCGGAGGTGGGGCATACCCCTGTGTCCCATGCCATGTATACGTTCCCCGCGTTTGAGCGGTGCGGCGCCTGGCTAGGTTCACGCGTATGACGTTCGGTTCTGCGCGTGTGCTGGTCGCCTCCAACCGGGGGCCGGTCTCGTACTCCGTCGGCGACGACGGTTCGCTGCACGCCAAGCGGGGTGGCGGCGGAGTGGTCTCCGGGCTCTCCGCGATCGATCCGGACGCCGGGGCGCTGTGGGTGTGCAGCGCGTTGTCCGACGGCGACCGGGAGGCCGTGCGGCAAGGGGTCGGCGAGGCCGGTACGCGGATGCTCGACATCCCGGCCGACGTGCACGCCGACGCGTACAACGGGATCGCCAACTCGGTGCTGTGGTTCGTCCACCACATGCTCTACCAGACGCCCATGGAGCCGGTCTTCGACGCGGAGTTCAGACGGCAGTGGGCCTCCTACGAGGAGTACAACCGGGCGTTCGCGCGGGCCCTCGCGGAGGGGGCCGCCGAGGGGGCGGCCGTGCTGGTGCAGGACTATCACCTGTGCCTCGTCCCCGGGATGCTGCGGTCGCTGCGGCCCGACCTGCGGATCGGGCACTTCTCCCACACGCCGTGGGCTCCGCCGGACTACTTCGCGCTGCTCCCCGAGGACATCCGGGAGCAGTTGCTGGGGAGCATGCTGTCCGCCGACCGACTCGGGTTCCTCACGCGCAGGTGGGCCGACGCGTTCGCCGACTGCTGTCCCAACGGGACGGGTACTACGGGTATCGGGGTGCATCCCCTAGGGGCCGACGCCGACTTCCTCCGTGAGCGGGCCGATCAGCCCGACGTACGGGACCGGATCGCGTCCCTCCGGGAGGAGATCGGGGAGGGGCGCCTCACCGTCGTACGGGTCGACCGGACCGAGCTGTCCAAGAACATCGTCCGAGGGCTGCTGGCCTACCGCCATCTCCTCGACACCCACCCCGAGTGGCACGACCGCGTCGTCCACGTCGCCTTCGCGTACCCCTCCCGGCAGGACCTCAAGGTGTACCGGGACTACATGGACGAGGTCCAGCGCGTCGCCGACGAGATCAACTCCACGTACGGCACGGACACGTGGACCCCCGTACTCCTCCACCTCAAGGACGACTTCGCGCGCTCCCTCGCGGCGTACCGGCTCGCCGACGTCGCCCTCGTGAACCCCATCCGCGACGGGATGAACCTCGTCGCGAAGGAGGTTCCCGTGGTCTCCGACGACGGGTGCGCTCTGGTCCTTTCGAGGGAGGCGGGGGCGTACTGGGAGCTTCGCGACGACGCCATCACCGTCAATCCGTACGACGTCCTTGAGACGGCCGAGGCGTTGCACTCCGCGCTGTCCATGCCGCGGGAGGAGAGGGCCGAGCGGACGAAGCGGCTCGCTTCCGCGGCCACCTCCTTGCCGCCGACCCAGTGGTTCCTCGATCAGCTCAACTCGTTGACCCGCTGAGCTCGTCGAGAAGTCGCTCCAAGAGACGGACGACGCCGGCGGGGCCGTCCACCGTGAGGTCCGCCCGGTCCGTGAGGGCGGTGACCTCCTTGCTCCCGCTGCAGATGAGGATGCCGGGGGTGTCGGCCTTCCTGAGGGTCTCCACTGCCGTGAACGCGGGGAGGTCGCCCAGGTCGTCGCCCGCGTAGAGGACGGCGGCGGGGTTCGTCTCCTCCACCAGGGTCGTCAGGGCTGCGCCCTTGTCCATCCCCGGGGGGCGGATCTCCAGGACCAGCCTTCCCGGTTCGACGATGAGGGCGTGGCGGGTGGCCAGGTCGGTGATGGGTTCCCTCAGGGCCTCCCAAAGGCCCTGAGGGTCCTTGGCGCGGCGCGTGTGGACGGCGACGGCGCGGCCCTTCTCCTCCACCCAGGCGTCCGTGTCGCCCAGGAGGGCGGGGAGTTCGCGTCGGACGTCGTCCAGGGTGGGGGGCGGTGGAGGGGCGACTACCTCTCCGGTCCCCTGATCCCACCTCTCCGCACCGTAATGCCCCAGCACGATCATCCCGTCCACATCCCCGAACCCCCCATACCTGACAGCCACTTCAGCCGGCCGCCCGGTGATGAGCGCGATCCTCGCGCCCCGCTCCGCCAACGCCGCCAGCGCCTCCACCGTCCCCGGATACGGGCGTGACGTCTCCGGGTCCTCCACGATCGGGGCGAGCGTCCCGTCGAAGTCGAACGCGAGGAGGGCGCGGGCGGGGTGGGTCCGGATCGTGTCCAGGGCTAGCTGTCCGTGGGGGGTGGGGTGGGTAGCCATGGGTCGAGGGTACGGCGTCGGCTGCGGGCGGGTGGGGGGTGTTCGCGCCCAGGCGGCACCTGCACGACCTCGCCTGCGGGCCGTCAGTGGTTGCTCGCGCAGTTCCCCGCGCCCCTGAAGAACCAGGGCTGATCACCGCCGTCGGCTGTCACGCCCACGCGGCCCCTGCACAACTTCACCTGCGGGCCGTCAGTGGTTGCTCGCGCAGTTCCCCGCGCCCCTAAAGAACCAGGGCTGGCCACCGTCGTCAGGTGTCACGTCCACGCGGCCCCCTGCCCAACCTCGCCTGCCAACCACGCACAGCTCGTAGCGCCCGCGCCTTCGTACGGCCGTCAGCCCCGTCTTTTAGGGGCGCGGGGGGTATAGCCGTGCACGGCTCGCACCCCGCAGACCGGCGTCGCCCCCTACCGCTCTTCCCGTCTCCGCTCCCGAACCCTCCGCAGGCGGTTCACCGTCACCGGATCCGACCTCAGGGCTTGGGGATCGTCGAGGAGGGCGTTGAGGAGTTGGTAGTAGTGGACGGGGGAGAGGCCGAGTTCTTCGCGGATGGCGCGTTCCTTGGCGCCGGGGCCGGGGAACGTGCGGCGTTCGAGGGCGAGGATCGTCAGGGCGAGGGGGGGTAGCTCTGGGGGGTGATCGTCGGGCATGGCTCGACAGTAGTCCGGGGTTATGACAGCCGGCGCTCCTCGGCCATCGCGTTCACCTCCAGCTTGCGCAGGACTGCTTCCGGGTCACCGCCGGGGGCTACCGCCATGCCGATGCTCTTCTTGACGGACGCGGCGACTGTGGCCCAGGACGTGCGGCCGGCGGGGTAGAGCTGGGAGAGGGGGAGTTGCGCGAGGAAGGGCTCCAGATCCTTGTCCTCCTCGGATGCGGACATTGTCGCCGAGGCGGAGGAAGTCACCGGCAGAAGGTTGTACTTGCGGGAGAAGGCGAGGACGTTGGGCTCGTCGTAGACGAAGTCCAGGAACTTGCCGATCTCGTTCTGGTGCCCGTGTTTCCTGAAGGCGGTCATCCAGTCGGCGACCCCCATGGTGAGCGGCCGGACGCCGGGCTTGCCCGGCATGGGGACCATCCCGTACTCGACTCCCTTGTCGCGGGCGGCACGCATCAGTGAGGGGTGCCCGATGAGCATGCCGACGTCACCTGCGGCGAAGGAGCTGAACGCGGTGGCCCGGTTGAGCTTGGCGGGGGCGATCGGGCCCGTGAGGCCCTTGTCGACGAGGTGGTCCTTGAGCCAGGTGAACGTCTGGACGTTCTCGGCGGAGTCGATGCTGTAGGTCCCGGCGACGGTGGTGTACCCCCCGCCCCCGCTGAGCATCCACTGCATGGCCTCGGCCTGCGCCTCCTCGGGCCCGAGCGGCAGGGCGTACGGGTACTCGACCCCGGCGTCCTTCAACTTGGCGGCGTCGGCGGCGAGTTCGTCCCAGGTGGTGGGCGCCGAGGCGATCCCGGCCTTGGCGAAGAGGCCCTTGTTGTAGAAGAGGAGCCGGGTGGAGGAGGCGAAGGGCATGCCGTACTGCTGCCCGTGCACCTTGCCCGCGTCGGCGAGCTGGGAGACGAAGTCGGCCTGGGTGCGGATGGAGAGCAGGTCGCTCGCCCGGTAGAGGAGGCCGTCGGCGGCGTAGTCCGCGTAGGAGCCGATCTGCGCGAGATCGGGCGCGTCCCCGGCGTCCACCATGTCCTTCACCTTGGCGTCGACGTCGTTCCAGGAGTACACACTGACCTGGACGTCGACGTCGGGGTGCTTCTCCTCGTACGCCTTGACGACGGTCGCCCAGTACGTGGTGGAGCTGTTGGCCGCGCTGTCCCCGTAGTCCGCGG
The DNA here is from genome assembly GCA_036569285.1 of Streptomyces sp. Lineage (GTDB taxonomy): Bacteria > Actinomycetota > Actinomycetes > Streptomycetales > Streptomycetaceae > Streptomyces. The sequence continues at coordinate 7,618 of DATCQX010000763.1, forward strand.
CGACGAGTCTCAGGATCACCTTTCCGGAGTCACTCCCGAGTACCCCGCACCCCCCTGCCCCTACCGTCATCGCCAACGCCACCCCGGCCCCGACCCAGCCCCGCTTCACCACTGCCGTCCATTCCACACGTTCGTCCGATGATCACCTAAAGGTCTACACCATTCGAGTGGACTAGACCTCTCCCGGGTCCTCGTCCACACTGTTCCCCGTGAGACATGTCATCGCCCTCGACGTGGGCGGCACCGCGATGAAGGGCGCCCTGATCGGCGCGGACGGTGCGCTGCTGCACCGCGACCGCAGGCCCACGGCCCGGGAGCGGGGCGCCGAGGCGGTGATCGGGGGCGTCCTCGACTTCGCGGCGGACCTCCGGGCGTACGGCGTACGGCAGTTCGGCGAACCCGCGCGCGCGGCGGGCCTCGCCGTCCCCGGCATCATCGACGAGGCGCACGGCGTCGCCGTCTACGCGGCGAACCTCGGCTGGCGGGACGTCCCGCTGCGCGACCTCCTCGCGGAGCGCGTGTCCGCACCTGCCGCCCTCGGGCACGACGTCCGCACGGGCGGTCTCGCGGAGGGCCGCCTCGGCGCCGCGCGCGGCACCTCCCGCTTCCTCTTCCTCGCCCTCGGCACCGGCATCGCGGGCGCCATCGGCACCCCCACCGGCATCGACCCCGGCGCGCACGGCTCCGCCGGGGAGATCGGCCACGTCGTCGTCCGCCCCGGCGGCCTCCCCTGCCCCTGCGGGCAGCGCGGCTGCCTGGAGCGGTACGCGTCCGCGTCGGCCGTGTCGGAGGCGTGGGCCCGGGTGGCGGGGGGCGGGGACGCCGCCGACTGCGCGAAGGCCGTCGAGGCGGGGGACGAGCGCGCGCGGAGCGTCTGGCAAGAGGCGGTGACGGCTCTCGCCGACGGCCTCCTGATCGCCCTCACCCTCCTCGACCCCGCGGCGGTCGTGATCGGCGGCGGCCTCGCGGAGTCGGGCGACACGCTGTTCACGCCGCTGCGGGAGGCAATCGCGGCACGGGTGACGTTCCAGCACACGCCGACGATCGTCCCGGCGGGGCTGGGGGATACGGCAGGGTGCCTGGGGGCGGGACTGATGGCATGGGATCTTCTAGGGAAAACGGACCGGCAGGAGGAAACGTCGTGATGGCAACGAAGCCAGGGGCGCGGGGAACTGCGCGAGCAACCACGACGAACCCGCACCCGACAACGATCCTCACCGGCGCAACAGCAGTCCTCCCCTCAAAAACCGCCGTCCAGGACATCGCCGTTCACGGCAAGCACATCACCGCCACCCCCTCCCCCGACGCCCACAAGATCGACCTCACCGGCCATTACCTGATCCCCGGTTTCATCGACCTCCACAACCACGGCGGCGGCGGAGCCTCCTTCTCCGGCAGTGCCGACGACATCCGCACCGCCCTGCACACCCACCGCGCGCACGGCACGACCACCCTCGTCGCCTCGACGGTGACGGACGACATGGACGTCCTCGTCCAACAGGCCGGTCTCCTCAGCGAGTTCGCCGAGGACGGCGAGATCGCCGGGATCCACTTCGAGGGCCCGTTCATCTCACCGTGCCGCAAGGGCGCCCACTCCGAGTCGCTGCTGCGCCACCCGGACCCGGCGGACGTCCGCAAGCTGATCGACGCGGCGAGGGGACAGGCCCGGATGCTCACCCTGGCCACCGAACTCCCGGGCGGCATCGACTCGGTGAGGCTCCTCACCGAGCACGGGGTGATCGCGGCGATCGGCCACACGGACGCCACGTACGAGCAGACACGGGAGGCGATCGAGGCGGGCGCGACGGTCGCCACGCACCTCTTCAACGCGATGCCTCCCCTGGGCCACCGCTCCCCCGGCCCGGTCGCCGCCCTCCTCGAAGACCCGCGCGTCACCGTCGAGTTGATCAACGACGGCACGCATCTGCACCCGGCCGCCCTGGAGTTGGCGTTCCGGCTGGCCGGCGCGGAGCGCGTCGCGTTCATCACGGACGCGATGGACGCGGCCGGCGGCGGCGACGGGACATACCTGCTGGGCCCGCTGGAGGTCGAAGTCACCGACGGGGTGGCCCGGTTGGTGGACGGCGGCTCGATCGCGGGGTCGACGCTGACGCTGGACCGCGCGTTCAAGCGGGCGGTGACGGTCGACGGCATCCCGGTCGAGGACGCCGTGCGGGCGCTGTGCGTCAACCCGGCCCGCTTGCTGGGGCGCCTGGGGGAGATCGGCTCGCTGGAGGCCGGGAAGTTCGCCGACATCGTCGTCCTGGACGAGAACTTCGACCTCAAAGGCGTGATGAGGCACGGGAGTTGGGTAAGCACGCCGTAACGCCTGCGCAGGGGAGGTCGAGGCAGGTGATCCTGACGGTCACGCTCAACACCGCGCTCGACATCACCTATCGCGTGCGGGGACTGCGTCCGCACACGGCCCACCACGTCACGGACGTCGTCGAACGGCCGGGCGGCAAGGGGCTGAACGTCGCGCGCGTCCTCGCCGCCCTCGGGCACGAGGTGACGGCGACGGGGCTGACGGGCGGCGCGACCGGCAACACGGTTCAGGGTCGACTCGCCTTGATTCCCAAGGTGGTCGACGCGCTCGTCCCCATCTCCGGCACCACCCGCCGGACCGTCACGATCGTCGACACGCACACCGGTGAGACGACTCGGCTGAACGAACCCGGTCCGGTGGTCACGTCCGCCGAGTGGACCGCGTTCCTCGAGGTGTACGGCCAACTGCTGCGCGACGCCTCGGCAGTCGCCCTGTGCGGCAGCCTCCCGCAGGGCGTGCCGGTCGGCGCGTACGCGGGGCTGGTGCGGGCGGCGCGTTCGGCGAGTGTGCCGGTGCTGCTGGACACGGGCGGGGAACCCTTGCGCCGGGGTGTCGCGGCCCGCCCCGACATCATCACCCCGAACCTCGACGAGCTGGCCGAACTCACCGGCTCCCACGACCCGTTGACGGCGGCGCAGGACGCGCGTCGCCGGGGCGCCCGCTCGGTCGTCGCCGCCCTCGGGCCCGAGGGCCTCCTGGCGATGACCCCGGAGGGCCACTGGCGGGCCACCCCACCGATCCGCCTCCACGGCAGCCCCACGGGCGCCGGTGACTCCGTCACGGCAGCCCTGCTCTCAGGCCTGATCCACCAACTCCCCTGGCCCGAAAGGCTTTCCCACGCCCTCGCCCTCTCGATGGCGACCGTACTGACGCCGGGGGCCGGGGAGTTCGACCGGGGGGCGTACGAGAAGTGGGTGGGGCGGGTGGCGGTGCGGGGGGATGCCAGCGCGGCCTAGGTCAGCTGGTGACCTGACCCTTCTTGATCGCCAACTGGTCCAGCAGGACGTTGCACTTGTCGCCGGACTGGCAGGAGATGGAGATGGTGTTGGTGCCCTTGGTCAGGGTCGGCCAGGCGTAGGTCTTGGTCCAGGCGCGGGTGGGGTCGGTGGCGCCGGTCCAGTTCTTGAAGTTCATCTTGCTGCCGAAAGGCTTCCCGTTGATCGAGAGCGTCATCTCCTGATCGTCACCGGTCACGTTGTAGAAGGCGAAGATCGTGTAAGTGCCGTCCGCCGGAATGCCGTTGACGGTCCAGGTGACCGAGGAACCCTGAGAACCCAGGCCCGTCACGTAGGTGCCGGACTTCGAGCCCTTTATGTCCGAGGCGGTCGTCGCGGTGCCCTCCAGCTTCAGGGCCTTCGCGTCGGTCGGCTCGGGCAACTCGTCCTCGGCCTTCGGGCTGCTGCCCGAGTCGCTCTCGGACGCACTCGCCGACGTCGACGCGTCCGGCGTGGGAGTGGCGCCGTCCTTCGCCTCGTCCCCCTTGTCCCCGCCGGTGATCGCGATGACGATGCCGACGACGACCGCGAGGACGACGGCGACGGCGCCGATGAGGAGGCCCTTGGTGTTGGGCCCACGGCCATTGCCACCGCCACCGCCGGCGCCCCGGCCCGCGGAGCGGGGCGGCTGCTGGGTCGGAGGGCCCTGCTGGAGGCCCTGCGGCGGCCCGTACGCCCCCTGCTGCTGAGGGATGCCGTACTGCTGCGGCGGCTGCCCGTACCCCTGGGGCGCCTGCCCGTACGCGGCCGTCTGCTGGGGGGCCGCCGCGGGGCGGCGGTCGCCGACCGCGCGCACCCGGTTCACCGAGTTGGGGTAGCCGTAGCCGCCGGACGGGGGCTGGGCTCCACGGGCCTGGCCGTCCTCGTAGAGGTACCCGAACGGGTCGTCGTCCTCCGGCGTGCTCGCGCCGTTGTTGCCGGGCGTCATCCCTCGAACTCCTCAACAGGTGCGGGGCCGTCTAACAAGGTGCGAGCCTACCCGGTCCGATTGGGCCGAACGGGTGAGTCCGCTCGCTTAAACCTCCTGACCTGCGGTTTATCCGGCCCGCCGATGCTGTTTGGGACGAGATCGTTTCTCGACGTACATCCGCTCGTCGGCGGACTTCAGCACCTCGTCCGCGGACATCCCGCACTGCGCCCACCCGATGCCGAAACTCGCCCCCACCCGGACGGCCCGCCCCTCGGCGCGGATCGGCTGGATGATCTCGCTGCGCAGGCGGACGGCCAGGTCGGTGGCGTCGGCGCGGCCGAGGCCGTCCGCGAGGATCACGAACTCGTCGCCGCCGAGCCGCGCGACCGTGTCGCCGTCGCGGACCGCCTTGCCGAGCCGCCGGGCGACCTCGATGAGGACGGCGTCCCCCGCGTTGTGCCCGAACCGGTCGTTGATCGACTTGAAGCCGTCGAGGTCGCAGAAGAGGACGGCGAGCCCCTTCGTGCCGTCGTCGGGGGCGCCCTCGTCGGGAGCGACGACGTGATGGTGGTCGTAGCCGCCGTACCCGGGGGCGGCGGACGTGAGCTGGTAGTCGAAGCCGTGCCCGTTCACGTCGTGCGCGCCGGGGCCGTACGTCTGGTCCATCGCGTCGAGGGCGGCCGGGTGGCCCGACTGGGGGCGCTGGCAGATCCGGGCGGAGAGGCGGGCGCGTAGCTCCGCGGAGTTGGGGAGGCCCGTCAGGGCGTCGTGGGAGGCGCGGTGGGCGAGGTGGATCTCGCGGCGCTTGCGGTCCTCTATGTCCTCGACGTGGGTGAGGAGGAAACGTGGCCCGTCGGCCGCGTCCGCCACCACGGAGTTACGGAGTGATACCCAGATGTACGTGCCGTCCCGGCGGCACAGTCTGACCTCTACCCGGCCTCCCTCCGGAGAGGTACGGAGGAGGGTACTGATGTCCTCCGGGTGGACCAGGTCGGAGAAGGCGTAGCGGCGCATCGCGGACGCCGGGCGGCCCAGGAGGCGGCACAGGGCGTCGTTCGTCCGGAGTATTCGGCCGTGCTGCTCGCCGCCCATCTCGGCGATCGCCATGCCGGAGGGGGCGTTCTCGAAGGCCGCGCGGAACGATTCCTCGCTGGCCCGCAGCGCCTGCTGCTCGCGCTCCAGACGGACCAGGGCGCGCTGGATGTTCGACCTGAGGCGGGCGTTGCTGATCGCTATGGCCGCCTGGAACGCGTACATCTGGAGCGCCTCGCGGCCCCAGGCGCCGGGGAGACGGCCGTTGCGCGGGCGGTCCACCGACAGGACGCCGATCAGCTCGCCGCAACTGCCGCCGCCGGGCGCGGCCGGGGTGTACATGGGGGCGAAGAGGCGGTCCGAGGGGTGCCACTCGTCCTCGAAGCGGGGCGGAGGGCCGTCCGTGTACCACTGGGGGACGTCGTCGTCGTCCAGGACCCAGCCCTCGGTGTGCGGGATGAAGACCAGGTCGCCCCAGCGCTCGCCCATCGCGAGACGGCGCTCCCAGGAGTCGCGGGAGCCGACGCGGCCGGTGATGAGCGCCTCCGCGGCGGGGTTCCCGGCGAACGCGGCGACGACGAGGTGGCCGTCGTTGCGGACCAGGTTGACGCAGGCCAGCTCGTAGCCAAGGGCGCTCACGACCCCGTCCGCGACCGTCTGCAAGGTGTCCGCCAGGCTGCGGGCCGTGTTCATGTCGGCCATCGCCTGGTGCAGTTGCCGCAGGGACGCGAGGCGGACATAAGGTTCCGACTCGGTCTCCATGCTCGCCCTCCCCCCGAGACTTCGCAGCGAATCAAGGGTTGTTCATCGGCGTACCATTTCGCTGCCACTGAATCACAGCGCGCTGCTCACTCGGTACACAGGGTCAACAATTATCTCTCCTTGTGACTCAAGTCACAGCAAAACGTGAACAATTGGGCGGCGTTTCTGCAATTTTCAGAGTGCTTCGGCAGAGGTTACCGACGGTTCAGACAACGCTTACTGTACGTGGAGGGGCCCTGTCACGGGGGCGCGTCGGGGCGGGTCGTAGGACCTGGTCGTACGACTCCCGCGGAAGTTCTGGGACCGCAGCCCGATGTGGGGCGGGCGGGCGGGAACTAGCGTGCCGAGGGTGCCGAACACCTCTCCGAACCCTTCCCTTCCGCTCCCCGGGCATCCTGAGGGGGTGAGCAACGACGCGTTCCGGGCCGCGATGGCCCAGCTGGCCGGTGGTGTGGTGCTGGTGACCGCACAGGAGCCGTCCCTCGACCCCGACGACCCCTCCTCGCCGCCCGCCGAGGACGTCGGCATGACCGCCACCGCGTTCATGTCCGTCTCCCTCGACCCGCCCCTCGTCCTCGTCAGCCTGCGCACCGGCTCCCGCATGGACGACCTCCTCGACGAGCAGCCCCTGTGGTCCGTCTCCGTCCTCACCGAGAGCCAGCGGCACATCGCCGGGCGGTTCGCGATGAAGGGACGGCTGAGCGATCGACTGCTGTTCGAGGACATTCCCTATCGGCGGGGTGAGGTCAGCGGGGCGCCGCTCGTGGGCGGGGCGCTGGCGAATCTGGAG
>DATCQX010000764.1:0-5079 GCA_036569285.1 Streptomyces sp.
CCGGGACGTCGTCGTCTGGGACGGCCTCTCCTACGTCGTCGGACCCGACGGCAAGATGGTCTCCAAGGTCCCCGAGCGCTACATCTTCGACGCGCACTCCCAGGAACCCGTCCACGCGCCCGGCGAGATGGTCGACGGCGACCCCGTCACCCGTCAGGGCATCGAGTTCAAGTGGCCCTTCCTCACGGAGAAACGGGACTACGAGTACTTCGACGCCCAGACGCGCACCTCCGCCCCCATCCACTACAAGGGCACCCGCACCTTCCGCGGCCTCACGGTCTACTACTTCGAGCAGACCGTCCCCTGGACGCGGGTCCCCATGCCGAAGACGATGCCGATCGCCGGGATCACCCCCGAGACGGTCGCCGCCACCGGCACCACCCGCTGGTACACCACCGTCCGCAAATTCTGGGTCGAACCGCTCACCGGGGCACCCGTCAACGGCGAAGAGGTCCACAAAGAGGAACTGCGCGGCGGCACGCTCCTCGCGGGGCGCGGCAAGGTCACCGCGTTCGCCGGGGACGTCAAGATGCGCGAGGACTACATCGAGCACACGGTCGACCTCGTCAAGACGAACCGCACCCTGGTCCTCCTCATGACGTCGTACCTCCCGTGGAGCTTCCTCGCGCTGGGGGTCCTTCTGCTCGCCCTCGCGTTCTTTGTGGAGGCGAGGGGGCGCGGAACAGTTGTCCCGCGCGCGGAGGAGGTGCCTGAGGTGGTGGGGGTGTGAGCGGTCAGTTTCTGAGGCGGGCGTTCGTGTGCCGGGTGGGCTCGGCCGTCGTGGGGTCCTCGGGCCAGGGGTGCTTCGGGTAGCGCCCGCGCAGCTCCGCCCGCACGCCCCGGTAGCCGTCCCGCCAGAACGACGCCAGATCCGCTGTCACGGCGGCCGGTCTCCCGGCGGGTGACAGCAGGTGCACCACCACCGGCACGCCCGCCACCCGGGGCGACTCCTGGAGCCCGAACATCTCCTGCAACTTGACGGCCAGGACGGGCCGTTCGGGATCGTTGTAGTCGACCTGGATCCGGGACCCGCTCGGCACGGTGATCCGCTCCGGCGCCAGCGCGTCCAGCTTCCCCGCTTCCCCGGAAGCCCACGGCAGCAACCGCCCCAGCGCGGCACCGGCGTCGATCCGCGCGAGGTCCGCCCGGCGCCGGGCCCGTGACAGCTCGGGCTCCAACCACTCGTCCACGCGCGCGAGGAGCGCCGAATCGGTCACATCCGGCCAAGGCTCGCCCACATGGACCCGCAGAAACGCCAGCCGCCGCCGCAGTCCCGACGCCCCCTCGGACCACCGCAACACCCCGAACCCGTCCTGCCGCAGCCCGTCGAGCAGCGCCGCGCGGACGACACCGGCGCCCGCGTCCCGCAGAGGCCGCACCGCCAGCTCCACCGCCCCCAGCCGCTCCACCCGCCGCGCGACGACGTCCCCGTCCGCCCACCGCACCTCCTCCCGCACCTCCAGCAACGCCCCCGCCGCCCGCCGCGCGACGTCCTCGTCCACCACCACGGCCGACTGCACGCGCGCGTGCCCCTTCCCGACGGGCCGGTCAGCCACCGCGACCGCCACCCACGGGGACGACCGCAACACCGACCCCTCCCGCACCTCCGCGCGCGTGCCGTTGAGCATCAGATAGGAGCCGCCGTCGAGCTTGGCGAGCCGCTCGGGAAAGGCGAGGGCGACGAGAAGGCCGACGGCCGTGTCGTCACCGGCAGCGTTCCCGGACGTCCTTGAGGTGGACGACGGCGCATCCGCGGCAGCCCCCTCGGAGTCGGTGGCGGCTGTGCTCCCGAGGGCGGTCCCGGGGGTCCCCGCCGTGTCCGTGCCCCGGGTGCCCGATCCCGTCGTCCCCCCGGAGACGACGCCCCGCAGCCTCCGTACCTCCGACCGCCACCGCCCGCTGTAGGCGTCGCCTCCGCGCCGGGCGGCTCGTAGGGCGGCGGTGAGGTCGTCGCCGTACTCGCGCGGGGCCTCCTCGCTGAGGAGGGCGACGATTTCGGCGGCCCGGTCGGGGCCGATCTCCGCGGCGCCGTCCAGGAGGGCGCGGCCCAGCCGGGGGTGCAGGCCCAGGCGGGCCAGCCGGGTGCCTCGCGGGGTCGCCCTTCCGGTGGAGTCCACCGCGCCGATCGCCGTCAGCAGGTCGCGGGCCGCCGCCATCGCACCGGCGGGGGGCGGGTCGAGGAGGGACAGTGAGGAGGCCTCTGGATCGCCCCAGCAGGCCGCCTGGAGGGCGAACGCGGTGAGGTCGGCCACTTTGATCTCGGGCGCGGGAAAACGCGGCAGACGGGCGTTCTCGGCCTCGGCCCAGCAGCGGTAGACCGTGCCGGGCGCCTCACGCCCCGCCCGCCCGGCCCGCTGCCGCCCCGCGGCCTGCGAGGCCCGCACCGTCGCGAGCGCGCTCAACCCGCGCGCATGGTCGACACGAGGCTCCCGCGCCAGCCCGGAGTCCACGACGACCCGCACCCCGGGAACCGTCAGCGACGACTCCGCGACGGCCGTCGCGAGGACGACCCGGCGCCGCGCCCCCGGCATCAGCACCGCGTCCTGCACGGCGGCCGGCGCGCGCCCGTGCACCTGGAGGACGTCGACGTCCCCGATCCCGCCCAACTGCCCGGCCACCCGCGCGATCTCACCCACCCCGGGCAGAAAGCACAGGACGTCCCCGGACCGCTCGGCCAGCGCCCGCCGCACCACCGACGCCACATGCGCCAGCAGCGCCGGATCGACCCACGTCCCGTGCGGCGGCCGTACCGCACGCGCGGGCGCCGCCCACACGGTCTCCACCGGGTACGACACTCCCCGTGCCTCGACCACGGGCGCCCCGCCCAGCAGCGCGGCCCACCCCTGCGCATCGGTCGTCGCGGATGCGGCCACCAGCTTCAACTCCGGCCGCAGCGCCTCCCGGACGTCCCACAGGAACGCGGCGGCCGTGTCCGCGTCCAGATGCCGTTCGTGGCACTCGTCCAGGACGACGACGTCCACCCCGGACAACTCCTGGTCCCGCTGGAGCCGTTGCAGCAGCACACCAGTCGTGACGACCTCCACGCGCGCGTGCCGCCCGACCACCCGCTCCCCGCGCACGGTGTACCCGACGCTCCGCCCGACCTCCTCGCCGAGCAGCCACGCCATCCGCCGCGCCGCCGCCCGCGCGGCGATCCGCCGGGGCTCCGCGACGACGACCCTCCGCGCGGGCCCCTCCCCGAGCAGCCCCGCCAACGCCAGCGGCACCAGCGTCGTCTTGCCCGTCCCGGGCGGCGCCACGAGAACAGCCGTCCCGTGCCCCTCCAGGGCATCAGTGAGCGCGGGAAGGGCACCACGGACGGGGAGCGCGTCGAGGGAGTCGTAACGGATCACGCGGTCCAGTGTCGTACGCCGCCGGAAACGCCCTCCACGCGCGCGTGCCTCTTTGTCGGCGTCAGTCGCGTTCGCAGACGAAGATCGCCGTCCCGGGGATCAGGTTGCCGCGCAGCGGGGACCAGCCGCCCCACTCCGACGTGTTCCACGCCGGCCACTCCGGTTCCGCGAGGTCGACCAGGCGGAAGCCGGCGGTGACGATGTCGCGGACGCGGTCGCCGAGGGTGCGGTGGTGTTCGACGTAGACCGCGTTTCCGGCGTCGTCCTGCTCCACGTACGGCGTGCGGTCGAAGTAGGACGCGGCGACGGTGAGGCCCTCGGGGCCGGGCTCGTCGGGGAAGGCCCAGCGGATCGGGTGGGTGACCGAGAACACGAACCGGCCGCCCGGACGCAGCACACGCCGCACCTCGCGCAGCACTTGCGCGGGGTCGGCGACGAACGGCAGGGCGCCGTACGCGGAACAGGCGAGGTCGAAGGAGCCGTCCGCGAACGGCAGGACGCCCGCGTCGGCGCACACCAGGGGGATGCCGCCGCCGATCCGCAGGGAGTGCTGGAGCTGGCGGTGGGAGATGTCGAGGGCGACCGGGTGGGCGCCCTGCGCTGCGAGCCAGCGCGAGCACTGCGCGGCGCCCGCGCCGATCTCCAGGACGGCGAGGCCCTTCAGCTCCTCGGCGGGGCCCAGGAGTTCGGCCTCCACCTCGTCGAGCCCCTCGGGGCCCCACACGAAACGGTCGTCACCGAGGAACGTGCCGTGTTCGATCTGGTACTCGTCCGCGTTGCGGTCCCACCAGCCCCGGTTCGCGCGGGCGCTCTCCGTGACACCGGCGGCACGCCGCGTGGCCTCCGATTCGGCCTCGGCGGACACGGGTTCGGGGTCGTGGTCCGGGACGGACGCTGTCGGCTCTTGGATGATCGGCTCCCTCGTCGTACTCTTCCGTCACCCATTTTCGAGTGGCGCACCCTCTGAGGGCTGTCACGGAAGGGGTCTCACGGGCCTGCGTGCCCTCCGGAGACAGCTCTTGTGCCGGGTATGGGGCGTTCCGCCCCGGGTGTGCGCCTTCGCGCATTGACCCCGTCCGGCTGCCCCCGTATGCTACAAGTTGCGCTGCGGGCCTGCGCACCTCAGACGTAGCAGGCTGCGCTCGCATCTGTCGTATGTCCCCTCGGTTTTCGAGGCGGCATCGGGTTTTCCCGGTGTGTCGTCTCCTTGGCTGTCCGGCTTCTTCAGAGCGATACGGGCTCCCGGCGTAGCAGTACCTACGACTTTCTGTCCGTAACCGGAGCCCTTTCCCACATGACGAGCAGCACCGAGACCACCGCCACCACCCCGCAGGTTGCGGTCAACGACATCGGTAACGAGGAAGCCTTCCTCGCCGCGATCGACGAGACGATCAAGTACTTCAACGACGGCGACATCGTCGACGGCGTCATCGTGAAGGTCGACCGGGACGAGGTCCTGCTCGACATCGGTTACAAGACCGAAGGTGTCATCCCGAGCCGCGAGCTGTCGATCAAGCACGACGTCGACCCCAACGAGGTCGTCGCCGTCGGTGACGAGATCGAAGCCCTTGTCCTCCAGAAGGAAGACAAGGAAGGCCGCCTGATCCTCTCGAAGAAGCGCGCCCAGTACGAGCGCGCCTGGGGCACCATCGAGAAGATCAAGGAAGAGGACGGCATCGTCACCGGTACCGTCATCGAGGTCGTCAAGGGTGGTCTCATCCTCGAC
>DATCQX010000765.1:0-2291 GCA_036569285.1 Streptomyces sp.
CGACCGCAGCGAGGCGGCGAGCATCGCGCCGCCCTCACCGGGCACGTACCCGCCGGCCGCGGCGTCGAAGGGAAGGTAGGCGCGGGAGGCGTCGTCCGTGGTGCTCACCTCGCCGCTCGCGAGGTGCGACAGCCAGCCCCACGGGTCGAAGGCGGAGTCGAGGCCGCCCGCGACCATGAGTTTCGCGCCCCGGCGCAGGTTGCGCCGGGCCTGCCCGATCGCGTCGAGACCGCCCGCCTGGTCGGCCACCAGCACCCCGCTGGCGGCGCGCATGCCGTTGCGGATGGAGATCTGGCCCGTGTTCGCGGCGTAGAACCAGGCGAACGACTCGTACACGCTGACCTTCTCCGGCCCCTGCGTCCAGAGCTTCCTGAACTCGCGGTGGGTGAACTCCCAGCCCGCGGAGGCGTTGGAGGTGACGACGCCCATGTCGAACGGGTCGTAGCCGCGGCCGTCGATCCCGGCGTCGGCCAGGGCCGCGTCACCGGCGACCAGCGCCAGTTGCGTCACCCGGTCCGTCTGCGGGATGAGCCGGCTGGGCAGATGCCGCGCGACGTCGAACCCGCTGATCTGCCCGGCCAGTCGAGCGCTGTAGCGCGACGCGTCGTACCGCTGGATCGGCCGGATCCAGGAGCGGCCGTCGAGGACGTCCCGCCAGTGTTCCTCGACGTCCGCGCCGTCCCCGACCATCGTGCCGATCCCGGTCACGACCGGGAGCGCGTTCATGCCGCACCCTCCGGGGCGCGCAGCACGACGGCGCTCTGGAAGCCGCCGAAGCCGCTGCCGACCGACAGGACGGTGTTGACGGGGAGTTCACGCGCGTCGCCCGGCACGTAGTCGAGGTCGCACTCGGGGTCCTTCTCGCGCAGGTTGGCCGTCGGCGGCACCACGTTGTTGTCGATGGCCAGCGCGCAGGCGGCCACCTCGATGGAGCCGATGGCGCCGAGCGAGTGCCCGATCATGGACTTGATCGAGCTGACCGGGACGTCGTAGGCGTGCGCGCCGAGGGCGTCCTTGAACGCCGCGGTCTCGTGCCGGTCGTTCTGCCTGGTCCCCGAGCCGTGCGCGTTGACGTAGTCGATGGCCTCGGGGGCGATGCGGGCGTCCGCGAGCGCGTGCCGGATCGCCTCCGCCATCTCACGGCCGTCCGGCCTGAGACCCGTCATGTGGTACGCGTTGCAGCGGGTGGCGTGGCTCGCGACCTCGGCGTAGATGCGGGCGCCGCGCGCCCTGGCGTGCTCGCGCTCCTCCAGCACCATCACCGCGGCGCCCTCCGCGAGGACGAAGCCGTTGCGCGTCGCGTCGAAGGGGCGCGAGGCGTGGGCCGGGTCGTCGTTGCGGGGGGTGGTCGCCTTGATCGCGTCGAAGCAGGCGACGACGATCGGGGAGACGGGGGCGTCGGTGGCGCCGGCCAGCATCACGTCGGCGGTGCCGTCCATGATCGCCTCGTGGGCGCGGCCCACCGCGTCGAGGCCGGCGGTACACCCGGTCGCGACCATCGCGACGGGCCCCTCGGCGCCGGTCCGCCACGCGACCTCGGCGGCAGCCGCGCTCGGCACCATGTAGTCGTACATGTGGGGCGAGAGGTGTCCCTCGTCCATGAACCACTCACGGCCGCTGTCCGACAGCACGAGGTACTCGCGCTCGATGCTCGTCGTGGCGCCGACGGCGCTGCCCAGGCTCACTCCGACGCGGGACGGGTCGACGGTGCCCACGTCGAGGCCGCTGTCGGCGAGGGAACCCCGGGCGCAGGTCACGGCGAGCTGAGTCGCGCGGTCCATGCGGCGGATCTCACGCGGCAGGAGTCCCATCGCGGCGGGGTTGAAATCGCATTCGCCGGCTATCCGCGAGCGAAAGGGACTGGCGTCGAAGAAGGAGATTTCTCTGGTGGCGGTGCGCCCCGAGGTGAGTAGATTCCAGAATTCTTTCCTTCCCAGCCCTCCTGGCGCAATGACGTCGATACCGGTGATTACCACTGCCCGGTCCACAAGTACTCCTTTGGAGTCTGCCGGCCAACACCCTTTCTGATGGCGATGGCCATACTTCAGGAGCAGCCTTGAGCAGACCTCAAACGAACCTCGACCGGACAGGGGTAGAGCTGCGCCTCTTTGCTGTAAGCGCAGGTCACGGGGTTGTGTCGGAGGATTCGTGGGGGGTGGGGGGAGTGGTTGCGGGGCTTGATTCGCCGGTACGCAGGAGTGCTTCGACGCGGAAACCCCGGCCGTGGGGGCCGGCGTGGAGATAGCCGTCGAAGAGGGCGGCTCTCTCACGCATACCGATCAGTCCGTGGC
>DATCQX010000766.1:0-2170 GCA_036569285.1 Streptomyces sp.
TCCCAGACCCGCCTGGCCTGGTCCCCCTACGGCTCACCCCAGGCCGACCCCTACACCTGGGGTACGGCCCGCCTCCCGGGCTACACCCCACCCACCTGGCCTCCCGCACCCCCGCGCATCCCCACGGAGTCCACCCGCAGCACCGACTCCCCGGCCTCCCTCGCCCAGGCCCACCGCACAGGCGTCCCGATCGCACACCCCTAGTTCGGCGCCCCCGGCGGCACCCGAGGCAGCGGATCGAGCCGCACCGAACCGGGATCGGCCAGATACGCCACCAGCAACTCCCCACCCGCACGCCGATGCCCGTCCCCCTGCCCCAGCACGACGGCCAACTCCCGCACCACGGAACGCACCTCCTCCCGAACCGGCGCATGCAACCCCTCGGCGCCGAGGAGACGCAGCACATGATGGAGGACGGCCCAGTCGGCCGTGCGCTGGACGACCGCCCCCGCCGGAACCTCCGCCGACACCGCGTCCGCCCGCAGCCACGTCGCCGACAGCAGCACCCTGACCACCTCCCCGACACCCGGCACCGAGGAATCCACCGCATGCTGCCACGCCAGCCGATGCAGCCGCGCCGGATCGAGCAACGCCTCCGTCACCAGCGCCACCGCGACCCGGACGGCACTGAAGGGATCGAAGACACGCCCGGCGGACGAGTCGTAGTACTGGGAACTGCGCTCATAACGGATCGCGGGCGGCGTCAGAACCGCCAACACGCTCTCCGGCAGCCCGAGTTCCTCCGCCCGCAGCAAGTCCGCGAGCCGCTCCAGAGCTGCCCGCTGCACCCTCCCGGCCACGGGAACCACCCCCGCCCCGGCCGCCTCCCCGGCGACGCCGTACTCGTACCGCACCCCGCCGACGAGCCGCGCGACGGCCGTCACCTCGTGACGGTGGAGCAGATGCAGCAGAACGGCACGCTCCTCCAACTCCCCGGTCTGCCGGTCGGGCGGCAGCACCCCACGGGAGAAACCCGCCAGCGCGATCCGCCGGACCTGGAGGATCCGCTCCAGCGCGGGCAGCGCGTCACCCGAGGTCACCCACGGCACCCCGTCCACGTGAGCGGCGTCCGGTCCGTGACCGTCCTCGTCGGTGACGTACGCCAGATGCGCGAACTCGGCACGCAACTCCGCGAGTTCCGCCTCCGTGAAGTCGCCGTACGCGTGCCGGACGAGGAAGTGGTCCCAGGGGCCGAGCCCGACGGCGTAGGCGCGGGAGAGATCCAGGGCGCCGTCCGGGGTGACGCCGACGCGGGCGTGCGGGTAGTCCATCACCGACGGGTGATGATGCCGGGTGCTCGCGTAGTTGTGCATGAAACCGAGCGCGTGCCCGATCTCGTGCGCGGCGAGCTGCCGGATCCGCGCGAGCACCAACTCCTCGACGGCAGCCAGCCGTTCGGCCTCGTCGGGGTGCCCGTAGGGGGCGAGGAGGGCCTCACCGAGCGCCCGCACCTGCTCCACCCGCTGCGACCCGAGCCGCACCCGCGCGTGCAGCACCTCCCCGGTCCGGGGATCGCTCAGCCCCTGCCCGAGCGACCACCCCCGCCCGGCCCGGTGCACCCACACCACCCCGTTCACCCCCGGCTCGTACGGATCGAAGTCCGCACCCCCCGCCTCCACCCGGTACGCCTCGGGCAGCCCGATCCCCGCGAACCCCTCCCGCCACCAGTTCCCGCCCTCCACCACCGCCGACCGCAACGGCTCCGGCACGGCAGGATCCACCTGGAACACCACCGCCGGAGCCCCGCCGCCCACCCGGAACCGCGGCTGGAACCGCACCTGCCGCCCACCGAGCCCATGATCGACGTACCCGACGCCGTACCCACCGGACCGCGGGTGATAACTCCGGGGCACGAGCGGCGAGTCCGGCAGCGGCACCAGATTGACCTGCTGGACGACGCTGACGGCACGCGGATCGGCGGCCACCGCCCGGACTGCGGCGCCCCGCCCCGGCCCCCGGAACGTCAGCAGCGCCGGCAACCGCACCCCACGCCCCGAGCCGGACGCCGCCAGCGGAACACTCGCCCCGTCGTCGAGGACGTACTCGCCCTGCCCCTGCTCGGCGAGATGCCCGGCGACCTGGTCGTGGTCGTACAGCGCGAGCCCCGTCGCGTCCACGACGACCAGCCCGCCCTCCTCCCGCAGCACCGGCCCGCTCCACACCACCGACA
>DATCQX010000767.1:0-3159 GCA_036569285.1 Streptomyces sp.
CCCCCCCCCGCCGCAACCCCCCGCACCGCCTCCAACGCCACCCCCCGCACAGGCGTCACCAGCACATCGATGACACCCCCGCACGTCAGCCCCACAGCAAACGCGTCCTCATCGCTGTACCCGAACCGCTCGACCACCACCTCCCCATCGGCCAACGCCTGCCGGCACAGCTCGTACACGGCCCCCTCGACACACCCCCCGGACACGGACCCGATCGCCACCCCCTCGGCGTCAACTGCCAACGCAGCACCGGGCATTCGAGGCGCACTCCCACTGACCGCGACGACGGTGGCCACCGCGAACTCACGCCCCTCCGCCACCCACCCGCTCAGTTCCTCCGCGATGTCCAACATGTCAGACCGTCCCGGTGAGATGCTCCGGCCGCACCGGTGTCCGGTTCAGCTCAAGACCCGTGGCGGCCCGAATGGCCGCCAGTACGGCGGGAGTCGAGGACAGGGTCGGCGCCTCCCCCACCCCACGCAACCCGTACGGCGCATGCTCGTCGGCGAGTTCGAGGACGTCGACGGGGATGGTGGGCGTGTCGAGGATCGTCGGGATGAGGTAGTCCGTGAAGGAAGGGTTGCGCACCTTCGCGGTCTTCGGATCGACGACGATCTCCTCCATGACGGCGATCCCGAGCCCCTGCGTGGTGCCCCCCTGGATCTGCCCGACGACGGACAGCGGATTCAGCGCCTTGCCGACATCCTGCGCGCACGCCAGCTCGATCACCTTCACGAGCCCCAGTTCCGTGTCCACTTCGACGACGGCCCGGTGCGCGGCGAAGCTGTACTGGACGTGCCCGTTGCCCTGCCCGGTGCGCAGGTCGAAGGGTTCGGTGGGCCGGTGCCGCCACTCGCGCTCCACCTCGACGACGTCGTCCCCGAGGACGTCGGCGAGGTCGGCCAGCGCCTCGCCCCCGTCGGTGACGACCTTGCCGCCTTCGAGGAGCAGTTCGGCGTGCGCCCAAGCGGGGTGGTACGTACCGAACTTGCGGCGCCCCAGCTCCAACACCTGTTCTCTGACGAGTTCGCAGGCGTTCTTGATGGCGCCGCCGGTGACGTACGTCTGCCGGGAGGCGGACGTGGAACCGGCGCTGCCGACCTTCGTGTCGGCGGGCTGGATGGTCACCTGGGAGACGCCCAGTTCGGTGCGGGCGATCTGCGCGTGGACGGTCACCCCGCCCTGCCCGACCTCGGCCATCGCGGTGTGGACGGTGGCGACCGCCTCACCGCCGACGACTTCCATGCGGACACGGGCGGTTGAGTAGTCGTCGAATCCTTCCGAGAACCCGACGTTCTTGATCCCGACGGCGTACCCGACCCCGCGCACGACCCCTTCGCCGTGCGTCGTGTTGGACAGCCCGCCGGGCAACTGCCGTACGTCGACGCCCTCGCTGCTCTCCCACTGCCGCTCCGGCGGCATCGGCATCGCCTTGACGCGCCGCAGGAGTTCGGCGACCGGCGCGGGTGAGTCGACGCGCTGTCCGGTGGGCAGCAGCGTCCCCTGTTCCATGGCGTTGAGCCGCCTGAACTCCACGGGGTCCATGCCGAGTCGGGCGGCGACCTTGTCCATCTGCGCCTCGTACGCGAAGCACGCCTGGACGGCTCCGAAGCCGCGCATCGCCCCGCAGGGCGGGTTGTTGGTGTAGAGGGCGATCGCCTCGATGTCGACGTCGTCGACGACGTAGGGCCCGACGCCGAGGGAGGCGGCGTTGCCGACGACGGCGGGGCTCGCGGAGGCGTACGCGCCGCCGTCGAGGACGATGCGGCACTTGACGTGGGTGAGCTTGCCGTCGCGGGTCGCGCCGTGCTCGTACGTCAGCTTGGCGGGGTGGCGGTGGACGTGCCCGAAGAAGGACTCGAACCGGTTGTAGACCATTTTCACGGGCTTGCCGGTGCGCAGGGCGAGCAGGCAGGCGTGGATCTGCATCGACAGGTCCTCGCGCCCGCCGAACGCGCCGCCGACGCCCGCGAGGGTCATCCGCACCTTCTCCGGGGGCAGGCCGAGGACGGGTGCCATCTGGCGGAGGTCGGAGTGCAGCCACTGGGTGGCGATGTAGAGGTGCACGCCGCCGTCGTCCTCGGGCACGGCGAGCCCGGACTCGGGGCCGAGGAACGCCTGGTCCTGCATACCGAAGACGTACTCGCCGGTGACGATCACGTCGGCACGCCGGGCCGCCTGCGCGGCGTCCCCCCGGACGATGGGCTGCCGGTGCAGCACATTGCCGTGATGCACATGGGAGACGTGGTGGTCCGTCCGGTTCTCGTGCACCAGCACCGCGTCCGGCGCCGTCGCCGACGCCTCGTCGGTGATGACGGGGAGTTCGCGGTAGTCGACGACGATCTTCGCGGCGGCTCTGCGTGCCGTCTCCGGGTGGTCGGCGGCGACGAGGGCGACGGGTTCGCCGTGGTGGCGGACCTTGCCGTGGGCGAGGACGGGGGTGTCCTGGACCTCCAGGCCGTAGTGGCGGACGTCGGTGGGGAGGTCGTCGTAGGTCAGGACGGCGTACACGCCCGGTGTCGCGAGCGCCTCGGAGACGTCGATGGAGGCGATCTCGGCGTGGGCGACCGGGGAGCGGAGGATCTGGCCCCAGAGCATGTCCTCGTGCCACATGTCGGAGGAGTAGGCGAACTCGCCGGTGACTTTGAGGGTGCCGTCGGGGCGGAGGGTGGACTCGCCGACGCCGCCCTTGGTGGGGGTGCCCTGGGTGAGTTTCCCCGGAGTGGTGCGCAGCATGTTCACGCTCCCTGCCGGGCCGCCGCGAGGCGCACGGCGTCCATGATCTTCTCGTAGCCGGTGCACCGGCAGAGGTTGCCGGAGAGGGCTTCGCGGATGTCGGCGTCGGAGGGGCTGGGGTTGTGCTCCAGCATCTCCTCGGCGGCGACCAGCAGACCCGGGGTGCAGAATCCGCACTGGACGGCGCCGGCGTCGATGAACGCCTGCTGGATGGGGGCGAGTTCGCCGTCCTTCGCGAGGCCCTCGACGGTGACGACGTCCCGCCCCTCGACCTGTCCCGCCGCAACGAGGCACGCGCAGACGGGAGTTCCGTCGAGGCGGACCGTGCAGGACCCGCACTCCCCTTGTTCGCAGGCGTTCTTGGAGCCCGGCAGCCCGAGCCGCTCGCGCAGGACGTAGAGGAGGGACTCGCCCTCCCAGACG
>DATCQX010000768.1:0-2455 GCA_036569285.1 Streptomyces sp.
GGGACTCGACCAGACCCTCTACACCCAGACCGCACTCTTCGCCGTCGAAACAGCCCTCTACCGACTCGTCGAGTCGTACGGCATCCGCCCCGACGCCGTCGCCGGACACTCCATCGGCGAACTCACCGCCGCTCACATCGCCGGAGTCTGGAGCCTCCCCGACGCCGCACGCCTCGTCGCCGCACGCGCCCGCCTCATGCAGAGCCTCCCCTCAGGCGGCGCCATGATCGCCGTCGAGGCCACCGAAGACGAAGTCCTCCCCCACCTCAATCCGAAGGTCAGCATCGCCGCCCTCAACGGGCCGCGCTCCACGGTCATCTCCGGCGACACCCACGAAGCCGAGGCCATCGCCACCCACTTCAAGGCGGAGAACCGGCGTGTGAAGCGTCTTCAGGTCTCCCACGCCTTCCACTCCCCCGCGATGGACCCCATCCTCGACGAGTTCCACACCATCGCGGAAAGCGTCACCTACAACACCCCCCACATCCCCCTCCACGACCAGGCCACCTCCCCCGCCTACTGGACCCGCCACATCCGCGAAACCGTCCGCTTCACCGACACCCTCCACACCCTCCACGACCAAGGCATCACCCTCTTCCTCGAAGTCGGCCCCGACCCCGTCCTCACCACCATCGGCACCACCACCCTCCCCGACGCCGCCTTCACCTCTGTCCTCAAAGACGGCCACCCCGAAGAACACACCCTCCTCACCGCCCTCGCCCACGCCTGGACCCACGGCACCCCCGTCGACTGGGCGAGCCACCTCGCCCCCGCACCCCACCTCGACCTCCCCACCTACCCCTTCCAACGCCAGCGCTACTGGCCGCGTGCCGCCGACCACCACCCGGCCGGAGACCCGCTGTTCGCGGTGGACTGGATGCCGGCGGCACCGGCTGCACCGGACGCGCGGGAGTGGGCACCCTACCCGGCTGTGCAGGAGGGCCCGTTCCCGCCCGTGGTTGTGCTGGAGCCCGGCAGCGGAGACGAGAGCCTTCCACTCCCCGAGCGAGTGCGGTCGGCCGGTGAGAGCGTTCTCGCGGTGCTCCAGAGCTGGTTGGCGGATCCGCGTGCTGAGGCGTCCCTGCTGGTCTTGGCGTTGGTGGCGGACGATCCGCAGGCGGAGCTGGTGGCTCAGAGCGTGAGCGGGCTGGTGCGTTCGGCGCAGTCGGAGCATCCGGGGCGGTTCGTGCTGGTGGAGAGTGACGTCGCGCCGGACGCGGACGCGCTGCGTCGGGCGGTGGCCTGCGGGGAGCCCCGAGTCGCCTTGCGGGCGGGTGAGTTGTCGGTGCCCCGGCTGCGGGAGCTGCCGCGTTCGCCGGGCGCTCTGGTCCGGCCGGATCTGGCGGGCGGGGACGGCGGTGTGGTGCTGCTGACCGGTGCCACGGGCGGTCTCGGTCCGTTGTTCGCCCAGCACTTGGTGGACGCGTACGGGGTGACGGAGCTGCTGCTGGTCTCCCGTTCCGCCGCACACGTTCCGGAGTGGGCACAGGAGTTGGCCGACAACGCCGGTGCGCGGGTGCGTGCGGTGGCCGCCGACGTCGCGGACCGGGAAGCGTTGGCCGAGGTCGTCGCGTCCGTCGCGGACCGGCTGACCGCCGTGGTGCACGTGGCGGGTGTGGTGGACGACGGTGTCGTCACCACTCTGGACTCGTCGCGCTGGCATGCGGTGCTGCGGCCCAAGGTGGACGGGGCGTGGCATCTGCACGAGTTGACGGCGGGGCTCGACCTGCGGGCGTTCGTGCTGTTCTCGGGGGCCGCCGCGACGTTCGGTGCCCCCGGGCAGGGCAACTACGCCGCCGCGAACGCGTTCCTGGACGCGCTCGCCGGGTATCGGCGGGCGCTGGGGCTGCCCGCCGTGTCGTTGGCGTGGGGGTGGTGGGAGGAGGCCCGGGGCATGGCCGGGCGGCTGTCGGAGAACGACGTGGCCCGGATGGCGCGGGGGCCTGTGCTGCCGATGACGGCCGGTCAGGGTCTGGCTCTGTTCGACGCGGCTCTCGCCGTGTCCGGCCGTCCGGTCGTCGTGCCGATGCGGCTCGACCTGGCCGCGCTGCGGGCGGCGGCCGGGGCGGGTGGTGCTGTGCCGCCGTTGCTGGGGGAACTCGTGCGGTCGGATGCGGTCGCCCTGCCCTCGGCTCCGGTCGAGGAGTCGCCGGCCGATGTGTTCGCCCGACGGCTGGCCGCGCTCTCTCCGGCCGACCGGCGCAGGCAGTTGCTGGATCTGGTCCGGGACGGTGCCGCCGCTGTGCTCGGGTTCTCCGGGGCCGAGGCCGTCGATCCGCATCAGCCGTTCCGGGACGCCGGGTTCGACTCGCTGACCGCCGTCGAGCTGCGCAACCGCCTCACGGCGGCCACCGGTATCGCGCTCCCGGCGACCCTGATCTTCGACTACGCGACCCCGGCCGCGCTCGCCGATCACCTCTGGGACGGTGTCGGAGCCACGTTCGAGGCCACACCG
>DATCQX010000769.1:0-4853 GCA_036569285.1 Streptomyces sp.
GTCGCGCCGCCGTAGGGGCCGGTCGAGCGCACGCGCGCCCACGCCGTACGGCAGGACGTGCTGTAGCGCAGCTCGATCGTGCCGACCTGGGTGCTGCCGACGTAGATGGCGTTCGATCTTGCGGTGATCGCGCTGTTCGCGCAGCCGCTGGAGATGGGGTCCTGGCCGTCGTAGGCGGCGGCGTCGGCGCTGCCCGAGAGGCCGACGGTGAGGGCGATCGCGGCGGTTGCGACGGCGAGCGATTTACGAGGGACGGAGATCTTCACAAAAGGGCCATCTTATGGGCGCTTAGGGCAATTTGACGCGCCATCATAAGATCGCCTGGGCGATTTCATGATCGATTTAAAAGGGGCGGATCCGGAGGAAGTCGCCGGATCCGCCTATGACGTAGGCCACTTGGCGAGGGCCTAGGCCAACTGCCCGCCCCGCTCGACGACTTCACCCGCGAGGTCCACCGGCCCAACCCCCGCGCGCCGTGCCAGCGCGACCGCTGCGAGCGTCGAGTGGACGCCCAACTTGCCCAGCACGTTCTGCATATGGGTGCGGACCGTGTGCGGGGAGAGGAACAGCCGCTCGGCGACGGCCTTGCGGCCGAGGCCCGCGACCATGCAGCGCAGCACCTCGCGCTCCCTCGGCGTGAGGGACTCCACCAGCCGCTCGCTCTCGGTGCGGTGCTTGCGGGCGGCCGTCAACTCCCGCAGGACGCCGGTGAGCAGAGCGGGCGGGAGGTGGGTCTCGTCGCGGAGCACGCCGCGGATGACGGTCAGCAGGCGGGACAGGGAGCAGTCCTTGGCGACCCACCCCGACGCCCCCGCCTGGAGCGCGAGCGCGGCCCGGCGCGGATCGTCCTTCTCCGCGAGGACGACGACCCGGACGTACGCCTGCGCGGCCCGGACGCCGGAGACGAGCGAGATGCCGTCCACGTGCCCGTTCTCGCCGACCTCGTGGACCGGCGCGGCCCGCAGGCCGGGCAGGACGGCGCCGAGGTCGGCGTCGACGAGAAGGACGTCGAAGCGACGGCCCTCCGCCGCCGCGCGCTCAAGGCTGCGCATCGCGGCGGGACCGCTGCCCGCGGCGGACACCTCGACGTCGGGCTCGGCCGCCAGCGCCGCGGCGAGCGACTCGGCGAAGATTCGGTGATCGTCGACCACCAGAACACGGATGCGAACCACGAAACCCCCTTCCCAAGCTCTTCGAGAGAGCAGGGGATACCCCAGAAAACAGAAAAAGCCCGGAGAACGACGGCTGCGGGTACGACGCCCGTGGTGCGGGTGCCTCACGGCCGCCGCCGTGCGCGTACTGCCACCCCCACCGCGAGAGCCGTACCCGACTGTCTCGCCCCCTGAACGGCACCGGCCCCCCGCCGGTGTTGTTCACAGAGTAGGCCCGGGAGCACGGAGCGGAAGCGATTTCGCAGAACTGGTCGTCCGACGCGTTTATGGTGTGCCGCATGTTCAGCTTTGAGACGGAAGTGGACACCTCACGACGCGCCCTGCTCCGGACGAGGCTCCGCGCGGCCAACACGGAGGCGTCCCCGGTACTACGCTCCCTGCACGAGACTCACGAAACCCCGTTACACATCTGGGCGACGACCCCCTCGAACCCCCTCTGCGCCGGCCTGGTCGGCCACACCTGGGCCTCCTGGCTCCACGTGACCTACCTCTGGGTCGCCCCCGACCTCCGCGGCACCGGCCTCGGCACCGACCTCCTCACGGAAGCGGAACGCGTCGCCCGCGAGGAACGGGGCTGCACAGCCGTCCGGTTGGAGACGTGGGACTTCCAAGCACCGGATTTCTACCGCAAGCTGGGCTACGACGAGGTCTGCGCCATCCCGAACTACCCGCCGGGGGTCACGGAGTTCACGTTCACGAAGCAGCTGGGGTGAGACGAGAAGGGGCACCCTGCCAGTAGGGCACCCCTTCTGCTCGGCTCAGACCAGCCGCCGCGCCCCCGGCGCCGGGACCGCCTCGAAGACGCGCGGTGCGGTGAAGCCCGCTGCCGCGAAGGCTTCCTCCACCGCCTTCGTGATGGCAGGGACGTCCGCTTCCTCCGCGAGGACGATCGCGGAGCCGCCGAAGCCGCCGCCCGTCATGCGGGCGCCGACCGCACCGGCGGCCAGGGAGGAGTCCACGACGAGGTCCAACTCCGGGCAGGAGATGCGGAAGTCGTCGCGGAGGGAGGCGTGGCCGGCCACGAGGACGGGGCCGATCTCGCGGGCGTCGGCGCCGGTGGTCATGAGGGTGACGACGCGTTCCACGCGTTCGTCCTCCGTGACCACGTGCTTCACCAGACGGCGGATCTCCTCGTCGTCGATCCGGGCCAGGGCCTCGTCCAACTCCGCGAACTTCACGTCTCTCAGGGCCGTGACGCCCAGGATCGCGGCACCCTCCTCGCAGCCCGCGCGGCGCTTGCCGTACTCGCCCTCGCTGTGGGCGTGTTTGACCTGGGTGTCGACGACCAGGAGGCGCAGGCCTGAGGACGCCAGGTCGAACGGGATCTGCTTCTGGGAGAGGTCACGGGTGTCCAGGAACAGGGCGTGGCCCTCTTCGCAGCACGCCGAGGCCGTCTGGTCCATGATGCCGGTGGGGGCACCCACGTAGACGTTCTCGGCGCGCTGGCACAGGCGGGCCAACTGCCAGCGCTGGAGGCCGAGTTCGTAGAGGTCGTTCAACGCCAGGGCGACGACCACTTCGAGCGCCGCCGAGGAGGAGAGGCCCGCGCCCGAGGGGACGGTCGAGGTGAGGTGGATGTCCGCACCCTTCACCGCATGCCCCGCCTCGCGCAACGCCCAGACCACGCCCGCCGGGTACGCCGTCCAGTCGGTGCCGGAGCCCGGTTCCAGAACAGAGACCTCGACGACACCGCCGTCCACGTCGGCCGAGTGCAGGCGCAGGACGTCGTCCTCGCGGCGCGACACCGCGGCGATCGCCGTGTGCGGGAGGGCGAACGGCATGACGAAGCCGTCGTTGTAGTCGGTGTGTTCACCGATGAGGTTGACGCGGCCGGGAGCCGCCCAGACGCCTTCCGGGGCGGAGCCGTACAACTCCTCGAAACGGTCCCGGACTTGCTGTGCGCCCAACTCAACTCTCCTTCGAAATCTGCTGCGCGAATTCCCACGCGTCGGCGACGATACCCGCGAGGTCCGCGCGGGACGGCCGCCAGCCCAGCTTCTCGCGGGCGGTGGCGGCGGAGGCGACGAGGACGGCGGGGTCGCCGCCCCGGCGCGGGGCCACGATCTCGGGGATCGGGTGGCCGGTGACCTGGCGGACGGTGTCGATGACCTGGCGGACGGAGAAGCCCTCGCCGTTGCCGAGGTTGCAGATCAGGTGCTCGCCCGCGACGGCGGCCTTCAACGCGAGGAGGTGGGCGTCCGCGAGGTCGGCCACGTGGATGTAGTCGCGGATGCAGGTGCCGTCCGGGGTGGGGTAGTCGTCCCCGTAGACGGAGATCGCGTCCCTGCGACCCTGAGCCACCTGAAGTACCAGGGGGATGAGGTGGGACTCGGGGTCGTGCCGCTCGCCCTGGTTGCCGTAGGCGCCCGCGACGTTGAAGTAGCGCAGCGAGACCGCGCCGAGGCCGTGTGCCTGGGCCTCGCTGGTGATCATGTAGTCGACGGCGAGCTTGGTCGCCCCGTAGGGGTTGGTCGGCTTGGTGACGGCCGTCTCGGGGATCGGCACGATGTCCGGCTCGCCGTACGTGGCCGCCGTCGAGGAGAACACCAGCTTGCGGACGCCCGCCTCACGCATCGCGCCGAGCAGCGCCATCGTGCCGCCGACGTTGTTCTCCCAGTACTTCTCAGGTCGTACGACCGACTCCCCCACCTGGGAGCTGGCGGCGAAGTGCAGGACGGCCTCGTAGGAGTCGTCGAGCCACTTGCCCGCGTCGCGGATGTCGCCCTCGATGAAGGCGGCGCCCGCGGGGACGCCCTCGCGGAAGCCGGTGGAGAGGTTGTCGAGCACGGTCACTTCGTGGCCGGCCTCGATGAGGTGCTGGGCCACCACACCGCCGACGTATCCCGCCCCGCCCGTGACCAGGTACTTACTCATGAACTCGCTACCTCTCGGAGTCGCTCGGCCGCGCGCTCCGGGGCGATGTCGTTGATGAACGCGCCCATGCCCGACTCGGAGCCCGCGAGGAACTTCAGCTTGCCGGAAGTGCGGCGGATCGTGAAAAGCTCCAGGTGCAGCGCGAAGTCGTCGCGGCTGACGCCGTCGAACTCCTCCAGCTGGCCGAACGGCGCCTGGTGCCAGGCGGCGATGTACGGCGTCACCGGCTGATCGTCACCGAAGATCCGGTCGAAGCGCCTCAAGAGTTCCAGGTAAACCTTGGGGAACTCTGTGCGCGCGTCCTCGTCGAGCGCGAGCAGGTCCGGGACCCTACGACGGGGGTACAGGTGTACCTCGTAGGGCCAGTGCGCGGCGTACGGCACGAACGCGACCCAGTACTCACTCTCAAGGACTACGCGCTCGCCGGCGAGTTCACGCTCCAGAACGGCGTCGAAGAGGTTCTCCCCGCCGGTCGCGTCCTTGTGCGCGGCGACCTGGCGCAGCATCAGGGCGGTGCGAGGCGTGGTGAAGGGGTAGGCGTAGATCTGCCCGTGGGGGTGGCCGAGGGTCACCCCGATCTCCTCGCCGCGGTTCTCGAAGGCGAACACCTGCTGGACGGAAGGAAGATGCGACAACTCGGACGTCCGGTCGGTCCACGCCTCCAGCACCAGGCGCGCCTGCTCCTCGGTGAGGTCGCAGAAGGACGAGTTGTGGTCGGACGTGAAGCAGACGACCTCGCAGCGGCCCGAGTCCCCGGCGAGCGAGGGGAAGCGGTTCTCGAAGACGACGACGTCGTACGACGAGTCC
>DATCQX010000770.1:0-5420 GCA_036569285.1 Streptomyces sp.
TGGCCCGAGGCCAACCAGGTCCTGCACCACCTCTCCGCCGGGTACTCCCGGATCACCACCCTCATCGACAACGTCCTCGGCTACCAGCTCCTCGACACCGGCGAGGCGCAGGTCAGCCGGACGAAGGTGATGCTGGACGCGGTCGTCGCGGCGGGTGTGGACGGCGCCGTCGAGCTGATCGGGCCCGGCCGCGTCCAGTTCGCCGTGCACGCGCCGCCCATCGAGGCCGAGGTGGACGCCCGTCTCCTCGCCACCGCGCTCGCGCACCTCGTCGCGGACGTCGCCGGCGTCGACGCGACCGGCAACGCGCCCGTGTCCGCGAGCGGGTACATGGACAACACGGTCGTCGTGGCCGCCGCCCAGCGCGGGGAGGTCGTCCGGATCGAGGTCCGGGGGCCGTACGGCGGTGGCGATCCCGTGCACGAGCCGATCGTCCGGGGCATCGTCCGCGCGCACGGCGGGGTGCTCCAGACGGTCGAGGTGCCGGGGATGAGCGGCAGCGCGTACGTCCTTGAGGTGCCGCTCGGGGGTGGCGCCGGGGTCGTACCGGCCCAGGAGATCGCGGTCGCGGTGCCCCAGGAGGCCCCCCAGGAGGAGCCGCAGCGGCGTCCCCGGCGCAGCTCCGTGGACGCGTTCCTGGAGGGGGACGACGGTGAGGGCGCCGTTCCGCCCACCGGGCGCCGGCGCCGTCGTGGGCCCGCCGCCGAGGAGGACGAGGTCGCTGTCGAGGCGGGCGGGGGGTCCGGACGGCGTCGCGGACGGCCTGCGATCGGCGGGGACGCGCCTGCGGAGGGTGCGGTCGTGACGGCGGCGGAGCATGCGGCGGGGACTGCCGCGTCCGGTGCCGGGCTGGGGGCTGTGCCTCCGCAGGGGGTGCCTGTGCCGCCTGGTGGGGTGCCGGTTCCTGCCGGTGCGATGGGTGAACAGAACGCGTTGCCGCCGGCGTTGCCTTCGGCGGGTGCCGACGGGGACGAGCAGGGGGAGCCGACCGGGCGTCGGCGCCGGGCGCTCGCGGCCGCGGGGCAGGAGGCTGCGCCTCGGGCGGTGTTCGCGTTGCCTCCGGCCGAGGCGGATCGGGGTGTGGAGGGGCAGGGGGTGGGGGGTGTTGCTGGGCAAGAGGGGGTTGCTGCGCAGGGAGTTGCTGCCGCTCAGGGTGTTGTTGCGGGACAGGGGGGCGTTGCCGGGCAGGCGGTTGCTCCTGTGCAGGGCGTTGTCGCTGGTCAGGTGGGCATTCCAGGGCAGGGGGCGGTTCCGGGACAGGCCGTTGCCGCCGCGCAGGGGGTTGTTGCTGGGCAAGAGGGGGTTGTTGGGCAGGGGGCGGTTCCGGGGCAGGGAGTTGCTGCCGCACCAGGTGTCGTCCCCGCGCAGGGCATCGTTCCGGGACAGGCAGGCGTTCCAGGGCAGGGAGCAGTTCCGGGACAGGCGGCTGCTGCCGCACCAGGTGTCGTCCCCGCGCAGGGTGTCGCTCCGGGACAGGCAGGCGTTCCAGGGCAGGGAGCAGTTCCGGGACAGGCGGCTGCTGCCGCGCCAGGTGTCGTCCCCGGGCAGGGTGTCGCTCCGGGACAGGCCGTTGCCGCCGCGCAGGGAGTCGCTCCGGGGCAAGGTGTCGCCCCCGTGCAGGGCGTCGTCCCCACTCAGGGCCCGATTCCTCCGCAGGTTCCCGTCCCTGCTCAGGGCGTCGTCGCCCCTCAGGCTCCGGTCGCCGCGCAAGCTCCGGTGCCTCCGCAGGGTGCCGTCCCCGCTCAGGGCGTGCTCCCCGCGCAGGGCGTGCTCCCCGCGCAGGGTGCCGTCCCGGTAGCAGGTGCCGTCCCCGTGCAAAGCCCGACGCAGGGTCCCGCCGGCGTCGTCCCGCCCCAAGGCGCCGTCCCCGCGCAAGGCCCGACCCCCGCCGGTGTCGTCCCGCCTCAGGGCGTCCCGCAGCCCACCCCCCAGCCTCAGCCCCAGCCCCAACCCCTCGTCCCCGGCCAGTTGCCCGCGCAGGCGCCCCCCGGAGGGGTTGAGCATGCGCGGCATGACGCCGTCCCGCACGATCAGGCGGATGATCACACTCCGCCGCAGCCGCACCCGGCGAACGCGCCGACGGGGCGTCGGCGGCGGGCTGTCGCGGTGCCGCCGGGGGCGGA
The DNA here is from genome assembly GCA_036569285.1 of Streptomyces sp. GTDB lineage: Bacteria > Actinomycetota > Actinomycetes > Streptomycetales > Streptomycetaceae > Streptomyces. Next base: position 2,124 of record DATCQX010000770.1, read on the forward strand.
GGCGGACGAGGTGAGCCCGGAGGCCGCTCAGGCCCCGCAGGCCCCCTCGCTTCCGGCTCAGGCCGTCCAGAGCCCCGGCGTTCCCGCCCCCGGGCAGACCGGTCAGATCCCCCTTCCCCCGCAAGCGCAACCGCAACCCGGCCACACCGGGCACATCCCCCTGCCGCTGCCGCCGGAGGTCCCCGCGCCGCAGCCCTTGCCCGCCGAAGCCGTGGATCCCAACTCCACGCAGGGCCGGGCGATCAGTGTGCGGACGCTCGGGCAGGGGGTGCCGTTCACGCGGCAGGCCGCGCAGGTGCAGCAGCCGACGCCGCCCGGGGGGACGCCGAGTGCGGGGCGGCGGCGGAAGCTGGGGACGCCGCCGGGGCCGGAGGCCCGTCCGCATCCGCCGGCCGAGCAGCCCATCGTCCCCGCGCAGTCGCTGCCGCATCCGTCCATGGCGGGTCAGACGCGGCTCGCGCCCGGGACGGACGGTGCCGGGCGGTCGTACGCCATAGGGGCGCCCGACTCGAACGCCGCCGAGGGCCCCGAGCCGTTGGACGGGCCCGGTGGCGCCGTCGAGGTCGCCGATCCGCCGCGCCCGCAGCCGATGGACGACGAGCTGCCCCCCGAGCCGCTCGACAACCCGCGCCGTCTGCTCGTCTGGCCCGCGCCGGACGTCACGACGCAGCAGGCGCTGAGCGACCGCGGCTACCGTCCGGTGATCGTCAACTCCCGTGAGGAGGTGGACGCGCAGATCGCCGCGTTCCCCGCGGCCCTGTTCGTCGACCCTCTGACCGGTCCGATCACCCGTACGGCCCTCCAGTCGCTGCGGACGGCCGCCGTCGCCGCGGACGTTCCCGTGCTGGTCACGGCCGGTCTCGGGCAGGCGACCCGGGAGGCCGCGTACGGCGCCGACCCGGCCGTTCTCCTGAAGGCGCTCGCGCCCCGCGACAGCGAGCAGCACCCGCCGCGTGTCCTGCTGATCGAGGAGCATGCGGAGATCGCGCTCGCGTTGACGTCCACGTTGGAGCGGCGGGGGATGCAGGTCGCCCGGGCCGCGAGTGACGCGGACGCGGTGATGCTCGCCGGGCAGTTCCGGCCGAACCTGGTGGTCATGGACCTGATGCAGGTCGATCGTCGGCAGGCCGGGATTCTGGACTGGCTGCGGGCGAACGGGCAGCTCACCCGGACGCCGTTGGTCGTGTACACGGCCGCTGTGGAGCAGCCGGATCTGCCTCGGCTGGCCTCCGGGGAGACCGTGCTGTTCCTTGCGGAGCGGTCGACCAGTGGTGAGGTGCAGTCGCGGATCGTGGATCTGCTGGCGCGGATCGGGACGAATTAGGGCATGGACGACGGTGAGGGGCCCCGACGCTGAGGCGCCCCCGGCGTCACTTCGCGACCAGTCTCCTCGCCGCCTCGCGGATCGACGCGCGTAGGCGGGTGCGGTCGGCGTCCTCGTCGCCCGCCATGATGCGGGCCATCTGAGGGACGACCGTCATCCAGTTCGCGAGGGCGATGAGGAGGAAGAGGAGGTCGGCCGCCGGGATGGCGTCCGTGACCACGCCGCGCTCCTGGCCGTCCCGCATCGCGGCGATCTTCTCGGCGTAGTGCTCGCGGCGGGCCTCCTCGTCGGGGAGTTCGGCGGTGCCGTACTCGATGCCCTCCCAGTACAGGAGGCGCAGGAGTTCCGGGTGGGCCGCGTGGTAGTCCATCAGGCGGTCGATCCAGCCCTCGATGTCGTCCGGATCGACGGAGATCGCCGAGGCCAGCTCGACCATACGGCGGCTGAGGACCTGCGTGAACAGCTCCGACTTGTTGCCGTAGTAGACGTAGATGAGCTGCTTGTTCGCCTTCGCCTCGGCGGCGATCCGGTCGATCCGCGCGCCGGCGATGCCGTATCGGGCGAACTCGGTGACGGCGGCGTCGAAGATGCGTGCCTTGGTCGCCTCGGGGTCTCTGACTGCCATGGGTTCAGGGTAGCTGGAATTTGGAAATAACCAACTGGTTGGTTGACAGGGAATGTGGCGGGGGGTCAGACTTGTTGGGGCGAGGCGTGGGCAACCAACTGGTTGGTTGAGCGATCTTGGAGGGGGAGCATGTCTGCTGTTTCATCGGCGTCTGGGCGGGTTGGTGGGGGATCGGGGGGTGGTGCTGGTACCGGAGTCGGAGTCGGTTCCCGTGTCGGTGCCGGGGTCAGCGCCGGTGCCGGTGCCAAGGATGCGCCCCCTCGCGGCGCGCGGTTCCTGCTCCCCCTGATCGCCCTCTGCACGGCCGTCACCGCCGCGAACATCTACCTCGCCGCGCCCCTGCTGCCCCTCATCGCGCGGGACTTCGGCACCACCGCGTCCTCGGTCGCCTGGATCGCGTCCGTCGCGCAGTTCGGTTACGCCACCGGGCTGTTGCTGTTCGCGCCGCTGGGAGACCGGGTGAACCGGCGGCGGATCGTGGCGGTCCTGTCCGTGGTGACGGCGGTGGCGATGAGCGGGGGTGCGCTCGCCGGAGGCGCGGCCGTGCTCAGCATTGCCGTGTTCCTGGCCTCAGCGGCAACCGTCGTCCCCCAGCTCCTCGTCCCCCTCGTCGCCCAGCGCGCCCCCGCCGATCGCCGGGCCCGCCATGTCGCCGCCGTCATCGCTGGGCTCTTCACCGGGATCGTCGCGGCACGAGTCCTCGGGGGCCTCGTGGGCCAGGCGTTCGGCTGGCGCTGGGCCTTCGCGGGGGCCGCCCTCCTGACGGCCACACTGGGCCTGGTCACCGCCTGGGCCCTCCCCCGGGAACGCCCCCTGCACAACGGCGGTTCCCTCTTCTCCGGTCTGCTCGGCATGCCGGCCCTGGTCCGGAGGTCCCCCGAACTGTGGCGCGCCTGCATCCGACAGGCCGGGATGTACGGCGCCTGGTCCGCCCTCTGGACGTCCCTGGCCTTGCTGCTGACAAGCTCCGGAACCGGTTACGGCATGTCCACCGCCACAGCGGGCCTGTTCGGCCTGTTCGGCCTCACGGCAAGCGTGGTCGCCCCGCTGGCGGGAGGCCTGGTGGACCGCTTCAGCGCCGGCCACGTGGTCCGCGCGGCCTACGCACTGGCCGCCGCCTCCATCCCCCTCTTCTGGTGGGGCGGCCACACCCTCCCCGCCCTGTTCATCGCGGCGATCCTGATCCACGCGGCCCTGGTGGCCTCCCACATAGGCAACCAGACCCTGGCCCTGACGACGACGTCGTCCCCCGGAGTCGCCAACAGCGCGTACGTGGTCTCCGGGTTCGCGGGCGGCGCTACGGCTTCCGCCCTGGCGGGGGCGGCGTTCGGGGGGTTCGGCTGGGTCG
>DATCQX010000771.1:0-10326 GCA_036569285.1 Streptomyces sp.
TCGCCGCCGAGTCCGCCTCCCCCGGCCAGCTCATCGGTTTCCGCGCCCTGATGGCGCTCGGCTCGGCGTTCGTGATGCCCGCGACGCTGGCCGTCCTGATGAACGTCTTCGAGCGCGAGGAACAGCCCAAGGCGATCGGCATCTGGGCGGGCGGCGTCGGTCTCGCGATCGCGATCGGCCCGATCACCGGCGGGGTCCTGCTCGACCACTTCTGGTGGGGCTCGGTGTTCCTCATCAACGTCCCGATCGTGATCGTCGCGGTCGCGCTGATGGTGTGGCTCGTCCCCGACTCCCGTGACCCGAACCCCGGCAGGATCGATCCCCTGGGGGTCGCCCTCTCCGTCGTCGGCCTGGTCCTTCTGGTGTACGGGATCATCAAGGGCGGCGAGCTGGCGGACTTCACGGACGCGACCGTCCTGGCGACGATCCTCTCGGGGCTCGCGGTGCTGGCCGTGTTCGTCGTCCACGAGAAGCGCAGCGACCACCCGTCGATCGACATCACGTACTTCAAGAACAAGGTGTTCTCGGCGGCCATCGCGGCGATCGCGCTCGTCTTCTTCGCGCTGATGGGGGTGACGTTCTTCTCGGTGTTCTACACGCAGAGCGTGCGCGGCTACTCCCCGCTGGAGACGGGCCTGCTGATGCTGCCGCTGGCCGCCGCGCAGATGGTGTTCGCGCCGCGCGCCCGGCTGGTCGTCGACCGGTTCGGGAACAAGGCGACGACGACCGGCGGGCTCCTGGTGATCGCCGGGACGCTGGCGGCGTTCGCGGGGTTCGACCGGGACACGCCGATCTGGCTCCTGGAGGTCGTCTTCTTCCTGATGGGCACCGGTATGGCCCACATCATGACGCCCACCTCGGTCGTCATCATGCAGGCCCTCCCCCGCGAGAAGGCGGGCTCCGCGTCGGCCCTCAGCAACACGTTCCGCCAGGTCGGCGGGGCGCTCGGGATCGCCGTCCTCGGCTCGGTCCTGTCCACGTCGTACCGCAACGGCATCGACGGCCGTCTCGGCGCCGTACCCGCCGGGTTGCGCGAGACGGCGGGCGAGTCGATCGAGGCGACGCTCGGGGTGGCGGCGAAGCTCGGGCCGCGCGGACAGGGGCTGGTGGCCCCGGCCCACGACGCGTTCCTGCACGCGATGCACGTGACGGCGTTGTGGGGGGCGGGGGTCGCGGTGATCGGCGCGGTGGTCGTAGCGTTGTTCCTGCCAGGAAAGCCGCAGGTGGACACCCAAGGCGAGCAAAAAGAAGGCCAGTTGGCAAAGAGAGGCTGAGCGCAGGTCTTTTAGGGGCGCGGGGAACTGCGCGAGCAACCACGACGGCGCCGCACCCGCAGTGAACATCACCATCCCCCACATGAACGAAAATCCCCAGATGACCACTGAAACGGACCCGGTCCCTCCCCCCCGAGGCCGCCCCCGCAGCGAGGCGGTCGAACGGGCCATCATCGACGGCACGATGAAGCTCCTGGAGGACGGCGTCTCCCTCGCCGAACTCTCCATCGAGCGCATCGCCCGCACGGCCGGCGTCGGCAAGGCGGCGATCTACCGCCGCTGGAGCAACAAAGAGGAACTGCTCGTCGACGTGATCCGCGCGACGGAACCGCAGGATCCCCCGCTCCCCGGCACGTCCATGCGCGACGACATGGTCACCCTGCTGGAGGCGCTGCGCAGGAGAGGGCTGGCCAGCCGTTCCTCGGCCCTCCTCTACAGCGTGCACGCCCAGATGAAGAGCAGCCCGAAACTCTGGGCGTTCTACCACAGCGTCGTCATCGAGCCCCGGCGCCGCCTGGGCCTCGAAGTCCTGCGCCGGGGCCGGGAGAACGGCGAACTCCGCGCCGGTCTCGACCTGAACCTGATCAACGACCTGTTCGTCGGCCCCCTCCTGGTCCGCTCGATCCTGCGCCCCGAGGTGGACCTCCCGGAGGGTTTGGCCGAGGACGTCGTGGACACTCTGCTCGAAGGGCTACGACCCGTCAGCTCACCGGAGAAAACGCCGGAAAACAGCCCGGTCACGGGGACACGTCCCGTCAGTTCCCCGTGAGAATTCGGAATGTCCGTATTCCGTCACAGACCCCGTCACGAGCAGCGGGAACGGAACCCCCCGCACCCTCACCCTCGTCCAACTCTCCACACGGCCGTCATGGGACGGCCGGATCGGAGCCGATCATCCCCTAGGGTCGTACACACGGGGGACGGACGGTGTGCACGGCAGGCAGTGAGGCGACACGGTATGGCGCAGCAGGCGTACTTGACGGAGACGGCGGACGGCGGGTCGGGGCCCGAACGTCGAGGAGACCGGATCCGGCGCCTGGTGACCCGCGTGGCCTCGGGGTGGCGGGGCCGGGGCGTCTGGCGGCGCGGGATCGTGCTGGCCGTGTTCGCGGTGGTGCTGACGGCCGTGATGGGCCTGCACTCCCAGATCCCGAACCGGTACGGCAACCTCGGCAGCCTCGTCGAGACGTTCCTGCCGTGGATCGGGGTGTTCGTGCCGGTGCTGCTGGTACTGGCGTTGATCCGCAGGTCGGCGACGGCCCTGATCGCGACGGTCCTACCGGTCGCGGTGTGGCTGAACCTCTTCGGCGGTCTCGTCCTCGACCGCTCCGGCACCGGCGGTGACCTGACCGTCGCGACGCACAACGTGAACGCGGACAACCCGGACCCGGCGGGCACCGCGCGGGACGTCGCCGCGGGCGGGGCGGACGTGCTGGCGCTGGAGGAGCTGCGGGAGTCCGTGGTGCCGACGTACGAGAAGGCGCTCGCGCCGACGTACCGGTACCACGCCGTGGAGGGCACGGTCGGGCTGTGGAGCAAGTACCCGATCAGTGAGGTGTCCGGGGTGGATATCCAGCTGGGGTGGACGCGGGCAATGCGGGCGACCGTGAAGACGCCCGACGGGGAGGTCGCCGTCTTCGTCGCGCACCTGCCGTCCGTGCGCGTGAAGCTGGAGGCCGGGTTCACGGCCCGGCAGCGGGACAAGAGCGCGGACGCGCTCGGCGAGGCCATCGCGGACGAGCGGCTGCCCCGCAAGATCCTGCTGGGCGACCTCAACGGCACGATGAACGACCGCTCGCTGAACGCGGTGACGTCCCAGATGCGGTCCACGCAGGGGGCCGCGGGCAGCGGGTTCGGGTTCAGCTGGCCGGCGTCGTTCCCGATGGCGCGGATCGACCAGATCATGGTGCAGGGGGTGGAGCCGGTGTCGTCGTGGGCGATGGCGCGGACCGGGAGTGATCATCTGCCGGTGGCGGCGCGGGTGGATCTTACGAAGGGGTAACCGGTGCGGAACAGCGGCCTGGAAGAGTTTGTTTCTTAGGCGAACAAACAAGCGGTACGATAGTCGCACCGCCGCCACCTGCCCTCTTCCTCCGCAAAGGTTGCCCTCCCATGCCCCTCGCCCTGCTCGCCCTCGCCATCGGCGCGTTCGGCATCGGCACCACCGAGTTCGTGATGATGGGCCTGCTGCCCGACGTCGCCGACGACCTCGGTGTCTCCGTCCCCAGCGCCGGTCACCTCGTCTCCGCGTACGCCCTCGGCGTCGTCATCGGCGCCCCGCTGCTCGCGGCGGTCACCGCGCGGATGGCGCGCCGCAAGGTCCTGATCGGCCTGATGGTCCTCTTCGTCGCCGGGAACGCGCTGTCCGCGTTCGCGCCGGGGTACGACTCCCTCCTCGCCGCCCGTTTCCTGAGCGGCCTGCCGCACGGGGCGTTCTTCGGGGTGGGCGCGGTCGTCGCGACGAACCTCGTCTCCCCCGAGCGCAAGGCCCGCTCGGTCTCCCTGATGTTCCTCGGCCTGACCGTCGCCAACATCGCGGGCGTCCCCGTAGCGACCCTCGTCGGCCAGCACCTCGGCTGGCGGGCCACCTTCCTCGGCGTCAGCGCGATCGGCCTCGCGGCGATCGCGTCCCTCGCGGTTCTCATTCCGGACGACCGTCCCGAGGCCGCCGTCACGACCGGGCTCCGCGGCGAGCTGGCCGCACTCAAGTCGCTCCCCGTCTGGCTCGCCCTCGGCACCACCGTCGCGGGGTTCGGTGCGCTGTTCTCGGCGTACAGCTATGTGACGCCGATGCTGACGGAGTCCGCCGGGTTCGGCGAGTCCAGCGTGACGCTGCTGCTGGCGCTGTTCGGCGTCGGGGCGACCGTCGGGAACCTGGTCGGGGGGCGGCTCGCGGATCACTCGCTACGGCAGACCCTGTTCGGCGGGATGACATCGTTGGCAGCCGTTCTCGCCCTCTTCCCGGTGATGATGTCGGCTCAGTGGAGTGCGGCGCTCGCGGTGACGCTGCTGGGGGTCGCCGCGTTCGTCACGGGGTCGCCGCTTCAGCTGATGGTGATGGAGAAGGCGGTCACCGCTCCTTCGCTGGCGTCCTCCGCCAATCAGGCCGCTTTCAACCTGGCGAATGCCGGGGGCGCCTGGATCGGGGGGCTGGCTCTGGCCGCCGGGTTCGGGGTGGCTTCGCCCGCGGTCGCGGGGGCGTTGCTGGCTGTGCTGGGGCTGGGGGTCGCGGGGGTCGCGTACGTGGTCGATGTGCGGCGGGGAACGCATACCGGACACGAACGCGTGGTCGCGGGGCACATGCCGAAGAAGGCGCCGGTCGTACAGCACTGACCTCAGCGGGCCTCCCCCACGATCCTCTCCACCGCCGCCGTCACCAGCGCCTCCCGCTCCTCCTCGCTGAACACGTCCGGCAGCGTGAGCTGTTCGACGATCAGCCAGTTCAGCGTCAGCATCAGCAGCTTCACCGCCGTCGCGTCGCCCGGGAGGCCGCTCGCCTCGTGGTAGGCGATGTTCGCTTCGACGTCCGCGCGGACGCGGTCCGTCAGAAGCGCCCGCAGGGCCGGGCGGCGGGTCGACTCCAGGCGGAGTTCCAGGAGGGCCAGGTAGCCCGTGCGGAACGCCGAGACCCGGGTGACCAGTTCGCGCATCAGGGCCGCGTACGTCTCGCGGTCGCGGCTCGCCGTGCGCTGGCGCTCGATCGTCGCCTCGTCCGGCTGGAGGCGTTCGTAGACGCGGGCGCCGGACTGGGTGAGGAGGTCGTCGCGGTTGAGGAAGTAGTTGGAGGTGGTGCCGGGAGGGACGGCGGCCTCCTTGTCGACCGCGCGGAAGGTGAGGCCCCGGGCTCCTTCGCGGGCGAGGACCTCCAGGGCCGCGTCTATGAGGGCCGTGCGGCGTTCGTCGTTCCGTCTCGCCATTGACACCACTCCATGTGTAGTACTAACTTCCACACCACTACAGGAAGAGTACTACGACTGGAGTTGATCGGTTTGCGCAAGCTCTCGTACTACGTCGGGCTCTCCCTCGACGGCCGCATCGCGGGTCCCGGCGGCGAGTACGACTTCTACCCCTTCGGTGACGCCGAGCAGACCGCCGCCTACCTTTCCGGGACGAACGCGCTGTACCCCGACACGGTTCCGACGGCCATGCGCGCGGACTTCGGCCTGACGGACGTCCCGAACCGGCGTTACGACACGGTCCTGATGGGCCTCGGCACCTACCGGCCCGCCCTCGACGCGGGGATCGGCAGCCCGTACGCCCACCTGCGCCAGTACGTCGTGTCGAGCAGCCTCGACCCGGCCACGGCGCACCCGGACATCACCGTCGTCAGCGGTGAACCCCTCGCGCTCGTGCGGGAGTTGAAGCAGGAGGAGAGCGAACTCGGCATCTGGCTCTGCGGGGGCGGGAAGCTCGCGGGGCAACTGCTGCCGGAGATCGACGAGTTGGTGATCAAGAGCTATCCGGTGGTCGCCGGGGCCGGGATCCCGGCGTTCGACGGGGAGTTCGACCCGACGCTGTTCGAGGCGGCCGAGCGGACGGCGTTCACGAACGGCGTGACACTGACCCGGTTCACCCGCCGATAGACCGCCGACAGCGCGCGAACGCACCCTGTCGGTCGCCTGTCGGCGCTTTGTCGGCGCCCGCTGCCAGTGTGGAGCACATGAAGCGAACCGACATCAAGCCCAGCGGCGGGGGAAGCGCCGTCACCGTACGGGGGCTGGTCAAGCACTACGGCGAGACCAGGGCGCTGGACGGAGTCGATCTGGACGTCCGGGAGGGCACCGTACGAGGCGTGCTCGGGCCGAACGGCGCCGGCAAGACCACCCTCGTCCGCATCCTCTCCACCTTGCTGCGGCCCGACGCGGGAGAGGCGACCGTAGCCGGTTACGACGTGCTGCGGCAGCCCCGGCAGCTGCGCCGCGTGATCGGCCTGACCGGCCAGTACGCCTCCGTGGACGAGAAGTTGCCCGGCTGGGAGAACCTCTACATGATCGGGCGCCTGCTCGACCTGTCCCGCAAGGACGCCCGCGCGAGGGCGGACGAACTGCTGGAGCGCTTCTCCCTCACGGACGCCGCCCGCCGCCCCGCGAAGACGTACTCCGGCGGCATGCGCCGCCGCCTCGACCTCGCCGCGTCGATGATCGGCCGCCCCGAGGTCCTGTTCCTCGACGAGCCGACGACCGGCCTCGACCCGCGCACGAGGAACGAGGTGTGGGAGGAGGTGCAGCGGATGGTCGGCGACGGCGTCACCGTCCTGCTCACCACCCAGTACATGGAGGAGGCCGAGCAGTTGGCGTCCGAACTGACCGTCGTCGACCGGGGGAAGGTCGTCGCGGAGGGCCTGGTGGACGAACTGAAGGCGCGGGTCGGCGGCCGGACCCTGCGCGTGAAGCCCCTGGACCAGGCCGAGTTGACACCGCTCGCGCGCATGCTGGACGACCTCGGCATCACCGGCCTCGCGCAGACGACGGTCGACGCCCCGTCCGGCACGCTCCTGGTCCCGATCCTCAGTGACGAGCAACTGACCGCCGTGGTGGGCGCGGTGACCGCGCGCGGCATCACCATCTCCTCCATCTCCACCGAACTGCCCAGCCTGGACGAGGTGTTCCTCTCCCTCACCGGCCACCGCGCCGGCGCCGCCGAGGACATCGCGCCCGCCGAACCCCGCGAGGAGGTCGCCGTATGAGCGCCGCCGCCGTCCACGTCACCGACGACCGCATCCCGCTGAGGTCGCACCTGCGGCACACCGGCGCGCTGATCCGCCGCAACCTGCTGTGGATCCGCCAGGACCCGGAGTCGGTGTTCGACGCCCTGCTGATGCCGGTGGTCTTCACCCTGCTGTTCGTGTACGTCTTCGGCGGCTCCATCGGGCAGTCGCTCGGCGGCGGCCAGGACCAGTACGTGCAGTACGTCATCCCCGGCATGATCGCGATGATGACGATGTCCCTGTCGCAGGGCGTCGGCACCGGCTTCAGCCAGGACTTCAACTCCGGTGTCATGGACCGGTTCCGGTCCCTGCCGATCGGGCGCGGCTCGGTGCTCTTCGCGAAGATCGCCGTGGAGATCGTGCGGATGCTGTTCGCGACGGTCGTCCTGATGGTCGTCGCCGTCCTCGTCGGCTTCGACATCACCAACTGGCCCGGCCTGTTCGCGACGGTGGGGCTCGCGACCGTGTTCGCCTCGTCGATCATGTGGGTGTTCCTCACGCTCGGCGTGATCATGAAGAACGCGCAGTCCGTGCAGGCGATGGGCTTCCTGGTGCTGTTCCCGCTCCAGTTCGGCTCGTCGATCTTCACCCCGACCGGCACGATGCCGGGCTGGCTGCAGACGTTCACCGACTACAACCCGCTGTCCACGCTCGCCGACGCGTCACGCGGGCTGATGATCGGCGGTCCGGTCGCCCACGACCTGTGGATCACGCTGGGCTGGTCGGCGGCCATCACGGCGGTGATGGCGCCGGTCGCGATCCACAAGTTCCGTACGAAGACCTGACGTCGGCGTGGGTCAGACCAGGGCGGTGGCCTCCTCGTAACCGAGGCCGCCGCCCTCGGCGTACGCCGCCTCGTACGCGGCGTCCCCGAGCAGCCGGCGCGCCTGCGTCTCCGCCTCCGCGCGCTGCATGCGCTCCTGGCGCAGGCCGACGTGGCCGGGCGGCAGCATGGCGTCGCTCGCACCGAGACAGCGGGCCGCGTCGGCGGCGCGCTCCCGTTCCCCGGTGCAGGTCAGGACGTACGCGGCGGTGCACAGGTAGAGCGCGCGCATGTGCGGCGCGATGGCCATCGACAGCGGCGCCGCCGAGGCACTCAGAGCCCGCCGGACGGTCGTCAGGGCACTGTCGATCAGACCGTCACAGGCGTCGAGCCAGGCCTGGAGGCCGTCGATGAACGCCTCGAAGATCACGAACTGGGCCAGCGCGAAGTCCTCGCGCAGTCGCCGGAGCTGTTCGCGGGCCTCGTCACGGCGGCCGGTCTCCCCGAGCCAGCCGGCGAGGAAGAGCCGGGCGGCGGGCCGGGCTTCGTTGACATAGCCCTCGGCCTCGGTGATGGCCGAGCGCAGGATGGCCTCGCCCTCCGCCGCGTGGCCCGGTTCGGTGCCCTCCAGCAGGACGCTGGCGTACCGCACCCGCAGGACCGTCAACTGGGCGCGGGCACCCAGGCGTTCGGCGTGGACCATGGCCTCGCGGTAGTCGTCGCCGGCCTTCTGGTGGAAGCCGAGCCGCTCGTACGCCTCCGCGCGGGCCGACAGCGACTCGGCGGCGCCCCAGGAGTCGCCGAGCCGGCGGAAGATGTCCAGCGCCTCGTCCGCGTCGCGGGCGCCGTCCGTGGCCCAGTCGCTGCGGTTGGCGAGGAAGTTGCCGCGCAGTTGGAGGCAGAACGCCAGGTCCCATTCGAGGGCGGGGTGTGCGCGGCAGATCTCGATGTTGGCGTGCAGGACGTCCCGGACCATGTCCATGTCGCCGCTCAGCATCACGGCGTAGAACGCGTGCAGGCCCGGGATCCAGCAGAGTTGGGGCAGGCCGGGGCGGTAGGTGCCCTTGATGAGGGTGAGCCGGCGCTCCGCCTCCGGGGTCTGCCAGACCTCCAACTCGGTGTCCATGTAGGCGAGATGGGTGAGGTGCGCGCCTCTTCGGGCCTCGGCGAGGAACTCCCCGGAAAAGGGCGGGGGTTGGGCCGTCACCCGCTCCCACACCGGCTCCGCGAGGCTCGGCTCCGGGCCCGCGAAGGGGTCGGGGCCGAGTTCCGTGACCTCCTTGAACCAGTTCCTGGCCTCGATCCGCATGTCGCGCATCTGCCAGTACCAGAGCAGGGAGTGGGCGAGGCTGAGGGCCTCCTGCTCGTCGGCGGCGTCGACCGCGCGGCGCAGGGCCGTGCGCAGGTTCTCGTACTCCGCCTGGAACCGCTCGATCGCCGCCACCTGCCGCGGGCCGCGCAGCAACGGCTCGCTGGTGCGGGCGAGTTCGCGGTAGTAGGTGAGGTGGGCGCGTTCGGCGGCGGGGCGCGCGCCGGACTCCGTGAGGCGTTCGCCCGCGTACTCCGCGACGGTCTCCAGGAGGCGGTAGCGCATCGCGCCCTCGGGTGAAGGGGCCGCCACGACAAGGGACTTGTCGACGAGGGAACCGACGCCGTCCAGCGCGGCGGGGCCGCAGACCGCCTCGGCGGCGGCGAGGTCGCAGCCGCCCGCGAACACCGACAGGCGGCCCAGCACGTCCCGTTCGTCCTCGTCGAGGAGTTCCCAGGACCAGTCGACGACGGCCCTCAGGGTCTGCTGGCGGGGCAGGACCGTGCGGCTGCCGGAGGTGAGGAGGCGGAAGCGGTCGTCGAGCCGGTCCGCGATCTGACGTGGCGTCAATATCCTTAACCTGGCCGCCGCCAGCTCGATCGCGAGGGGCAGGCCGTCGAGGCGGTGGCAGATCTCGGCGCAGGCGCCGGGGTCGTCGGCGGTGCGGAAGCCGGGGCGGGCCGCCGCGCCCCGGTCCGCGAGGAGGCGCAGCGCGACCGGTTCCGGGAGGGGCTCGACCGGGCGCAGCAGTTCGCCGGGGACACCGAGGGGTTCGCGGCTCGTCGCGAGGATCGTCAACTCGGGGCAGCGGGCGAGGAGTTCCTCCGCGAGGTGGGCCGCCGCCGTCACGACGTGCTCGCAGTTGTCCAGGATGATCAGCATGCGGCGGCGTGAGCAGTGGTCCACCAGCCGCTCCACCGGGTCGTCGTGCCGCTCCCCCGCCGCGCGCAGCTCCTCCGCGCCGGCGCCGTACAGCACGGTCTCCCTCGCGCCGACCGCCGTCACGACGGCCTGCGCGACGGCGGACGGGTCGGAGACGGGGGCGAGTTCCGCGAGCCACACGCCGTCCCTGGCCTCCACCGTCTCCGCGGCCTCCTGGGAGAGGCGCGTCTTTCCGGCGCCGCCGGGGCCGAGGAGGGTGACTAGGCGGGCGGTCGCGAGGTCGCCGCGGATGGTGGCGATGTCCGATTCGCGGCCGACGAAGGAGGTGAGGCGGGCGCGGAGGTTGCCGGGTGGGGGTGAGGGTGGGGACTGGGGGGTGTCGGGGTTGTAC
>DATCQX010000772.1:0-5341 GCA_036569285.1 Streptomyces sp.
GGCTTCTACAACCGCGTCATGGGCTTCACCAACATGAAGGAGTTCGTCGGCGACGACATCGCCACCGAGTACAGCGCCCTCATGTCGAAGGTCGTCGCGGACGGCACCCTGAAGGTCAAGTTCCCCATCAACGAACCGGCACTGGCCAAGAAGAAGTCCCAGATCGACGAGTACCTGGAGTTCTACGGCGGCGCCGGCGTCCAGCACATCGCGCTCAACACCAACGACATCGTCGCGACCGTGAAAGCCATGCGGGCGGCGGGAGTCCAGTTCCTCGACACCCCCGACTCCTACTACGACACCCTCGGCGAGTGGGTCGGCGACACCCGCGTACCCGTCGACACCCTGCGGGAGTTGAAGATCCTCGCCGACCGCGACGAGGACGGCTACCTGCTCCAGATCTTCACCAAGCCGGTCCAGGACCGGCCGACCGTCTTCTTCGAACTCATCGAACGCCACGGCTCGATGGGCTTCGGCAAGGGGAACTTCAAGGCGCTGTTCGAGGCCATCGAGAGGGAGCAGGCCAAGCGGGGCAACCTGTAAACAGAGCCAGGAGAGGCGGGGGAATCCTGCAACCCGCCTACCTCCGGCGGGACTTCGGCACAGGTACGTCCGCCGGCTCGCCCAGCGCCTCCAGCGCCGCGCGGGCCTGCGGAGCCCACAGCGGGGAGAACCGCGGGTTGATCCGCAGCGCATCCCCCAGATGCCGCCGGGCGGACGCCTCCCTCCCCGACGCCCGCTCGACGACGCCCCGGTGGAACATGTACGACGCGCTGCGCACCCCGCCGCCCTTGGTGCCGTCCGTCGCGATCGACACGTACCTGAGCGCCTCCTTCGGCTCGCCCGCCCGGTACAGGGCCCAGCCCAGCGCGTCCGCGACGGCGATGCCCGGCTGGCGGCGCCACTGCGCGCGCAGCCGCGTCACGGCGGCGTCCGGATCGCCGTGGTCGGCCTCGAACCGGCCGAGCAGCAACTCGTTGTCGACCCCGGCCGCGCTGTCCTGCCGGATCCGGGCGCGCAGCACCTCGTACTCGGCGCGGGCGGGTTCGGCCAGGCCCAGCGCCTCGTACAACTCGCCCAGCTCCAGGGCGTATTCGGGCAGCGGCTGGCCCGCGAGCGCCGACTTGTAGGCGGCCAGCGCCTCGGTGGTGCGGCCCAGCGCGGCCAGCGTCCTGCCCTGCCCGGCCTGCGCCGCCCGCTGGTCGGGGTCGAGACGGACGGCATCCTGGAAGTGGCGCAGCGCCTCCGGCAGATCGCCGCGCTCCCAGGCGAGTTGCCCCGCCTGCTCCAGCAACGCGGCCTGCTCGGCAGGCGAGTTGGCCCTCGCCGCCGCGTCGTACAGGGTGGCCGCCGCGTCCTCACGCCAGCCGCGGTCCCGGTACACGGCCGACGCCTTCGCGTTCACAGCCGGACCGGAGTGCAGCTCCATCAGCTTCTCCAGGGTGGCGCGGGCCTTCTTGTAGTCGCCGAGCCCCGTGTACGCGTCGATCAGCGGGCCGTACGCCGGCCAGCGCTTCGGCGCCGCCTTCACCGCGGCCTCGCCCCACTCCTTGGCGCCCCGGAAGTCCCGCCGTGCCGCCGCGAGTTGGGCGAGCCCGGTGAGGGCGTCGGCGGTGCGGGCCGCGTGCAGGGAGGTGCGCAGGGCGTGTTCGGCCTTCGGGTAGTAGACGGTCGCGTCGCCCGTCCGCCGCCCCCGCTCGACGTACGCGGCCCCCAGCACGGCCCACGCGGGGGCGTCCAGCGGATGCCGCCGCACGAACGCCTCCCGCTCGCCGATGAGCGCCGTCAGGTCGGGCAGGGCGGCGGCCATCCCGGTCGTGACGGCCGCGTGCGCCTGGGCGCCGGGGGCCGGGGCGGGAGGACGGTGGACCTTCGTGGACTCGCCGGGGAGGAAGAGGAGGACTCCGCCGGTGAGGGCCAGGCAGGCGGCGAGGGCCTTGAGGAGGCGGGGGCGCAGACGGCTCGGAGCGGTGGCTCCGAGGTACGGGGGCTGCCGGCCGTGCTCGGGAGGTACGGGGGGTACGGGGTTCTCCGCAACGTCTTCCGCGACGCGAGGGTTGTGCATGCGCTTACTGTGCGTCCATACGACGAACACATCACGTCACCCGGTGGCCTGTGCGGCGGGGTTCACACCGATGGCCCCGGGTGCGACGCTGTGATCATGAGCCGCTCCGAAGGTCTTCTCGCCCGACTCCGCGACGGCCTCCCGGCCGAAGCGCTCCTCACCGACCCCGACGTCACCGCCTCCTACGCCAACGACATGGCCAGCTTCTGCCCGGCCGGCACCCCGGCGGTCGTCGCCCTGCCCCGGACCGTGGAACAGGTCCAGCACGTCATGCGGGTCGCGACCGAGCTGGGGGTACCCGTAGTACCCCAAGGGGCCAGAACCGGACTCTCCGGGGGAGCCAACGCGTCCGAGGGGTGCGTGGTGCTCTCCCTCGTCAGGATGGACCGCATCCTGGAGATCAACCCGGTCGACCGCATCGCCGTCGTCGAACCCGGCGTCATCAACGCGACCCTCTCCCGCGCGGTGAACGAGCACGGCCTCTACTACCCACCGGACCCCTCCAGTTGGGAGATGTGCACGATCGGCGGCAACATCGGCACGGCCTCCGGCGGCCTGTGCTGCGTGAAGTACGGGGTCACCGCCGAGTACGTCCTCGGCCTCGACGTCGTCCTCGCCGACGGCCGTCTGATGTCCACCGGACGGCGTACCGCGAAAGGAGTGGCCGGGTACGACCTGACGCGGCTGTTCGTCGGGTCCGAGGGGTCGCTCGGGATCGTGGTGGGCGCCACCCTCGCGCTGAAACCCCAGCCGCCGCAGCAGCTCGTGCTCGCCGCCGAGTTCGCCTCCGCGCGGGCCGCCTGCGACGCCGTCTGCGCGATCATGGAGGCCGGGCACCTGCCCTCCCTCCTCGAACTGATGGACCGTACGACCGTCAAGGCCGTCAACGACCTCGCCCACATGGGCCTGCCGGAGACGACCGAGGCGCTGCTCCTGTGCGCCTTCGACACCGCCGACCCCGTGGCCGACCTCGCCGCCGTGGGCGCGCTCTGCGAGACCGCCGGCGCGACCCAGGTCGTCCCCGCCGACGACGCCGCCGAGTCCGAACTCCTGCTCCAGGCACGCCGGTTGTCGCTCAACGCGCTGGAGGCCGTCAAGGGCACGACGATGATCGACGACGTCTGCGTGCCTCGCTCCCGCCTCGGCGACATGCTCGAAGGGGTCGAGCGGATCGCCGAGGAGCACAAGCTCACCATCGGCGTCTGCGCCCACGCCGGCGACGGCAACACCCACCCCACCGTCTGCTTCGACGCGGGCGACCCCGACGAGTCCCGGCGCGCCCGCGAGTCCTTCGACGCGATCATGGCCCTCGGCCTGGAGCTCGGGGGGACGATCACCGGGGAGCACGGGGTGGGCGTGCTGAAGAAGGAGTGGCTGGCGCGGGAACTGGGACCCGTAGGCCTTGAGATGCAGCGGCGGATCAAGGAGGCCTTCGACCCGCTGGGCATCCTGAACCCGGGCAAGCTGTTCTGACCGGGCGGCGGGTGAGGGGGCGTCCGGCGCGTGCGGCGGTACCCGTAGTACCCGTAAGACCCGTAGGGGGCCTGCGGGACGGTGCCGTCCCCGTAGTACCCGTAGTCCCTGCCAGGCCGCGTAGTACCCGTAGTACTTGCGGGGCCCTGTCATACCCGTAGTACCTCCGGCCGTCCCGGAACATCCCGTACAACCCGGAGTACCTCCGGCCGCCCCCGAACACCCCGTACAACCCGTAGTACCTCCGCTCACTCGCCGTCCTTCGACTCGTCCGACGGCCACGGGTCGCGCAGCCACAGGTCGTCGGCCGGGGTGACGGCGAGCAGCTCGGCGAGGCCGTCGTCGAGGCCGAGCCGCTCGCCCTCAGAGCCCGGGGGTACCACCCGAAGGGTGCGCTCCAGCCAGGCGGAGATCTGGGCGGCGGGCGCTTCGAGGAGGGCGTCGCCGTCGGGGGAGCTGAGCGCCATCAGCACGACGCTGCGGCCGTCCACTTTCGTCGGCCAGACCCGGACGTCCCCGTGGCCGCACGGCCGGAAGACGCCCTCCACCAGAAGCTCGCGGGCGAAGGTCCAGTTGACCGGCTGGGCGGAGTTGATGTGGAAGGTGACGTGGATCGCGAAGGGGTCATCCGAGCGGTAGCTCAGCCGCGCCGGTACCGGGATGCTGCGCTCCGGCGACAGGATCAGCTTGAGTTCCAGCTCCCGCTCGACCACGGTGGGGTGCATGTCCGTACTCCTCTCTGTGCGGCCCCGGAGTGGGCCCGCGCGAGGAGAGAGCGGCTTCCCGGCGGAGCATTACGCGGGTTCGGAGAAGTTTTTTCCGAACGGGTGAAGACGGTGCGCGACCCCGGCCGGAATGGGACCGGTACGGACGGACTGGTGCTGGGCCGCGCGCGGGTCTGGTAGATGTGGATGCCCCCATCCGTCTTCGCGGACGATCCGTCCAGGAAGATGGAGGGACGGCCCCCAGCCCACCTCCGAGCAGATAGCGGGACGACGGACATGAGCGCCCCCACCCCGGCCCCCGGCGACGACAGGCCCCGCGAGGGCTACTACCCGGACCCGTCCATCCCCGGATACGTCCGGTACTGGAACGGTGCCGCCTGGGTACCGGGCACCAGCCGCCCGGCCCCGTCCGACGGCCGCCCGCTCACGCCCCCGGCGGGCGCCGCCCCGGCCCGGCCGGCCCCCGCCGTCGAGGAGACCGGCCCCCACTTCTTCGACGAGGACCCCGAACCCGCCTCCGCGTGGGCCGCCGACGCCGCCCGCCAGTCCGGCTTCGGCGGCGACCAGGACCGTCGCGTCTCGTGGGGCTCCCCACAGCCCTCCGACCCGCGCGCGCCCAGGGATCCCCGGGTTCCCGAGATGCCCGGGGCGCCCGGTGAGCCGTCCGCCGGCCGTGAGTCCGGTGCGGACGGCGACTACGGGACGGTCACCTTCCGCGCGCCGGGCCCGCGCACGGGGGAGCAGGCGGGGGGCACGGCTTCCGCATCGCCGGCATCGGGGGCAGCACCCGTACCGGCACCGGCCAAACCGGGGTTCGGCGCGGGGAAAGCGGCGGCGGCGCGGGCGGCGGCGCAGGGGGCCGGCGCGGGGGTGAGCGCGGGTGCGGGTAGTACGGGTACTACGGGGAGTGCTGGAGGTGCTGGAGGTGCGGGAGGCACGGGAGGTCCGGGTACTACGGGTGGTACGACGACGTCCCGCCCCGGCGGCGTGACTCCGGGAGCCCCCGGTACCCCTAATACCTTTGGTGCCCCCGGCACCTCCACCCCCTCCACCCCTCCACGCGCCCCCGGCATCCACG
>DATCQX010000773.1:0-6156 GCA_036569285.1 Streptomyces sp.
GGGGGTATGTGTGGGGGTTGCGGTGAGGGGCGCGGGAGGGGGTGGGTGGCTGCGGTTGTGTGGCGTGTGCGGGTGCGTTGTGGCTGGTCGCGCAGTTCCCCGCGCCCCTAAAAGATGCGCAGTTCCCCGCGCCCCTAATGCGCAGTTCCCTGCGCCCCTGACAACGTGCCGTTCCCCCGCGCTCCTAGAACCGCGCCGTTCCTCGCGTCCCCAAAAAACCGCGCCGTTCCCCGCGCCCCCAGTGCGCAGTTCCCCGCGCCCCCAAAAAGATGCGCAGTTCCGCGCGCCCCTGATGCGCAGTTCCCCGCGCCCCTGAGCGAAGAACGGGGCCGGTGCCGGTTTCCGGCTGTCGGCCCCGCTTCCGCGGCGCTGTGTGCGTCAGCGCTCCGTCGCTCAGCCCCGCCTGATCGTGATCGTCGTCCAGGCGCCCACGTGGACCTTGTCGCCGTCCTGGAGGGGGACCGGGACGAAGGGCTGGATGGGTTCCTCGCCGTTGTTGACTGTGGTGCCGTTGGTGGAGTTCTGGTCGACCACGGCCCAGGTGCCGTCGGGCTGCTGGACGAGGACGGCGTGCTGGTGGGAGACGCCGGGGTCCTCCGGGGGGACCGAGAGGTCGATGTCGGGGGTCTCGCCGGTGGAGTGGCGGCGGCGGCCGATGGTGACCTGGTTGCCGGTGAGGGTGCGTTGCTGCTCGGGGGAGTAGGCCGGGAGGTTGAGGCCGGTCGCCTCGGGGCCCGAGCGCTGCATCATCGCCATGAAGTAGTCACGGTCGGGGGCGACCGTCGCCGTCCAGGTGCCGCCGGGCCGGCCGGGCTGGGGGTAGCCGTAGCCGCCTCCGGGCGCGCCGGAGGTGGGCGGGGATATCACCCAGTCGTCCTCGGCACCGCCGAACGCGCCGCCGGGCGGGGGGCCCGGCGGGGTGCCGGGCTGGTTGCCCTGCGGGAAGCGGGGCGGGGCGGTCGCACCGGCGCCGACCTGGGGGAATCCTTGCGGAGCGCCTGGGGCACCGGGAGCCG
Source organism: Streptomyces sp. (assembly GCA_036569285.1). GTDB lineage: Bacteria > Actinomycetota > Actinomycetes > Streptomycetales > Streptomycetaceae > Streptomyces. The sequence goes on from DATCQX010000773.1 coordinate 1,017, forward strand.
TGGGGCCGCCGAATCCGCCGGGGCCGCCCGCGGGGTTCCCGTCACGTCCGCCGAAAGGCCCGCCCGGGGCGCCACCGGAGGGTCCGCCCGAGGTCGCCCCGGGGCCGCCCGCGGGGTTCCCCTCACGTCCGCCGAACGCCCCGCCGGCACCCGGGCTCGTGGTGTCCCGTCCGCCGAAGAGGCCGGCCGGCGCGCCGGAACCGCCACCGCGCCCGCCGAAGTCACCGGCACCCTCGCGCCCGCCGAACGGCCCACCGGGACCGCTGGGGCTGGACGCCTCACGCCCACCGAACGCACCGGGGCCGGACCCCTCGCGCCCACCGAAGCCCTCGGCCCCGCCGGAACCTTCACGCCCGCCGAACGGCCCACCCGCGCCGGGCCCCCCGGCCCCACCGGGACCGGACCCCTCGCGCCCGCCGAACGCACCGGGACCACCCGACCCCGGGCCCCCCGCCGTCGTCCCGGCATCCCGTCCGAAGCCGCCGCCCGAAGTCGGCGGAGGACCCCCCGGTCGCCCGCCGAACGGCGGCGCGCCGGTGGAACCCGACGGTTCGCTGCCGAAGGGAATCGGTTCGGCGGGACGGTTCACGCGGGACGGGCTGGAGCCCTGGTAGTCGAAGGCGTCGTTGCCGTAGGAGGGGGCGGGGTAGCGGGCACCGGCGGGCGCGCCGGGGCCACCGGGAGCGCCGGACGACGCACCGGGGCCGCCCGGGGCACCGAAGCCCTCACGCCCACCCGAGCCACCAGGCCCGCTCGGGGCACCGGGCCCGCTCGGGGCACCGGGCCCACCGAAGCCCTCACGTCCACCGGCCCCGCCAGGCCCGCCCGGGGCACCGGACGCACCGGGCCCACCGAAGCCCTCACGTCCACCGGCCCCGCCAGGCCCGCCCGGGGCACCGGACCCACCGGAGCCGCCGAAGCCGTCACGTCCACCGGGTCCGCCGAAACCGCCAGGCCCCCCGGAGCCCCCGGCCCCGCCGAAGTTCCCGGGCCCACCGGTCGTCGGAGGGCCGCTGTAACCGCCCTGCCCACCAGGCCCCTCGGGCCCACCGAAGCCACGCCCCCCACCAGGACCACCGGACGCTCCCGGGCCCCCCGGCCCGCCAGAACCTCCAGCACCCCGTCGTCCGGAGTCTCCGAACCCACCGGGCCCGCCGAAGCCGCCCGGCCCGTCGGAACCTCCGCGCCCGCCCGGCTCACCGAACGGACCGGAACCCCCGGCCGCACCGGGACCGCCGAAGCCCTCACGGCCGGCCGGACCCCCAGGCCCCCCGAACCCGCCCCCCTGGGCCGGCCGAGGCGCGGTCGGTGTGTACGACGTCGCCGTGTTCGTGAGGAAGTTCCACCGGCACTCCTCGCAGAACGGCGCGCCCCCTTCGCGGGGGGTGCGGCACTGCGGGCAGAGTTCGGGTTCGGCGCCGCGGCCGGGCGCCGGGGGGAAGCCGTAGCCGCTGGTCGGCGGGGGCGGCGGCGGGGGAGGAGGTACGGCACCGGCCATGCGGTGACCGCAGACCTCGCACCAGTCGTCGGAACCCGACTGGTGTCCGTTCGGGCAGGTCGGCATGTCGGCGCGTCCCCCTTTCCTTACGTGTGTCGCTCTACGTCACTTCTTCACGCGAACGGTCTTGGTGGACCGCGTTTCGAGAGTCATCTCGTCCGCCTCCGCGACCTTCGCCTTCAACCGCACAGTACCTGTCGTGGCATCGACCACGTCCACCACCTTCGCAAGCAGTTTCGCAGTATCCGCGTTCCCCGAGACACTCGCGAGCTGGACGGCCCGCCCCAGTTTGGCCGTTGCTCCGTCCATATCGCCCGCTTTGCGCAAGTCCAGCCCTTGTTGGATGACTTGAGCCAGTTCGGCCTGTCCGGTGTAGTGGGCGACCTGGGGGTTGATGGAGGTGGTGGCCGACAGGTCGTCGGTCCACACCGCTCTCACCAGCCCCTGGGCGCCGAGGGGTTGCGCGCCGCCGTCCGCCTGCGGGACGACGAGGGAGACCCGTGCCGCCAGCATCTCCTGGCCGAGTCCGGCGCTCGGCACCTCGACGCAGACGTGGTAGTCGCGGGACTCGTCTCCCCAGGATCCGGTCGGGTAATCCCCGGACCGGGGACCGGACTCGGTGCGCCGGGACGTCAACTCCTCGACGGTCGGCGCGACTTGTTTGACGAACTTCACGGTCGTCCCGACCGGCGTCCACAGCCGCAGCGCGACGTCCGCGACCTCCTTGCCCATGGCCGTCTCCATCATGCCGGTGAAGTCGGCGGCGAGAGAGGCCGGATCCGCGACGATGTCGGCGCTGCCGAGCAACGCCGAGGCGATCCCTGTGACTTCTTTCACTTCCCAGTCGGTGCCGACGCCCCGGGCGTCGCACGTGAACCGGCCCGCGCAGTGCTCCAGCGTCGCCTTCAGCGCCTCGGGCTCCTCGTGCTCGTTGCGCCCGTCGGTCAGCACGATGCCGTGGCGGATCGCGACGTCCGCCGAGGACAGCAGCCGCTCCGCGAGCCGCAGCCACGTCCCGATCGCCGTCCCGCCGCCCGCGCTGAGCTTGCGCAGCGCCTGTTTCGCCTGCTCACGGGTGGTGCCGTCGGCGACGGCGAGCCGCCCGCCGCCCGGGTAGACCTCCTTGGCGACGTGCGTCCCCGCGACCACCGCGAAGTGGACGCCGTCGCGCACCGCGTCGATCGCCGCCGCCGTCGCCTCCCGGGCGCCGCGCATCTTCGCCGGCGGGTAGTCCATCGACCCCGAGCAGTCGACCATGACGACGACGGCCGCGGACGGGCCCTGCGCCGGTGAGTACAGGTGCGGCGAGGTGACCGCGCTGCCGACGGTGCCGCCGCCGGTCGCGGTGACCGTGACGATCGCGTTCACCTCGCGCCCGCCCTCGGGCAGGTACTCGTTCTGGTAGACGTCCACCGCGAACCGCGGCACGTCCGGCTTGGAGAAGTTGGCCATTTCCGTTCGATTCCCCCTGTGAGAACAGCATGTGACCGAGACGGTCCCGGCCCCCACCGGGTACCCGCCTCAGAGCGATCCTGCCCCCGCCGCCGGTGCGGGGAACGGTACGACGGCCACTGTTACGTTGTCGTGGCCCCCGCCGTCCAGCGCGTGGCCCACCAGCACCCGGGCGCTGTGCAGCGGACGCGAGCCCGCGTCCGGCGGCAGCACCCGCGCCATCTCCTCGGCGGCCTCCGCGTAGTTCCACAGCCCGTCCGTGCAGACGACGACCACACCGGGCCGGTCCGGTTTGAACGACGCGGTGTGCGGCTCCAGTTCGTACGCGTCCGCGCCGAGCCAGCCGGTGATCGCGTGGGCCCGCTCGTCGGCGTACGCCTCGGCCTCGCTCATCAGACCGGCGGACACCATCTGCGCGGCCCACGAGTCGTCCTCGGTGAGCCGGGCCGCCGGCGTCGAACGGTCGGCCGGCACCCAGTAGGCGCGGCTGTCGCCGACCCACCCGACGACCAGCAGCCCGCTTGTCACGACCGTCCCGACGATCGTGCAGGCCGGGGCGTTCTGGTGCGGGGCGTGCTCGCGGGCCCCGCCGTCCTCGTCGGCCAGCGCGTTCACCGCGCGGGCGGCGGCGACGATGCCGTCGTGCAGCGCCTGCTGCGGGTGGGTGCCCTGCGGGAGCGCGGCGAGGACCGCGTCGTGCGCGGCACGGGCGGCGGCCTCCGAGGCGTCGTCCGGACGGGTCGCCGAGGAGACGCCGTCGCAGACGATCGCGACGCTCGCGACACCGCCGTCCGGGATTGCGGCCGTGCCCACCGCGAAGGAGTCCTCGTTGCGGTGGTGGCGCAGGCCTCGGTCGCTGACGGCGGCCAGCGGGCCGAACTCCCGTTCCATGTGGTCGCGTTCGCGGGGCTGCGCGTGGCCGCAGTTCTCGCAGTAGCCGTCACCGTCGACCCGGCCCACGCGGCAGGCGACGCACACCGGCTGGGCGGCGGCCTCGGCGGCGGCTCTCGGGTCGGGGGCCTGGAGGGGGTACTCCTCCGGTTCGGGGGCGGCCGGGCGGTCGAAGCGCACGCCGGTCGATCCGTTCAGGGTCAGCGTCGGCTGGTCGGCCGGGCGCGGCGGCACCGCCGACAGGTCGTAACCGCACGCGCCGCAGTAGCGGTCGCCCGGCTCCAGGGGCTCCGTACAGCTCGGGCACGTGGGCAGCGCGGCCTGTGGGGGGATGTGCGACGGGGGGATTTGCGACATCAATTACACCCATGTCCGGGGGCGGTAACGGTTGGCACGTTCCACCAGGTCGATCCTCTCCTCACCGGCGGTGGCCAGCCGGGCCAGCGCGCGGTACGAGCGCTCCAGGCCGAAGCGCAGGCCCCGCTCGTCGAGATCGCTGCCGAGCAGCGTGCGCGCGGGCGCCGGGTCGCTGCCCCGGCCCCCGGAGAGTACCCAGTCGAGGGCGCTGCCGAGGACTTCGGCCGACAGCCGCTCCCGCCGCTTCGGGTCCAGACCGTACGCGTCCAGCGCCTCGACCTGCGCCGCCGCTGCGGTGAGGTCCTGCTGGAAGGGTACGTCCGCCGCGCCGGCCGTCCGCTGCCGAAGCCTCGCCCGCACGGCCGCGACCCGCGCCGCCGTGTAGTGGATCGAGGACTCCGGCACGGACTCCAGAGTGCGGACGGCGCCGGCGCGGTCGCCCGTCGCGAGCTGGACGCGGGCCAGGCCGAACGCCGCGCTTACATAGCTCGGGTCCGTCGTCCACACCAGACGGTAGTACTCGGCCGCGTTGTCCAGCTGGCCCAGCACCTCCGCGCACAGGCCGAGCGCGAGCTTGGGGGCGGGCTCGCCGGGGAACGCGTCGTAGATCGCGTCGAAGGCCAGCGCCGCGCTCTCGTGGTCGCCGGTGACGAGGGAGGCGAGACCCCGGTACCAGACGACCCGCCAGTCGTCCCCCCGCTCGGCTTCCAGCTCGCGCAGGGCGGTTGACGCCGACTCCCGGTCGCCTGTCTCCAACCAGGCTCTCGTTCTGCGCAGTCGGGTCTCCACCGAGGGGTTCGGGACGGCCTCCAGGGCGACCAGCAGCTCACCGGACGCCGTCGCCGAAAGCCCCGCGAGGAAACCGGCGTTGGGGTCGGAGGGGTCGACCAGGGGAGTGGGGAGGGCTAGGGAGGCGGTGGGGGCGTCGATGGGCTTGACGAG
>DATCQX010000774.1:0-6448 GCA_036569285.1 Streptomyces sp.
CGGCCGAGCTGGTCGCCGAGCTGCCACATCTGGTCGGCCGTCCGCTGCCAGCCGAACATCGAGTAGAAGATGTAGAACGGGATCATCGCCTCGCCGTGCGTCGCGTACGACGTCGAAGCGGCGATGAAGTCGGCCATCGAACCGGCCTCGGTGATCCCCTCGTTGAGGATCTGCCCGTTCTTCGCCTCCTTGTAGTACATCAGCTGGTCACGGTCGACCGGCTCGTACGTCTGGCCCTTCGGGGAGTAGATCCCGAGGGACGGGAACAGCGACTCCATACCGAACGTGCGCGCCTCGTCCGGGACGATCGGCACCCAGCGCTTGCCGGTCTCCTTGTCGCGGACCAAGTCCTTGACGAGCCGGACGAACGCCATGGTCGTCGCCACGTTCTGCGAGCCGGAACCCTTGTCGAACGACGCGAACGCCTTCTCCGACGCGGACGGCAGCGGCGCGATCGCGTGCGTGCGGCGGGCCGGGGCCGGGCCGCCGAGGGCCGCGCGGCGCTCCTGGAGGTAGCGGACCTCCGGGGAGTCGGCGCCGGGGTGGCCGTAAGGCACCTTGCCGTCGACGAACGCGCTGTCAGGGATGGGGAGTTCGAGCAGGTCGCGCATCGTCTTGAACTCGTCCACCGACAGCTTCTTCATCTGGTGGTTGGCGTTCTTCGACGCGAAGCCGGTGCCCAGCGTGTGGCCCTTGACCGTCTGGGCCAGGATCACGGTCGGCGCGCCCTTGAACTCCAGGGCCGCCTTGTACGCCGCGTACACCTTGCGCGACTCGTGCCCACCGCGCGAGAGGTGGAAGCACTCCAGGATCTTGTCGTCGCTCAGCAGCTTCGCCATCTCGACGAGCGCCGGGTCCTTGCCGAAGAAGTCGGCGCGGATGTAGGCCGCGTCGCGCGTCTGGTACGTCTGCACCTGCGCGTCCGGGACCTCACGCAGACGCCGCACCAGCGCGCCCGTCGTGTCCAGCGCGAACAGCTCGTCCCACGCGTTGCCCCACAGGGACTTGACGACGTTCCAGCCGGCGCCGCGGAACTGGGCCTCCAGCTCCTGCACGATCTTGAAGTTCGCGCGGACGGGGCCGTCGAGACGCTGGAGGTTGCAGTTGATGACGAACGTGAGGTTGTCCAGACCCTCACGGGACGCCAGCGCGAGTGCCGCCGTCGACTCCGGCTCGTCCATCTCGCCGTCGCCCAGGAACGCCCACACGTGCGACTGCGAGACGTCCTTGATGCCGCGCGCGGTGAGGTAGCGGTTGAAGCGGGCCTGGTAGATCGCGGAGAGGGGGCCGAGGCCCATGCTCACCGTCGGGAACTCCCACAGCCACGGGAGGCGGCGGGGGTGGGGGTAGGACGGCAGGCCGTTGCCGCCCGCCTCCTGGCGGAAGTTGTCGAGGTGCGCCTCGGTGAGACGGCCGTCCAGGAAGGCGCGGGCGTAGATGCCGGGGGAGGCGTGGCCCTGGATGTACAGCTGGTCGCCGGAGCCGTCCGCCTCCTTCCCCTTGAAGAAGTGGTTGAAGCCGGTCTCGTACAGCCAGGCCGCCGACGCGAACGTCGCGATGTGGCCGCCGACGCCGTACTTCGAGCCCCTGGTCACCATCGCGGCGGCGTTCCACCGGTTCCACGCGGTGATCCGGCGCTCCAGCGCCTCGTCACCCGGGACGCCGGGTTCGCCGGACGTCGGGATGGTGTTGACGTAGTCCGTCTCCAGCAGCTTGGGCAGCGCGATGCCGGCGCCCTCGGCCCTCTCCAGCGTGCGGCGCATCAAGTAAGCGGCCCGGTGAGGCCCGGCCGCCTTCGCGACAGCGTCCAAAGACGCCTGCCACTCGGCAGTCTCCTCCGGGTCACGGTCCGGGAGCTGGTCGAGCGCGCTCGGCTGGATGGCGTTGAGGTCGGTCATGTCGCCGCCTTCCTGGTCGAAGGGGGGTGCCCTTTTGTCTTTGGCAGGACAGGGCGAAGACCTCGGTGGAGGTCCGTCCAGGACTGTAACCCCCTGATCGATGATCGATCAAAGGGGGGAAGGGTAAAACTCGTCGATCGGGAGAAAGTAGGCACGGGGTGCCGTGGGTGGGGACACCGGGTGCCGCTGAAATTGGGGGTTTACGCAGGTGAGGGGTGCGTTCTGTAGTTCGGCGACTGCGGGTGGTGGGGGGCTGGTCGCGCAGTTCCCCGCGCCCCTAAAGAACGTGGTTGCGCTGAGTTCTTCGGCTGCGGCTCGCGTTCGGTGCGGTCGAAAGGACGGGGTTGCGGTGGGTTCTTCGGCTGCCACCGCAGCCCAGTCCTTGCTGAGCCTTCGGCTGCGACCGCAACCCAAGTCCTTTAGGGGCGCGGGGAACTGCGCGAACGGCCACAACGTGCCCGCACCCGCCCGATTACCGCACCACCCCACCCATTAGGCACTCGGCGCACACCCCAGAACATGCGCCTTCACCAAATCCGCGATCCTCGGATCCCGCCTCTTGAACGCCGCCACCAACTCCTCGTGCTCCTCCGCGTACGACTGCTGAACCGTCCCCAACCACCGGATGGACAGCGCGGTGAACACCTCGATCCCCAGCCCCTCCCACGTGTGCAGCAGCACGGAGTTCCCCGCCGCCCGCACCAACTCCCGGTGAAAAGCGACAGTGTGCCGAACCTGCCCGGTCCCGTCGGACAGCCGGTCAGCCTCGTAGAGGGCGGCGACATGGGGCTCAAGGGCGGAGCAGTCCGAGGCGAGACGCTCCGCCGCCAGCTCGGCGGCGATCGCTTCGAGCCCGGCACGGACGGGGTAGCTCTCCTCAAGGTCCGCGGCGGTCAGGTTCCGCACCCGCACGCCCTTGTTCGGCGCGGACTCGATCAGCCGGAGCGACTCCAGCTCGCGCAACGCTTCCCGCACCGGCGTCTGACTGACCTCCAGCTCGGTGGCGATCCGCCGCTCCACGATCCGCTCGCCCGGCTTCCAGCGCCCACTGACGATCCCCTCCACGATGTGCTCGCGGATCTGCTCGCGCAGCGAGTGGACGACGGGCGCGGTCATGTGGGCTCCTTAAGGCGTTTGACGTTTAGACCATAAGGCCGGGAGCCGCCGCAGGCAGGGCACGCGGGTGTGCTTTTACGCAGGTGAGACGAGACTTACATGGTGCATACGTCAGACGACGACGCCCCCGCCGGAGAAGTTCCGGCGGGGGCGTCGTCGTACAACAAGAGCTACAGCCCGAGCTCGACCTCGAACTCGCCCGCCTCCAGGATCGCCTTGACGGCGGTCAGGTAGCGAGCCGCGTCCGCGCCGTCCACCAGACGGTGGTCGTAGGACAGCGTCAGGTACGTCATGTCGCGAACGGCGATGACGGTACCCTCCTCGGTCTCCAGGACGGCCGGCCGCTTGACCGTGGCGCCGATCCCGAGGATCGCGACCTGCCCCGGCGGCACGATGATCGTGTCGAAGAGCGCACCACGCGAACCGGTGTTGGAGATCGTGAAGGTCGCCCCGGACAGCTCGTCCGGCGTGATCTTGCTGGCGCGGACCTTGCCGGCGAGGTCGGCGGTGGCCTTGGCGATACCGGCGATGTTCAGCCCGCCGGCGCCCTTGATGACCGGGGTCATCAGGCCCTTCTCGGAGTCCACCGCGATCCCGATGTTCTCGGAGTCGAAGTAGGTGATGGTCCCCTCGGCCTCGTTGATCTTCGCGTTGATCACGGGGTGCGCCTTGAGCGCCTGAGCCGCGGCCTTCACGAAGAACGGCATCGGCGAGAGCTTGACACCCTCACGCGCCGCGAAGGAGTCCTTCGCCTGCGCACGCAGCTTCATCAGCTTCGTGATGTCGACCTCGACGACCGAGGACAGCTGCGCCTGCTCGTGCAGCGCCTTGACCATGTTGTCGCCGATGACCTTGCGGATGCGAGGCATCTTGACGGTCTGGCCACGCAGCGGGGAGGCCTCCAGGACCGGTGCCTTCTTGGCGGCGGGCGCGGCGGCAGCGGCCGGGGCGGCGACGGGCGCCGGAGCGGCGGCGGCCTTCGCGGCCTCGGCCGCGGCGACGACGTCCTGCTTGCGGATCCGGCCACCGACACCCGTGCCCTTGACGGACCCGAGGTCGACACCGTTCTCGGCGGCGAGCTTGCGGACCAGCGGGGTGACGTACGCGCCGTCGTCCCCGGAGGTGGTGGCGGGCGCCGGGGTGGGGGCGACCGCGACGGGCGCGGGAGCCGGGGCGGGGGCCGGCGCGGGGGCCGGGGCAGCCGGGGCGACCGGAGCCGGGGCGGGCGTCTCGACGACCGGAGCCGGAGCGGCAACGGGAGCCGGGGCGGCGGCCGGAGCCGGAGCGGCAGCGGCGGGCGCGGCGGCCGGAGCGGCACCGGGCGCACCGATGACGGCCAGCTTCGCACCGACCTCGGCCGTCTCGTCCTCGCCGACGACGATCTCCAGCAGGACACCCGCGACGGGCGCCGGGATCTCGGTGTCGACCTTGTCGGTCGAGACCTCCAGCAGCGGCTCGTCCTCGGCGACCTCCTCACCGACCGACTTCAGCCAGCGGGTGACGGTGCCCTCGGTGACGGACTCACCGAGCGCGGGCAGCACGACGTCCGTACCGGACGCGCCACCGGCCGGGGCGGCGGGCGCCTCGGCCACAGGGGCGGCGGGGGCGGCCGGAGCCTCGGCCACCGGGGCCGGAGCCGCAGCGACCGGCTCAGCGGCCGGAGCCGGAGCAGCGGCGGGCGCGCCGGTGCCGTCGTCGATGATGGCCAGCTCGGCGCCGACCTCGACCGTCTCGTCCTCGGCGACCTTGATGGACGCGAGGATGCCGGACGCCGGCGCGGGGATCTCGGTGTCGACCTTGTCGGTCGAGACTTCGAGCAAGGGCTCGTCGGCCTCGACGCGCTCACCCTCGGCCTTGAGCCAGCGGGTGACGGTGCCCTCGGTGACGCTCTCGCCGAGCGCCGGAAGGGTTACGGAAACCGCCATGGTTTCGGTTGCTCCTTACGAGTTGCGGAAAGTCTGTGTCGTCGCTTCGGTGACCGAGGGGTCAGTCGTGAGCGTGAAGCGGCTTGCCGGCCAGGGCCAGGTGGGCCTCGCCGAGCGCCTCGTTCTGGGTCGGGTGGGCGTGGATGAGCTGGGCGACCTCGGCCGGCAGCGCCTCCCAGTTGTAGATCAGCTGGGCTTCGCCGACCTGCTCACCCATACGGTCGCCGACCATGTGGACGCCGACCACGGCACCGTCCTTGACCTGGACGAGCTTGATCTCGCCCGCGGTCTTCAGGATCTTGCTCTTTCCGTTGCCCGCGAGGCTGTACTTCAGGGCGACGACCTTGTCCGCGCCGTAGATCTCCTTGGCCTTGGCCTCGGTGATCCCCACGGAGGCGACCTCGGGGTGGCAGTACGTCACCCGGGGCACGCCGTCGTAGTCGATCGGGACGGCCTTCAGGCCGGCCAGCCGCTCCGCCACCAGGATGCCCTCGGCGAAGCCGACGTGCGCGAGCTGGAGCGTCGGGACGAGGTCGCCGACGGCGGAGATGGTCGGAACGTTGGTGCGCATGTACTCGTCGACCAGGACGTAGCCGCGGTCCATCGCGACGCCCTGCTCCTCGTAACCGAGACCGGCGGAGACGGGGCCGCGGCCGACGGCCACGAGCAGGACCTCGGCCTCGAACTCCTTGCCGTCGGCCAGAGTGACCTTGACGCCGTCGGCGGTGTACTCGGCCTTCGAGAAGAAGGTGCCCAGGTTGAACTTGATGCCGCGCTTGCGGAACGCGCGCTCAAGAAGCTTGGAGGAGTTCTCGTCCTCGACCGGGACGAGGTGCTTGAGGCCCTCGATGACGGTGACGTCGGCGCCGAAGGACTTCCACGCGGAGGCGAACTCGACGCCGATGACGCCGCCGCCCAGGATGATCGCGGACTGCGGGACGCGGTCCAGGACGAGGGCGTGGTCCGAGGAGATGATCCGGTTGCCGTCGATCTCCAGGCCCGGCAGCGACTTCGGCACGGAGCCGGTCGCGAGGAGGACGTGACGGCCCTGGATGCGCTGGCCGTTGACGTCCACGGAGGTGGGGGAGGACAGACGCCCCTCACCCTCGATGTACGTCACCTTGCGGGAGGCGACGAGACCCTGGAGGCCCTTGTACAGGCCCGAGATCACGTCGTCCTTGTACTTGTGGACGCCCGCGATGTCGATGCCCTCGAAAGTGGCCTTGACACCGAACTGCTCGCTCTCCCGAGCCTGGTCCGCGACTTCGCCCGCGTGGAGCAGGGCCTTGGTGGGGATGCAACCCCGGTGCAGGCAGGTACCGCCGACCTTGTCCTTCTCGATCAGGGCGACGTCCAGACCCAGCTGGGCCCCCCGCAGGGCCGCGGCGTAACCACCGCTACCACCGCCGAGGATCACTAGGTCGAAAACGGTGCTGGCGTCGTTCGCCACGTCACGTCCTCCATGCTGTGCGCCGTACGCCGGTCGTCACTGACCGGCAGGCGGCTGGT
>DATCQX010000775.1:0-6752 GCA_036569285.1 Streptomyces sp.
GGAGGGGGGTTCGTGGACCGGGGGGCGGGTGTGTTCGTTCATGGGAATCGGTCGGACGATACCTCCGGATCCGTCCGGAAACGGGGTACCTCCGGGTCCGTGTCCCCTCCTGACGCGAACCCGTTCAGGCCGTGACCGGGAAGATCAGGCAGCTGCTCGTCGCGTGGGCCAGTTTGCGGTCCGCGTCGTCCAGGAGGACCGCCTCCGCGAGGGCTGTGGTGCGGCCGGAGTGCAGGACGGTGCCGATCGCCCGGACCCGGCCGGTCTCCGCGGTGATCCTGCGGAGGAACTTCACGGTGAGGTCGAGGGAGGTGTAGCCGGTCTCCGGGGGCAGCACCGACTGGACCGCGCAGCCCGCCGCCGAGTCCAGGAGGGTCGCGTAGACGCCGCCGTGGACGCTGCCGATGGGGTTGTAGTGGTGTTCGCCCGGGACGATCGAGAAGACGACCCTGCCCTTCTCCACCTCGTCCAGCGTGAAGTCCAAGGTGGCGGAGATGGGGGCCGCGGGGAGGCGGCCCGTCTGGATCTCCCGCAGGAAGTCCAGTCCGCTGCCCTTGCCGACGGCTGCGGCCGTGGTCGCGGGGTCTCCCCATCCGTACGTCCTGGTGCGGTCCATTCCGTGACGGTAGCTAGGGGGTGAGCTGACTGTCAATGACGAAGTCAGGTGGCTAGAGTGAGGGGATGGAGTGGGTCGAGGTGGATACCGGACTGTGCCCCGTGCAGCGGACGCTGGACGTCGTCGGCGAGAAGTGGACGTTCCTGATCCTGCGGGACGCGGTGAACGGCGTGCGCCGCTTCGAGGAGTTCCGGCGGCATCTGGGGGTGTCCGAGGCCGTGCTCAGTGGGCGGCTGCGGAAGTTGGTCGATGCAGGGATTCTGCGGACCGAGGCCTATCGGGAGCCGGGGGCTCGGGGGCGGTTCGAGTATCGGCTGACCCGCAAGGGGTGGGATCTGTGGCCGGTGCTGGTGGCTCTGCGGCAGTGGGGGGAGGCGCATGCCGGGGAGGAGGCGGGGGTCGTACTGGATCTGCGGCATCGGGAGTGTGGGGGTGAGGTCCGGGTGGTGGTGGAGTGCGTGGAGGGGCATGGGGAGGTGGGGCCCAGGGAGGTGAGTGCGAGGCCGGGGCCGGGGGCGCGGAAACCGTAGGGGGTGGTGCTTGCCGGATGCCAGGTGCGGGAGCGTCGTGGTTGCTCGCGCCCACGCGGCGGAGCCGCACATTGATACAGCCCCGCGCCCCTGAAAGACCTACAGGCCCCCGGCGTCGAGAAGCGCCGCCACCATCGGCTGAAGCAGCCCCTCCAAGTCGTCCGCACCAATCCCCGCCCTCGCGCTCGCCCCGTCGAACAGCAGCATCAACTGCCTTGACAGCAGGTCCGGATCCGTCGCCCCTCCTCTCTCCGCCTCGCTCCTGAAGAACTCCCGCGTGGTTTCCTTCACCTGGCGGGCGACCTTGCTCGCCGGGTGGGTCGGGGATTTCAGTTCGATCTGGACGGCCAGATAGGGGCAGCCTCGGTACTCGGGGTGGCGGGCGTCGGTTTCGAGTTGGGCGAAGACATGGAGGATGCGGTCTCGGGGAGTGCCGTCGGACGGAGGGAGCAGGCGCTCCGCGTAGACGGCCGCCCGCGCCTCCAGGCTCGCCGCCAGCAACTCGCCCTTGCAGTCGAAGAGTTGGTACATGGACCGCTTGGACACGCCCGCCGCCTTGCAGAGCGCCTCCACGCCGACGCTCACGCCTTCCCGGTAGGCGAGGTCGGCGGCGGCTCGGAGGAGGCGGCCCCGGGAGTCGGGCTTGTCCGAAGTGGTCATGGTGAGAGGCTAACCCCCTTCAGGCCGGGCCCCTCAGGGCGTGCCCGTCACAGTCCGAACTGCGCGTACATCGCCGCGAGTTCGCCGGAGAGGGCGGACTTGACCCAGCGGGTGGTGTCGTCGGCGAGGACTTCGTCCGCGTCGGACTCGACGCCGTCGAACGCGGCGGCGGCGACGTCCTGGGCTGTGACCTTGGGGACGTCGAGGTTCGCGGTCATGTCGGTGTCGACGTAGCCCATGTGCAGGCCGGTGACGTGGATGCCGCGCGGGCGCAGGGCGAGGCGGAGGCTGTTGGTCTGGGACCAGGCGGCGGCCTTGGAGGCACCGTAGGAGGTGCCTTCGGCCAGCCAGGACACGACGGAGAGGACGTTCAGGAGGTGGCCGCCGCCATTGCGTTCGAGGACGGGGGCGAAGGCGCGGGCCATGTACAGGGGGCCGTAGAAGTTGACGTCGAAGTCGCGGCGGACGTCGTCCAGGGGGCCGTCGAGGATGCCCGCGCGGTGGGCGACGCCCGCGTTGTTGACGAGGACGGTGACGTCACCGGCGGCCTGCGCGGCGGCGGCGACGGCGGCCGGGTCGGTGACGTCGAGGGCGAGGGGGGCGGCGTCGGGGTGGGTGATCTTGCGGGGGTCGCGGGCGGCGGCCCAGACCTTGCGCGCGCCTCGCGCGTACGCCTCTTCGACCAGGGCTTTTCCGATGCCGCGGTTGCCTCCGGTGACGAGGACGACGGAGTTCTTGAGGGCGGTCATAGCGGTCTCCAGATCATCGGGACGGAGTGGAAACCGATCGGTTTCCATCCGGTGCCCCCACCGTAAACCGATCGGTTTCCATCGTCCAGATCATTGACGCGACCATGCCGGAGCTTTAAGTTCTGGCCGAAGTTACGAACTATGTTCGAAATTTAGGACAAGGGAGTCCTGTGAGACGTAACGCCGTGCGGCTGCTGATGGCCGTGCTCCTCGCCGTGGCCGGGGTGTTCGCCGGCTTGACCCCCGCCGCCCAGGCCGCCGCACCGGAGTCGCCCGCAGTGACCTACACGAACCCGATCGCGGAGCAGCGAGCGGACCCGCACATCTTCAAACACACGGACGGCTACTACTACTTCACCGCGACGGTCCCCGCCTACGACCGGATCGTGCTGCGCCGGGCGACGACCATCCAGGGCCTGTCCACGGCCCCCGAGGTCACCATCTGGACCAAGCACGCCAGCGGCGTGATGGGCGCGCACATCTGGGCGCCGGAGATCCACTTCATCGACGGCAAGTGGTACGTGTACTTCGCGGCCGGCGCGGCCGACGACATCTGGGCGATCCGGATGTACGTCCTGGAGGGCACCGGCGCGAACCCGCTGACCGCGACCTGGACCGAGAAGGGCCAGATCAAAACCACGTGGGAGACGTTCTCCCTGGACGCGACGACGTTCGTCGTGAACGGCGTCCGCTACCTCGCGTGGGCGCAGCGCAACCCGGCCGAGGACAACAACACCAGCCTGTTCATCGCGAAGATGGCCAACCCCTGGACGATCCAGGGGACTCCGGCGGAACTCTCGCAGCCGACGCTGTCCTGGGAGACGATCGGCTTCAAGGTGAACGAGGGTCCGGCGCTGATCCAGCACGGCGGCAAGGTCTTCATGACGTACTCGGCGAGCGCGACCGACGCCAACTACTGCATGGGGATGCTGACCGCGTCCGCGTCCGCCGACCTCACCGACCCGGCTTCCTGGACGAAGAGTCCGAGCCCTGTGTTCCAGTCCAGCGCGGCGACCTCGCAGTACGGGCCCGGCCACAACTCGTTCACGGTCTCCGAGGACGGCAAGTCGGACATCCTGGTTTACCACGACCGCAGCTACAAGGACATCAACGGCGACCCGCTGAACGACCCGAACCGGCGCACCCGGGTGCAGAAGGTGTACTGGAAGGCCGACGGGACACCGGACTTCGGCATCCCGGTCGCCGACGGCGTCACCCCGCAGCGGCTGTCCTCGTACAACTACCCGGACCGGTTCGTCCGCCACTACGACTACCGGGGACGCATCGACGCGAACGTGTCGCCGCTCGCGGACTCGCAGTTCAGGGTCGTCGCCGGGCTCGCGGGCAGCGGGACGGTGTCCCTGGAGTCGGCCAACTTCCCCGGCTACTACCTGCGTTCGACCAGCGCGTTCGAGGTGCGGGTGGAGAAGAACGACGGGAGCGCGGCGTTCGCGTCCGGCGCGAGCTTCTTCGGCCGGGCCGGGCTCGCGGACTCGGCCGGGGTGTCGTACGAGTCGTACGGCACGCCCGGCCGGTATGTCCGGCACTACGACTACCTGCTGTACGTGCAGGAGTTGAGCACGGCGGTCGACCGGGCCGACGCGACGTTCTACCTCCAGTAGAGGAGGTCAGAACACGACGGTCCAGCCCTCCTGGGCCGCTTGGGCGGAGGTGTACGAAACCCCGTGCACCTTCAGGCCCTTGGCGTCCAGGAGGGTGATCTCGCCGCCCGTGTTGGGGAGTTGGGCGCCGTCCGCGAGCGGGACCGGCAGGGTGGCGCCCGGCGCCAACTGGCCTTGCGGCACAGGGGTGGTGTTGCCGACGCGGTCCACCAGGTGCCAGCCCGTGAGGTCCTGGGGGTCCGGGGAGGCGTTGAGGAGGGTGACCTGCTCCGCCTCGGGGGCCGGGCCGCGCGGGTTGACGAGGGCGGCGACGATCCGGACCGGCTGCGCGCCGGGCTGCGGGCGGGTGCCGTCCGTGTCCTTCAGGGCGTGGCCCGTCACGTCGTCCGTGTGCCAGGCCTGGCTCTGGAACGCGAGGAAGATCGCGATCCAGCGGTTCTCCGCCGGGAAGTGGATGAGGAGGCCGCCGTCCTGCCAGACGCCGTCGTCCTTCTGGAAGCGTTTGCTGTTGCCCTGGTTCATGTGGATGTCGTGGACGCCGTTGCCCGGCAGGAAGCCGAACACCTTGTCCTTGACGCCGGTCTCGGGCCCCCAGCGCTCACCGAAGACGTGCAGGCGGGCGCCCTCGGTGTCCAGGGCGCGGCTCACGTAGTGGGCGAGGAGGTCGGCGAGGTCGTTGTCCGGGCCGCTGACGTCCGGCGGGAGGGTGCGCAGGTCCGCCGGGTCGAAGAGGTTGCCCCGGATGAAGTCCAGGTTCGGGCCGCCGGGGCCCGCCGGGAGCTTGTTCCAGCCGGAGGGCAGGCCGGTGAGGCGGGTGGTGAGCGGGTGCTTGAAATCGTCGTCCACCAGGTAGAGCAGCTCCGAGGGGCGCTCCTGGGAGAGGACGTTCACGGAGACGCGGTAATGCGTCCCGGACTCGTCCGCGAGGTGGATCTGGTAGTGCGGGCTGTCCGTGCCGCCCTCGCGGCGGGTGTCCACCGCACGGGCGATCAGGACGCCATAGCTCTTCAACGGCATGAAGTGATCAACTCCCCCGAACGACGGGCGGATTGCCCGTCTCTGCGGTGATGGTAGAGGTATGCGGGCCTTGATCACCGGATTACCCGGACACCGGCGCCCCCTACGATCGGCGCGTGGTCACCTTCGAACTCGAACGCACGGTCCCCCTTCCGCCGGAGGAGGCCTGGAACCGGCTCACCGAGTGGCATCGGCACGGCGACGTCGTCCCCCTCACCCGTGTCACCGTCCGAACACCCGCCCCCACCGGGGAGGGCACCGTCTTCGTCGCCCGCACCGGCCTCGGGCCCCTCTCCTTCGACGACCGCATGGAGGTCACGGTCTGGCAGCCCCCCTCCGAAACCGAGCCCGGCCTGTGCCGCCTGGAGAAACAGGGCCGCGTCGTCCTCGGCTGGGCCGAGATCGAGGTCCGGCTCGGGCCGGGTGGGCGGGCTCGGGTGACGTGGCGGGAGGAGTTGCGGATGCGGTTCCTGCCGGGGGGTCTTGATCCGGTGGTGCGGGTGGTTGCGCGGGGGGTGTTCGGGAGGGCGGTCAATCGGTTGCTGCGGGGGGTGTGAGGGGCTTCTGGAGGGGCGTGCGTTAGGTTGCGGCACATGAATGTCCCCTGGCCGCCTGTACCTATCCGGACCGAGCGGCTTGTGCTGCGGGAGTCCGAGGGGCGGGATCGGGCGGGGTTCGTCGAGTTGTTCACATCGGCCGATGTGCGCACATACCTCGGGGGGCCACGCCCTCGGGACGAGATCGAGCGCGCGGTGCCTGCGGTGCCTGGGCGGCGTCCCGGGGTCTTCGTCGTCGAACTCCACGGGGCGATGGCCGGCATGGTCACCCTCGACCGGCGCGACACCGAGCGGCCTGGGCGGGTACGGCCGGAGGGCGGGGACGCCGAGATCGGTTACATGTTCCTGCCGGAGACGTGGGGCCGGGGGTACGCGGCCGAGGCCTGCGGGGCGGCTCTGACATGGTTCGCCTCCACCCTCCCCGGCGAGCCGGTGGTCCTCTGCACACAGACCGCCAACACCCGCTCGATGCGACTCGCCGCGAAGTTGGGGTTCACGGAGGTGGAACGGTTCGAGGAGTTCGGGGCGGAGCAGTGGTTCGGGGTGTGGGGGGCGGGTTGCTGAGCGGCTGAGGTTCAGGGTCGGGTGCGGCTGTGCGGGTGCCTGGGGCGGGTGGGGTTGTCGCTCACCCGCGCTTGCGGGGTGCCGCTGCGCCCACCCGTGCCGCCCCTAGCGGCACGACTGCCCGCAGCTGGGGCGGAGGAGGAGACTGTGGCTGCAGGTGGGTAGAGGCGGAGCGACCGCCCGCAGCTCAGTGGCAGTGGTGGAGCGAGTGCGGGTGGGTAGGGGCGGAGCGACCGCCCGCAGCTAGGGTGGAGGAGGCGTGGGGGCGGGTGGGTTGTGGTTGCTCGCGGCCGCGTGGGGGAGCCGCGTATTAGGGACGGCACCGGGGCCCTGAAAAACGGCGGGGCACCCGCGTTTTTCAGGGGCGCGGGGAACTGCGCGAACAGCCACAGCGGACCCGCAGTCGCTCGCTTACCAAAACCATGCGAGTCGGTAGG
>DATCQX010000776.1:0-2453 GCA_036569285.1 Streptomyces sp.
GCAGGTCACGCCGGGCAATGAGGTGAGCGCGGAACCTGAGGTGTGGTTCTGCGGAACCTGTCGGCGCCTCTGTCGTTGAGACACTTTCCCGATGGTCTCACGCCCCTAACGCGAACGGGCCGCGGCTTGTCGCCGCGGCCCACTCTGTTGACGTCCCGATGGTGACGCCACGATGTTTGAGGGAGGGTCAGCCGGTGAAGGCGTCCAGACCCTCCGGGGTTCCCAGGCCGGTCGGGCCGTCGTAGCCGGACTTCGCGGTGCACAGGTAGCTGGGGGAGCAGGAGCCGTTGGAGCCGCTGGTGACGTCGTTCAGCGCGGAGGTGCCGGCCGCGTTGTAGAGGTACGACGACGGGTAGTCGCTGCTGCCCGGGGTCCCGGCGAGCGCGTAGACGCCGGCGATGATCGGGGCGGAGGCGGAGGTGCCGCCGAAGGTGTACCAGCCGGCGGTGACGCCGTAGGAGTCGTACACCGCGACGCCGGTGGCCGGGTCGGCGACGGCCGAGGTGTCGGCGATCGTCCGCTTCGAGCAGCCGGTGTCGGTCTGCCAGGAGGGCTTCGCGTCGTACGCGGAGCAGCCGGAGCCGGTGCCCTCCGTGGACGACGTGTTCCACACCGACTCGGTCCAGCCACGGCTGTTGGACGAGGTGCTGAGCGCGGTACCGCCGACGGCCGTCACGTACTTGGACGCGGCCGGGTACTCGGCGCCGTAGCCCTCGTCACCGGCGGAGACGGTGATGGCCACGCCGGGGTGGTTGAAGTACGAGGAGTCGTACGACGTGTCGCTGGACGACTCCGAGCCGCCGTAGCTGTTGGAGACGAACTTGGCGCCGAGCTTGACGGCCTCGTTCACGGCCGTGCCGAGGTTGGCCATGCTGGCGGACTTCGCCTCGACGAGGAGGATGTTGGCGTTCGGGGCGATCGCGGAGGCCATGTCGAGGTCCAGCGAGATCTCCTGGGCCCAGCCGCTGTCGGCCGACGGCAGGGAGGTCGTCGAGCCGGTCTGGGAGACCTTCTTGAAGCAGCCGTTGCTCGTCGTGCAGGCGCTGAGACCGTAGTTCGCGCGGTACTTGGCGAGGTCGGCCTCGGCGTTCGGGTCGTCCATCGCGTCGACGATCGCGATCGTCTCGCCCGCGCCGTTGTTCGCGGCGGCGTCGGTGAGGCCGTAGGCGTTCTGGAGGTCGCTCGGGCCGAAGCCGGTGGGGCTGGCGCTCGCGGCCTTCGGGGTGAGCGTGGCGCCCTTGTGGGTCCTTGCCGCCTTCGCCTTCGAGAACGCGGTGACGCCGCCCGTCACGCGGAAGGAGTTGCAGGTGAGGTCGCCCGCGTGCTTCGCGACGGAGCAGGGGGTCGCCGCCCAGGTGACCGCGGTGTGCGCGGTGGCCGCGTCCGCGTGGGCCGCCGTGCCGAGGCCGGTGAGGACGAGGGCCGCGGTGCCGAGGGCCGCGCCGCCCATGCGGCGCCATCTGCCGGATATCGCGGGGGTGTTGGTGGTCGTACGCAAGGTACTGCCTCCTGGAAGTGGGGTGTTCAGGGGCGGTGCGGGTGGTGCGTGGGGGGTGTGTGGGCGGCGGCCCGGCGACGACTGTGGCTTGTTGGGTACGCGACAAACAAGACAGGCGGCGGAATCCTGACTTCCGCATTACCGGCGGGGGCTTGGGGATTGCCGCCGTATGGTGCGGGAATGGCCTCGCGATGGTGGGGGCTTGACCGGGGAAACACGCGCGTTACGGGAGGGGGAATCCGATGGGCAGCGCCGCTGACGTGCAGGAAGCGTTCCTGAGGGACTTTCACGCCGGGCGACCCGGGGTGACGGGCGAGGCGTTCTCCCGTGGCCGCTCACCCGACGGGCGCTCCAGCTACGCGTTGCTGTGCGACCGCGTCTGTGGACGCCGCCGCGTCCTCGACCTCGGCTGCGGCGACGGCGTCCTCCTGGAGGAACTCACCGGCCCCGGCCGCGTGCTCACCGGGATCGATCTGTCACCCGAGGCCGTGGAGGTGGCGCGGGGGCGGGGGTTCGATGCCCACGTGGGGCGCGCGCAGGAGCTGCCCTTCCGTGACGGTTCGTTCGACGCCGTCGTCTCCCATATGGCGTTGATGCTCATGGCCGACATCGACACGGTTCTCACCGAGGCGGCGCGTGTGCTGGCGCCCGGCGGTGTGTTCGCCTGCGTGATCGGGGGCGGGGCCGTCGGCGGGGAGGCCTACGAGCGGTTCGTGGAGGTGCTGCGACGGACACCCTCCCGGGTGCCCGCCCTCGGGGACCGGCGGGTTCGGGGGCAGGAGGGGTTCGCATCGGTGCTTCAGGAGGCCGGGTTCGGGTCGGTCACCTGGGAGAGCGTGCCGATCGACATCGGGGGGAGCTTGGGGGAGGTGTGGGAGTCGTTGGCGGGGGTGTACGACCTTGGGCCGATGAGCGAGGAGGAGGTCGAAGAGGTGCGGAGGGAGTTCTTCGGGGC
>DATCQX010000777.1:0-19320 GCA_036569285.1 Streptomyces sp.
TACTTCTGGAAGAGCGCGAAGTGGATCGCGGGGATCAGGCTCCTGGACCACGACGAGCCCGGGTTCTGGGAGCAGAACGGCTATCACGCGCGGGGCAACCCGTGGGAGGAGCAGAGGTACTCCGGTGACTGAGACGTTCGCGCCCGAGACCCCGTTCGCGGTGCCCGGCCGGATCGCCGTGTCCAACCGGGCGGCGGCCGTGTGGCAGACGGCGACGGTGACCGAGGTCCGCCGCGAGACGCCGCACGCGGCGACGTTCCGCCTCGCGGTCCCCGCGTGGCAGGGCCACCTTCCCGGCCAGCACCTGATGCTCCGGCTCACCGCCGCCGACGGCTACACCGCGCAGCGCCACTACTCGATCGCCTCCGCGCCGGACACCTCCGGGCACATCGAGCTGACCCTCGACCACGTCGAGGACGGCGAGGTCTCCGGCTGGTTCCACACGGTCGCGAAACCCGGCGACGAGGTCGAGGTGCGCGGGCCCCTCTCCGGCTTCTTCGCCTGGCCCGGCGACCGCCCCGCGCTGCTGATCGGCGCGGGCTCCGGGGTCGTCCCCCTGATGTCGATGATCCGCCACCACCGGGCGCGCCGACTGGACGTCCCGCTGCGCCTGCTGGTGTCCGCGCGCAGCCCCGAGGAGCTGATCTACGCGCGGGAGTACGGCGCCGAGACGACACCCGTGTTCACGCGGAGCGCGCCCGAGGGGGTGCGGGTCGGGCGGCTCGACGCGGAGCATCTGGCACCGGTGTTCGCCGAGTCGGACGACTGGGAGGCGTACGTGTGCGGCTCGAACGCGTTCGCCGAGCACGCGTCGCGGCTGCTGGTGGAGGCGGGGCAGCCGGTGGAGCGGATCAGGATCGAGCGGTACGGGTGAGGTGCGGGGGCCGGGGGCTGAGGGACGGTCGTCCTCGCACCGGCGCGAACTCGGTTCGGCACAGGTGCAGGCGTCTGAACGCACACTGATCCCATGACCTACGACGACCTCCTGCGCCGGGCCGCCGCCCTCGTCCGCCCCGGGCGCCGCGCGATCCTCGGTATCGCCGGGAGCCCGGGGGCGGGCAAGACGACCCTCGCGCGGCGCCTCGTCCGAGACCTCGGGGACCTCGCGGCGCACGTCCCGATGGACGGCTTCCACCTGGCCGACGTGGAGTTGGACCGGCTCGGGCGGCGGGACCGCAAAGGGGCGCCGGACACGTTCGACGCGGCCGGATACGCGGCCCTGCTGCGGAGGGTGCGGGAGGAGACCGGCGAGGTCGTGTACGCGCCGGGGTTCGAGCGGGTGCTGGAGCAGCCGATCGCCGGGGCCGTTCCCGTACCGCCGACCGCCCGGTTGGTCGTCACGGAGGGCAACTACCTTCTGCTGGGCACCGGTTCGTGGGCGCGGGTGCGCGGTGAGCTGGACGAGGTGTGGTTCTGCGCGCCGGACGAGACGGACCGGGTGCGGCGGCTCGTCGCCCGGCACGAGGAGTTCGGGAAGACGCACGAGGCCGCCGTCGCGTGGGTGTCGGGGACCGACCAGCGCAACGCCGACCTCGTGGCGGGGACGCGGGAGCGGGCGGACCTGGTGCTGACGGACCGTCAGCTCCCGGCGCCCTGAGGGTTATTCGGTGTCCAGGGTGCGGACCAGGTCACGCAGGACCGGTCCGTACTCGGGGTGCGCGAGGGCGTGTGCCATCTGGGCGACCAGGTAGTCCGCCGGGTTGCCGGTGTCGTACCACTCGCCCTGGATGACCTGGCCGTACACCGCGCGGGTCGCGGCGTACGCGTTGATCGCGTCCGTCAAGTAGATCTCGCCGGTGCGGTGTTCGTGCCAGCGGCGGGTCTGCTCGCGGAGTTCGTCGACGATGCCGGGGGTGATGACGTAGCCGCCGATCGCCGCGTAGGAGGAGGGCGCCTCCGTCGGCTTCGGCTTCTCCACCAGGCCGGTGATGCGCAGCTGGCCGTCGCCGAGGTCCTCCTTCACGAGGGGGACGCCGTAGCGCTGCGAGTCCTTCGGGTCCATCGGGAGCAGGGCGAGGACCGGGCAGCCGGTCGCCTCGTACGCGCGGATCAGCTGCTGGGCGCGGGGGACCTCCGCCACGAACACGTCGTCCGGCCACAGGACGAGGACCGGCTCGTCGCCGAAGGAGCGCGCCGCGTTCAGGACGGGGGTGCCGTTGCCGTAGGGGCCGCGCTGGTCGAGGTAGGTGATGTGGCCCCTGCGGGCCAGCTCGGCGACCTCCTCCACGGCGTCCGCGTACGCCGTCTTGCCGTCGGCCCGCAACTGGTCCACCAGCGCCGGATTCGGCCGGAAGTGGTCCTGGATCAGGGACTTGCCGCCCGAGACGACGATGGTGATGTCGGTGATGCCGGAGTCCACCAGCTCACGCACCGTGTGCTCGATGACCGGCTTGTCGCCGACGGGCAGCATCTCCTTCGGGATCGCCCTCGTGAGGGGCAACAGGCGCGAACCGAGCCCGGCGGCGGGGATGACGGCCCTGCGGATGGTGGGGGAGGACATCTGCTCACTCTCGTGTGGACGGGCTACCGCGCGAGGGCGCGGTGCAGGGCGACGTTATCGACGCGACCACGCCGCCCGCACCTCGCCCGTCGCGTCTCAGACGGCCGGGGGCTCACCCGACCAGGCGTCGCGCAGCAGGCGGGTGAGGCCCTCCGGGGTCACCTCGCGGGGGTTGGCGTAGGGGGCGGCCAGGGCGAGCCGGACGACCTCGTCGATGTCGTCCTGCGCCATACCGAGCTCCCGCAGCGAGCGCGGGGCGCCGAGCCGGCCCGCGAGGTCCCACAGGAGCGTCGCCGGGTCGGCGGACGTGCCGAGGGCACGGCCCAGCGCGGCCACCGCGCCCGGTGCCGCCCGCTGGTTGTAGGCCAGGGCGTGCGGGAGGACGACGGTGTGGGTGGGGGCGTGCGGCAGGCCCAGCGTGCCCCCGAGGGTGTGGCAGAGCTTGTGGTGCAGGGACATGGTCGTCGCGCCGAGGCACGCCCCGCACAGCCACGCGCCGTACTGGGCACGGGCACGGGCGTCCAGGTCGGTGCCGTCCGCCGCCACGTCCGGCAGCGCGGCGGCCAGCGCGCGGACGCCCTCCTCCGCCATCAGGCCGATCACCGGGGAGGCGTCCGGCGCGTACAGGGCCTCGACGGCGTGCGCGATCGCGTTGATGCCGCTGGTCACGGAGACGTCCGTGGGGAGGGGCACGGTGAGGACGGGGTCGTACAGCACCGACACCGGCAGGACGCGCGGATCCCTGCCGGTGCGCTTGACGCCGTCCTCCGTCAGACCCCACACCGGGGTCATCTCCGACCCCGCGTACGTCGTCGGCACGGCGATCACCGGCAGGCCGTGCCGGAGAGCGACGGCCTTCCCCAGGCCGATCGCGGAACCGCCGCCGACGGCGACACAGCCGTCCGCGTCCACTTCCTCGGCCCGCTTCCGCGCCGCGTCGGCCGTGTCCGTGGGCACGTGCATCTGGGCGTGCGCGTGGATGCCCGCCGCCCGGTCCCCGATGAGCGCGGCGACGGACTCGCCGAGGGCGCGCTGGCCGGGGGAGCACAGGATCAGGACCCGCTCAAGGCCCGCGTGGTCGAGTTCGGCGGGGAGCCGGTCGAGCGCGCCGGGGGCCATGACGACCCGCATGGGGAGAGCCTCGTAGGCGAAGGCGGTGTTCATCGGGCCGCCGTCTCGGGCTCGACGGCGATGTCGAACTCGGCCCTGCGCGGCCCGTCCCCGGCCTGCGCGAAGTCCACGACCAGGCTGTCCTTGACGGCGAACACGGCGTCCGAGTCCAGGTAGGGGCTGCCGTCCACGAAGATGTGCGTCGTCAGCGGGTGATGCCCGGCCGCCTCGACGATGAAGTGGATGTGCGCGGGGCGGTACGGGTGCCGCCCGGTCGCGCCGAGGAGGTCGCCGACGGGGCCGTCCGTGGGGATGGGGTAGTGGCTCGGGACGACCGTCCGGAACCGGACGCGGCCTTCGTCGTCGGCGAGGAAGAGGCCGCGTCCGTTGCCGGGCGGCTGGACGTCGGGCTGCTGCACGTCGTAGAAACCGTCGGCCGTGCACTGCCAGACGTCGACGCTCGCGCCCGGCAGCGGGGTGCCGTCCGTGGAGGTGACGCGCAGGGAGACGTCGCAGGGTTCCCCGGTGCCCAGGAGGTTGATGTCGTCGCCGCTCTCGCGCTTCGGGGACTCCACGACGTGGAAGGGGCCGAGGACGGTGCTCTCGGTGCCGGCGCTGCGCTCGTTGACCGTCTCGACCAGCATCGAGACGCCCAGCACGTCGGAGAGGAGGATGAACTCCTGGCGGGTGGGGTCGCACTTCTGGCCCACGGCCGTCAGGAAGTCGATCGCGTACTCCCACTCCTGGAGGGTGGGGCGCACCTCGCGGATGTAGCCGTGCAGATGCCGGACCAGGCCCTGGAGGAGTTCGCGCAGCCGGGGGTCCTCTGTGTCGCGGAAACTGTCGACGGCTGCGGCGGTGATGGCCTCGACGGCTTCTTCGGTGCCGGGCATGGGGGCCTCCAGGGGGTGCTCGGATGTGGGGCCACGCTATGTGCCGCCGGGGAGTTGCGGTATCCGCCGAGCGCGGGCGGGGGCCGGATCGCGCGACGGGGTTTGCCGGGGGAGGGGGTTTGTCGCGGGAGGGTGGTCGCGTCAACAATGGACCATGGGCCGTGCACCTTTGGCGAGCCACGTGCTGTGCCGCGATTCGGGGTTCGAGGACTTCCGCGAACGCCTCAACGAGTTGTTCTATCCGGCGGACGTCACCGCGCTGCCGGGTACCGCAGGGCGGGGCGATGAGCTGCGGGGCGGTGAACTGCGGGGCATCCGTACCGAGCACGTCACCGTCGGCCTGATGACCTTCGCCCAGCGCACCCGCGTCGACCCCGGCCGCACCCCCTCCCACTACCACGTCAACGTCGTGCTGCGCGGCGCCGTCGAGGCCGCCGCCGGGCGCCAGGAGATGGTGGCCGGCGCCGGTGACGCGATGGTGTTCAGCCCGGCCCGCCAGCACCGCCTGCTGAGCTGCGCGTCCGGTGCGCGCCACCTCGGCGTCAAGATCGACCGGCGGCTCGTCGAGTCGGAACTCCAGGACCTGCTGGGCCGTCCCCTCCAGGCCCCGCTGGACTTCGCGTTCGGCTTCGACCTGACGTCCCCTGCGGGGCGGAGCTGGCGCAGCGCCCTCGACCTGCTGCTGGCCGAGGCCGACAACCCCGGCGGGCTGCTGCTCGGCCCCTCCCCGCTCCGGCGCCACTACGAACGGCTCCTCGTTGGCGGCCTGTTGCTGGCGCAGCCGCACACCTACACGGACGCGCTGCACAGCCCGCAGCCCCCCGCCTACCCCCGGACGGTCCGCCGAGCCGTCGACCTGATCGAGGCCCACCCCGAGACCCCGTTCACGGTCGGGGACCTGGCCCGTACGGCGGGCGTCAGCGCGCGGCGCCTCCAGGAGGGGTTCCGTGAGCATCTCGGGGTGACGCCGATGACCTACGTGCGCAACGTCCGCCTCGACCGGGCCCGCACGGATCTCCTCGCGGGCGCGGGGCCGGTGACGGAGGTGGCGGGGCGCTGGGGGTTCACCCACTTGAGCCGGTTCTCCGCCGCGTACCGGAGCCGGTTCGGGGAAGCGCCGTCGGAGACGTTGGGCGGGTGAGGGCTTTCCGGGGCCCGGGGAGCTGTGGCGGGGGAGGTTCGCTGCGGCCGGGCAACGGGCTGAAGGGGCGCGGGACTGTGTCCGCTCCGCGGCTCCGCCCCGGACAGCCGACGGCCCGTCACCGCGCTTCCGGCGGAGCGTTCAGCCCGTGCCCTGCCTCAGCGCGTCCGAGATCGACTTGACGCCGCCGTGGGCGGTGAGGCCGCCGTCCACGGGGATCTCCGCGCCGGTGATGAAGGAGGAGTCGTCGCAGAGGAGGAAGACGACGAGCGGGGCGATGTCGTCGACCGTGCCGCTGCGGCCGAGAGGGGTCTCGCCGATGGTCGTGTCCCGGAAGGCGGCACTGGCCTGGGCGGTCATCTCGGTCTCGATGTAGCCGGGGAGCACGGAGTTGACCCGGATGCCCTTCGGTCCGAGCTCCGTGGCGGCGATCTTCGAGACGGCGCGCAGGGCCCACTTGCTGGCGGTGTAGGCGACGGCGTAGTACCCGGTGAGCGCGGTGGCCGACCCGATGTTGACGATGGAGGAGCCGGGCGGCATCAGCGGGGACAGCCGCTGGATGCCGAGCAGCGGACCGGTGGTGTTGACGGCCTGCATGCGGGCCATGTCCTCGGGCCGCACGGCGTCGAGGCGCCCGCGATCGATGATCCCCGCGTTGTTGACCAGCCCGTGGATCTCCCCGTACGTCTCCTTCAGCTCGGCCGCCAGCGCGTCCCAGTCCTCCTCGCTGCCGACATCGAGCCGCCGGCACCCCTCCCCTTCGGGCCGCGCGTCCGTGACCACCACCGTGGCCCCGGCCCGCGTCAGCGCACGCGCCTCAGCCGCTCCCTGCCCCCGGGCCGCACCCGTGACGACGACGACTCTGCCCGAGAGAGGGGCGTTCGCGGAGACGGAAGTCATGTCGGACAACGTATCCCGTTGGCGGCGTCTTGGCCCTGCCCGATCCGGCTCACAGCCCGACCCGGGAGAGCCTTGACGCCCGGTACGAGCGGCGCGTGTTCAGGGGACCAGGACGAGACGGATCGGGTCCCCGATCTTGTGCGCCAGCCGGTGGACGGCTTTGTCGGCCTCGGCCAGCGGGATGTGATCGGTGATGGAGGGCGCCAGGTCCAGCCGGCCGCTGGAGGCCAGCCGAATCAGCTCGTAGACGTGGTCGAACGACGAGCCGTAGTGGCCGAACACCCGCTTGTTGAGGGCGTTGAAGGTGAGTCGTTCCGAAAGCGTCAGCGGTGCGGTCGTGATGCCCACCAGCACCAGGGACCCGTGGTCGCCCAGCACCGGCGAGGCCTGTTCCCGGACGGCGGGCACGCCGACGAAGTCGAACGCGTAGTCCAGGCCCCGGCCTTCGGTCGCGGCCAGCACCTCTGCCGCGAAGTCGTCGGCGGCGGAGTCGAGAGCGACGTCGGCGCCGAACGCGAGGGCGCGCTCACGGGCGCCGGGCAGCGGATC
The DNA here is from genome assembly GCA_036569285.1 of Streptomyces sp. Lineage (GTDB taxonomy): Bacteria > Actinomycetota > Actinomycetes > Streptomycetales > Streptomycetaceae > Streptomyces. The sequence goes on from DATCQX010000777.1 coordinate 7,094, forward strand.
GACGGCGATGATCGGCGAGGCCCCCATCATCCGCGCGAGCCGCACCGCGTGCGCTCCGAGCCCGCCCACGCCCCAGATGCCGACGGACTGCGCGGGCCGCACCGACACGGTGTCCACCAGCGCGGCGTACGAGGTGGAGACCGCGTCGGGGATGATCGCCGCCTGGTCGAAGGGCAGGTCGTCCGGGATGGGGACGACGGTGTCCTCGCGGGCGATCGTGTACTGCGCCCAGCCTCCGTCGTAGTCGACCCCACGGCCGCGGAACTGGCGGCAGGTGCCCCGACGGCCGCAGCCCTCGCACCTGCCACACGGCTGTCCCGCCTGGAGGGCGACACGGGTACCGACGGCCAGTTTCCGGGTGAGGCCGGGGCCGAGCGTGTGGATGACCCCGGCGATCTCGTGGCCGAGGGTGAGCACATCGGTGCCCGCCTGCAGCGGGGCGATGCTCCCGTCGATCAGGTGCAGGTCGGACAGGCACACGCCCGCCGCCTTCACCTCGACGAGCACCTCACCTGGGCCGGGCTCGGGGATCGGGATCTCCTCCACGGAGAACTTCTTCGTCCGGAGGTTGAGCCGTCCGGCCAGCATGGTGTCCATGGGGGTCCGCCTTCTTGGTAGATGTGTGTGCGAGCTCAGGCGAAAACGTCCTGCTGGTAGCGGCCCGCCGCTTCCAGCCCGGCGAGCCACGCACGGGAGGTGTCGGTGTCGCCGCCGGTGCGCTCCTGGTGGATCGCGATGAGGGCGTCCCGTACGGCCGGCGCCATGAAGCGGCCGTCACCGCATACGTAGAGGTGGGCGCCGTTCTCCAGGGACTCCCACACGGTGTCGGCCGCGAGGGCCAAGGCGTCCTGGACGTAACGGGCCGGATGGTCGGGAACCGCCGAGAAGGCGGTGTGGATCCGGGCGACACCGGCCTTCTCCCAGGTCTCCCACTCCTCCCGGTAGAACCAGTCGTGGTCGGGGTGCCGGCATCCGACGAAGACCTGGGACAGGCCGATCTCCGTTCCGGCCGCGTGCTGCCAGGCACGTTCCTCCAGGAAGCCGCGCAAGGGCGCGATGCCCGTGCCGGGTCCGACGAGAATGAGCGGTACGGCCGGGTCGGCCGGCAGCGCGAAGGGCGGCGACGGCGCGCGGACGTAGCCGTACACGACATCCCCGGGCTCCAGCCGCCCGAGGTACTGGGAGCACAGACCCCGGTATTCGCCCTCGCCCGCGAGGGCGGGCCCTTCGACCATTCCCACCGTGAGGCGCACCTGGTGCGGTTCGGCGAGGCAGGAGGAGGAGATGGAGTAGAAGCGGGGCCGGATGGGGCCGGCCATCTCCAGGAAGACGGCGGGCGGGAGTTCGACCGCGGGACAGCGTTCCAGCAGAGCCAGCACGGAGACGCGCTTGGCGAGGATGTCCTCGGCGTACTGCTCCTCCGCCTGCTCCAGCCGCTGCCGGGTGGCGGGGCAGCGGGTGTGCTCGGCCAGTGTCCGCAGGTGGTCGCGGGTGGCCACTTCCTGGAGCTCCAGGAAGTCGGTGAACAGCAGCTCCGCCGTGATCGGGACATCGACGGGCAGGTGCGTCCGGCCGGCGGAACTGATCCTGAGGACCTGGTCGTGGGCCAGGCCCAGCCTGGTCAGGGCGCGGGTGACCAGTTCCGGAGCGTTCTTCGCGAAGACCGCCAGGTGGTTCCCGGTGCCGTAGCCGACCCCGGCAGGCAGCTCCAGGGTGATGGACTTCGCCGGGGCGCGGGGCGCGCTGAGGCCGAAGTCCCACCAGCCGGTGGGGTCTTTGACCAGGTCCTCCGTGGCCACCACGGTCAGCGGGTGGGCCTGGCTGGAGACGATCGAGGGACGGATGTCGGCCTCGGTGAGGAGGTCGACCTCGAAGCCCGGCGCGCTCTCGTCGGTGGTGTCGGCGGCGTACTCCTCGGCCAGAGCCGCCCACAGGGTGTCGGTCCAGGCCCGCGCCATGCCGTCGAAGTCTCCCGAGGCGTCGGCCTCACCCCGCGCGACCAGGGAGGTGGCCCCGGCGGCGAGCAACGCGGCTTCGGCCCGCCGGGGAAACACCTGGTAGGTGTCCCACTGGGTGTTGCCGGTTCCGAGGACGGCCAGTCGCAGGCCGGACAGCGCGCCCGCGGGCAGACCCCGGGTGAGGAGGTCGTCGAACCGCTGGGCGTTGTCCGGGGCCTTGCCGTTGTAGCTGGCGGTGACGACGATCAGCACGCCCTCCGTGGGCAGGTGGCCGGCGAGGTCGTCGAGGGTGCTGAGGGACGTCGTGAAGCCGGCCCGGCCGGCCCGTTCGGCGACGGTGCGGGCCAGGTCCTCGGAGCTGCCGAGGTTGGAGCCGTAGGCGACGGCCAGGTCCACACCCACGGTGTGCAGGGCCTCGGCCTGTGGCTCGGGCTGCGGCGACCGCATCGCGGCCGGACGCCGGTCGCGGGGCTGCCGGGTGCGCAGCCGCAGCGTGAAGCCGGACGGCTTGTACGTGAGCGCCTCCTCGACGTGCAGCCGGTAGTCGCCCGGGTCGGAGACCGCGAACCTCCGCAGGACGAGCGCGAGGGCGAGCCGGGCTTCGGTGAGGGCGAACTGCCGCCCGATGCAGGCGCGTTCACCTGTGCCGAAGGGCCGGTAGGCGTACGGGTGGTGCTGGGCCTTGTTCTCGGGAAGCCACCGGTCGATGTCGAACTCGTCGGGCCGCTCCCACGCTTTGGGGTGGGTGTGGAGGAGCGGGAAGAGCAGACTGACCTTCTGGCCCTTGCGTACCGTCCGGCCACCGAGTTCGGTGTCTTCCACGGGCGCCTTGCTGATGGCCGGGACGGGAGCCCACAGGCGCAGGGTCTCGTTGAGGACGCGCGCGATCACGTCCAGCCGCATGACGGTCTCGTAGTCGGGCGGGCCGTCTTCCGGCAGGAGGCGGTCGACCTCGTCGTACGCCTGGGCCAGGGCGTAGGGGTTGCGCAGCAGCAGATACAGGGCGAAGGACAGCAGGCCGCTGGTGGCCTCGTGGCCGGCGATGAGGAACGTCAGGGTCTGGTCGCGCACGTTCGTGTCGTCGAGCCGTCGCCCGGTGACCGGGTCGGTCGCCTCCATCATGAGGGCGAGGAGGTCGTCCCTGCCCGTCTCGCCCGAGCGGCGGCGCTGGTCGATCACTCGGTCGACCAGCTGCCGCATCTGCCGGATGCTCTGCTGGTAGGTCCGATCCTCCACGACACGCAGCCGGGTGATCAGCGGCATGTGCCGGGTGCGGTTCATCACCTCCGTCAGGGCGCGCAGCATCGCCTGGAGGAAGGGGTCCAGCTCCTCGCTGCGGAACGAGTCGAAGCGGTGCCCGAACCCGCACAGTCCGATGGTGTCCAGGGTCAACCGGGCCATGTCGGCGGACACGTCGACGGGACGCGCCCCGGCCGCCTCCCACTTGCGCACCAGTTCCTGGGCGACGTCGAGCATCTGCGGGAAGTACGTCTTCATGGACCGCTGGCTGAAGGCGGGGATCAGGATGCGGTGCGCCTGCCCCCAGACCTCCTCGTCGTCCCGGGCCGTGAAGAGCCCTGACCCGACGAAGTCCCGCAGGTGGGACAGCGGTGGCGCGATCACCTTGCCGAAACGGGCTTCGTCGCACACCTCGGCCGCGAGGTCCGGGTCGGCGACGAAGACCTGTTCAAGGCCGCCGATCTCCATGGAGAAGATGCCCTCCGGGTAGCGGCGGCCGACTTCGGTGATGTACTGGATCGGATGGTCCGGCGGGATCTGCGGGGTGTTGCCCACGAGAGGGATGCCGTGGGGTGCCGGGATCGTGAAGATGTCGTTCATCGGTGACTCCTGCGGACGGCGGTGCCGTCGCGGTCAGGGCGTGTCCTACGCCGACTGGCTGCTTGCGGCCCGGGCGCGTCGGACGAGGGCGTACGAGCGGGTCGTCTGACGCATGACCAGGGTCTGCAGGGCGAGTTGGAGGCCCCGGTCGACGTCTGCTCCCACCTGGAGCCAGAAGTCGCAGGCATGGTCGGAGTAGGCCTCCGGGAGGCGCAGCACCAGCTCGTCGTAGCGTTCCGCCGCCCGGTCCCGCCATGGCTGGGCCTCCTGGTGACGGCCGGTGGCGCGCAGGGCGAGTGCCAGATGGGACGCGTACTCGGGGTCGTCACTCGTCTGCGCCAGGGGACGCAGGCGGTGGACGGCCGCATCGGCGTCTCCGCACAGGAGTTCCACTTCGGCGAGGTGACCGACGGCAGGGGCGTAACCGGGGACTCGGCGTCGGGCGGCGTCGAACGCTTCGCGGGCCGCGTTCAGTTCGCCCTCGCGCAGCCACATCACCCCGCGCTGGAAGTCCAGTTGGGCGAGAGGGAAGGGCGAGACACCCCGGTAGGTGTTCCGGGCCTCCTGGAAGACGTGCACCGCCTCCGCGATGTTGCCGCTCTCCGCGTGGAGGACGGCGAGGGCGCTCAGCATGGCGAAGTCCGACTGGCGCGGGGCTGCCTCCCTCAACAGGAGGTGAGCCTCGCCGTGGCAGCCGACCGCCTGCATGATCGCCGCTCGTTCCGCGGCCAGGCCGTCTGGCCGCGCGCCCGCCCGCTCCGCGGCGTCGAGGTCGGACATGGCCTCCGCGAACCGGTGCAGGGTCGCCCGGGCCCTGGCCCGGGCCGACAGCGCGGTGGAGCTGTCGGGCGCGTTCTCCACCAACCGGTCGGCGAGTCGCGCGGCCTGCTCGTAGTCGGCGATGCGCCCCGTGAAGTGTCCGCGCAGGGTGAGGAGATCCACGAGCACGGCCTGCTGTGCGACGGCGAAGTGGGCGGCGGGACCCGTCGGCCGTGTCTGGGCCGTCAACCCGTCGATCTGCGCGGAGAGGTTGATCAGGGCCAGGGTGCCGTCCGTGGTCCGCGGCTCGTGCCGGTCCAAGGTGGTCGTCATGCCGTCGCTTCCTCGGAAGGCGCGGTCAGGGCGGCGAACACGGTCATGAGGTCCGGAGGGGTCGCGTTGGGGGACGCGAGGTAGGGGAAGTCGTGCGTCGCCGGCTGGGTCGCGTGGTCGACGCCGTCGCTGATGCGGTCTCCGTCGACGCCGTTCACCAGGAGGGTGTAGAGGGTGTCCACGATGTCGTCGTTGGGCGCGCGGCCACCGCAGGTGGTGTGCTCACGTCCGGCGAGCAGGGCGGTCTCGATCTCGAAGCAGCTGTTCTCGGAGAACGGCTTGGAGACGTCGACGACGAGGAAGTCCGCCAGGAGCAGGTCGGTGAGCGGGTGGACGCCTTGTTCGTCCACAGGCCAGGCGGTCTCGCCGGCGAGGCGGTCGAAATAGGCCAGGTTGGCGTTGAACCGGGCCCGGTAGGCGCCCTCGTAGTCCGGCCGGACGGCGAAGGCGTCCTCCTCGTTGTAGAGGTCGCGGATCTCCAGGTCGCTGTTGACGGGGTCGAACTTCTTGCTCGACAGGATGACGTTCTTGATCTCCGGCCGGCCCATGCGCTCCAGGCGGGTCGGCCGCCCGCCCGCGATGACGGTCTCGCCGACGACACCGAACACGGGACCACTGTCCGATCCGAAGACTGCCGCGGGGTCGACCTCGACGACGATGCTCAGGACGTTCATGCCTTCGAGGACGTTGGTCGCGCCCTCCGGCCGGAAGGCCAGCTTCTCGGTCGCGTCGGACGCGAGGACACCCCTGAGATCGATGAAGAACGGGTCGAGCCGTGGCCCGGCGAAGACGCGTATCCCGTCCGTCTCGGTGGGCTTCTCGTGGCCGACCTGGAAGAGGATCCGCTCACCGCCGGGCAGGGTGCAGGTGCCGGTCTGCACCGGATCCTCGCTGCCCGGGGCCTCGCCGGGGGCGGCGAAGGTGAAGTCGAGGGTGTACTCGGCCTCACTGACGGTGAAGGCCCGGTCGGCAGGTGTGACCGGGCGCACTCGGAATCGGTAGGTGAGCGCGTCGGAGAACAGTGCCGTCGGCGCGGCGGCCGGGAACACGTCGAGGGCCAGGACCAGACGGCCGGGGCGGTCCGGGCTGGGGAAGGCGTAGACGTCCGCGACGTCGGACGCGGGGTCGAAGAGGATGCGCGGTCCGGAGAAGTGATCAGCCATGGTCGGCTCCTTGAAGTCAGAGAGAGGGGGAGGTCAGGTGTCCAGGTCGGCGAGCCAGCGCAGGGCGCTCAGACTCGGCAGGAAGCAGTACTCGCCTCCCCGGTTGACGACGAACGGCGGCAGCCCCTGGAAGCGGCGGCGGATCGGTTTGCGGGGCACGGTGAACTGGCCCTCGTCGTTGGCGCCGACGAGGGGGTCCTTCTCGGTCGGGGAGCCGATGAACTTGCCGTCGTTCACCCACTGCGTCTGCACGAACTCGAACTGCCGGGCGAGGTGGGCGCCGATGAAGGCGAAGACGATGCCGCGGTCGGCGCCGTCGTCCTCGTAGACACCGGGGGGCAGGTGCGGGCCGTAGTTGGTGCCGCGCCGGATCATGCGGTGCAGGCGCGCCTCACCGGTGATGACCGCGTCGCGCGGGTTCATCCGCCGGGCGTGGGAGCCGAGCGGGCACTTCAGGCCCTGTGGGTCGTCGCCGTACTGGAAGTCGTTGTTGCGCGTGGGGTCGGTGCCGAGTTCGGGGTCGTCCTTGTCGGGAGCCAGGGACAGCGGGGCACCACTGGGCCAGCGGCCGACGATCTTGGCGGCCAGCAGTTCCTCTTCGGCGCGGTCGGCGGCACGGTCGCGCATGTACTGGCGGAAGTCGGCCACGCGCGTGTGCAGTTTGCGGAAAACGGCGTAGGTGCCGTTGCGGCCCAGCACCTCGGGCTGCGGCACCCGGGCGGTACTGCCGGTCTCGTCCTCGTACCCGAGAATGAACTCGCCCGCCTTCAACGGCACTTCGCGGGAGTTGGTGCCGGGGATGCCAGTACCTTCGATGGCCGGCTGGCCGATGCCGTCCTTGAAGCCGAACGGTTCGCGCTCGTCCGGCGCCGCGAACACGTCCTGCTGCCATATCTGTACGAGGCCGGGCAGATCCCGCATCGCGTCGCGGGCCAGCAGGAGGATCGCCTCCAGCCGGGCGGCGTCGGGTGCCAGGCCCGCCAGCACCAGGTGGACGTCCTTGGAGCCGAGCGGAGCCTCCCAGTTCTCGGGCGCGCTCTCGCCCACGTCACCGAGTTCGGCGGCGCGTGCGGCCATACCCTGCCGGAACTCGGGGGAGAAGGTGGCCAGTGAGTCCTCGGGCACGCCCATGGCCCGCAGGCCTTCGAAGCTGAAGCCGACGGCGAGCGAGACCTGACGCCGGGTGTCGAAGGTGGCGGCCGAGTCGAGGATCGGGAGCAGACGGCGCAGCAGTTCGCGTGCCTGCCGGCGGTCGTCGACGCGCAGTGCCAGGTAGGCGCCGGCATAGGGGGTCGGCCGGGGCTGGAGGGCGGCGGCCTGGATGTCGTGGAGTTCGAGGGCGCTGCCCTGGTCCGTGCTCATGGTGCCTTCCACAGTCTTCTTCGCGCTGTTCGTCCGGGGCGTGCAGGGGGCGTCACCGCCCCCTGCACGGCGTGCGGCTGGTTCAGGAGGCGGCCTGGTCGAGCAGCGGCTTCAGCGCGGGGTGCGAGAGCGCCTCCTCGGCGGCGGGGTCGTCGAGCACCTGCTGGAAGGCCATGTCCAGCAGCTGCCCCTTGATGATCTGCGACATCGTCACCGCGCCCAGCGGGTTGAAGTAGACGGCCGCCGGGGTCTGGACCGACTGGATGATCTTCTTGAGGCCGGCGCTGGCCTTGCGTGCGTTCGCCTCGAAGTCCGGGTGGTCCTTGTCCAGCTTGTCGATGCCGCCGGAGTCCTCCAGCCACTCGTGGAGGGTGTCGGCCTGGGCGGTGTGCTGCATCCAGTCGAGGAAGTGCGGGGCGCCCACGACCAGCAGGGCATCCTCCAGGTACGGGTCCCAGTCGGTCTCGAAGGTCGTGGCCCAGAGCAGCCGGCGGCCCTCGTCGAAGATCACGTGCCGGGAGTCGCGCAGCCCGGTCCGGATGGTCTCGGCGGGGTCCGAGGTGCGCAGCACCTCGACGAAGCGGCCCAGAGCGGCTCGCAGCTCCTCCTCGTGACCTGGCTTGACGTCGAAGTACGCCGCCAGCTCGGAGACGACGCCGTCGCTGATGCCCTTGCCGGAGTTCTTGTCGACGATGGATGTCATGGCTTTTTCCCTTTCGAGCGGTGTGTGAGCCCGGCGCTCCTGTGAGGCGGATCGGCTCGCACCCGGGACGAGGGCCGACTTGCTCAGCAGTTGACTGCCCCGGTAACTTGATGATGTCATCAGTTATGCAGGAATTGTCAACCCCTTCTTCGCGGGGATGGCATCGACTGCGGGGCGTGATCGATGCGCCCGGTTTGTGATGATATGTAAAGATCGCCGTGATCACCCAGGAAAGGACACCCCGCCATGAGCGACAACACCTTGCAGGCGAAGTTCCAGCAGTTCCCCGACGCGATCCGGGAGAAGGTCGAGACCGCGCTGTCGGACGCGAAGATCGCTCTCAAGCTCAAGGCCGCCGAGATCCTCGCCGACAAGGAGGAGATGGCCGAACACGCCGTCACCACCGCCGGCCGGATCGGCGCCAAGAGCGGTGAGGTGTCCGAGCTGACGACGATCCTGCCGCTGAAGCCGGACGGCGCCGCGCGGCTGCGGAAGTTCTTCGACCTGCTCGGCGGGAACCTGGCGGGCGCCGGCCAGGTCGGCACCCTGCACAACATGCGGTTCGCGTTCCTCGACAACGACACGAAGCTGCTGTTCGCGACCGCCTTCGACGGCGAGTGGGACCCCTACATCGACGACTTCGCCACCAAGATCCCCGACATGATGGACTTCCTGTTCACCAACGTCGAGGGCTGGCCCGGCATCACCTCGCCGGACGTGAAGGACTTCATCGTCAAGCACCAGATCCCGGCCGAGGCCTGGTTCGTCGCCCACCCGAACCTCACCGTCGCCGAGGGCCACCGGCTCAAGAGGCAGGAAGCCGCCGTCCAGCGTTTCCTGTCGGACCTCAACTGAGAGCGCGGGCATCACCCCATGCCTTCCCCGCCCCCGCTGTTCCGGCGGCTGCGCCGCACGCCCACCCTGGACCTCGACGACATCCAGGCGACCCTGCTGCGGGCCCGGCCCGAGCCCTACTTCGGCACCCACGCGATCCTGGAGATCACCGACCCCGCCGCGGGCAGGGAACTGCTGCGCCGACTCGCCCCCCGGGTGACCTCGGCGGCGCGCTGGGACGAACCGCGGCCGTCCTGGCTGGCCCTCGCCCTCAGCTACCAGGGACTGGTCGCACTGGGCCTGCCGGAGACGTCCCTGTCCTCCTTCCCCGCCAACTTCCGCGCCGGGATGGCCGCCCGCGCCGAGCGGCTGCGCGACACCGGAGTGAACGCCCCGGACCGCTGGGAGTTCCCCTTCGGCACCCCGCGCGTGCACGCGGCCGTCACGGTCTACGCCGCGAGCGAGGACGACTGGCGGTCCGAAGTCGCCGCCTACGAGAAGGAGCTGGGCGAAGTCCCGGGCGTGAAACTCCTGTCGCACCAGGACTTCGCGGCCGACGGGTTCAACGTCTTCGGCTACCGGGACGGCTTCAGCCAGCCGGTGGTCGAGGGCAGCGGCGCCGAAGCCCTGCCCGGCGACGGACGGCCCATCAAGGCCGGTGAGTTCGTCCTCGGCCACCCCAGCGAGACCGGCGTACCGCTGCCCGTCCCGGCCCCGGACGTCCTCGGCCGCAACGGCACGTACGTCGTCTTCCGCAAGTACCACTCCCACGTCGCGGCCTTCAACAAGTGGCTGCACGACAACGCCTCCACCGAGGCCGAACGCGAGCTGCTGGCGGCCAAGCTGGTCGGCCGCTGGCGCAGCGGCGCCCCCCTCGCCCTGACCCCGGAGCGCGACACCCCCGCCATCGGCGAGGACCCGAACCGGATCAACGACTTCGACTACTCCGCCGACCCGCGCGGCCTGCGCACCCCGCTCGGCTCCCACATCCGCCGGATGAACCCGCGCGACACCAAGCTGACGGTCCTCTCCGACGTCAACATCCGCCGCATCATCCGGCGCGGCACCTCCTACGGCACCCCACTGCCCCCGGACCGCCTCAAGGACGACGGCGCACCGCGCGGCCTGGACTTCATCGCCCTCGGCGCCCGCGCCATCGACAACGTCGAGTTCCTCCAGAGCGAATGGGTCGGCTCCGGCAACTTCATGGGCCTCGGCAAGGAGAAGGACCCGATGATCTCGCTCCAGGACAAGGGCGCCTACTTCACCGTGCCCGGGACCCCACCGCGCCGGGTGCAGAACATCCAGTCCTTCAACACCCTCCTCGGCGGCGAGTACTTCTTCATGCCCAGCCTGTCCGCCATCCGCTGGCTCAGCGGCAACTGACCCCCCACCCCGTGCGGAGACACTCCCCATGACCTCGTACGTCCGCTACAGCCCCGACCTCGAACAACCCTTCCCGGACGAGGACGAACTCGTCCGCCAGGTCGTCGCGGCCATGGGCAAGGCCAACCAGCAGGTCGCCGACAAACACCGGCACGGCCTGCGCGACGCCCACGCCAAGAGCCACGGCGTCCTCGCCGGCGAGCTGCGCGTCCAGCCCGGCCTGCCCGCCCACCTCGCCCAGGGCCTCTTCGCCGAACCGGCCGTCTACCCGGTGATCGTCCGCTTCTCCTCCGCCCCCGGCGACCTGCGCTCCGACCAGGTGGCCTTCCAGCGCGGCCTCGCGATGAAGGTGATCGGCGCACCTGGGCCGCGCGCCCTCGACGACGGCTTCACCACCCAGGACTTCCTTCTCGTCAACCACCCCACCCTGCCGTTCGGCAACATCGCCGAATACGCCAAACTCCAGGGCCTGCTGGAGAAACAGCCCGGCCAGAGCGACCAGCAGATCCAGCTCACCGGAGCCGCCGCCCGCGTGGCCGCCAAGGCCCTCACCCGGGTCGGACGTCCGCTCCCGCCCGCCGTCGAGACCCTGGCCGCCGCCAACGACCACATCCTCGGCGAGACCTTCCACTCCATGGCCGCGCTGCGCTACGGCGACCACGTCGCGAAGATGTCCGCCGCGCCCCGCTCGGCGAACGTCAGGGCCCTCACCGGCAGCCACGTCGACAAGAAGGCCGGCGAGTCGGCCCTGCGCGACCTCGTCGTCGACTTCTTCGAGGGCGACAGCGCCGAGTACGACATCCGCGCCCAGCTGTGCGCGGACATCGACCGGATGCCGGTGGAGGACGCCTCGGTCCTGTGGCCCGAGGAACTGTCACCGCACCAGACCGTGGCCGTGCTGCACCTGCCCGCCCAGGACGCCTACAGCGACGCCCGCCGCCGCTACGCCGACGACGTCCTCTCCTTCAGCCCCTGGCACGCCCTGGAGGCCCACCGCCCGCTGGGTTCGATCATGCGCTCCCGGCGCGCCGCCTACCCCGCGTCCAGCGACTTCCGGCACCGCTTCAACGGCATCGCGCCGCAGGAGCCGTCCGCCATCGAGGAGCTGCCCGCCTGATCGGATCCAGACCGCCCCCGGCCACGGCCGGGGGCGGTCGTGTTTCGCGTGCCAGAATGGAGAGGTCCCTTCTCCGTTCTGGCTTTTCGAGGTTTCCGACGTGTCCCAGCCTGTCGGCCGTGTGCCCCAGCGCCGTAACGCACGGTCCAACCGGGCGCGCATCCTGGCCACCGCGCGCCAGGAGCTGGGGCGGGATCCCGACATCACCCTGGAGGAGCTGGCCCGCGCCGCCGGTGTCGTACGGCGCACGCTGTTCGGGCACTTCCCCGGACGGGCCGCGCTGCTGGACGCGCTGGCCGAGGAGGCCGCCGAGGCGCTCCAGGCCGCCGTCGCGGACGGCGCGGAGGTGCCGGAGCCGGCCGACCGGGCGCTCGCCCGCTTCACGCTGGCGCTCTGGCCCGTGGGCGACCGCTACCGGATGCTCCTCGCGCTGGCCCGGCGCGACCTCGGCATGGACCGTGTCGCCGGGATCCTGGAACCCGCCCGGCTCAGGGCCACGGCCATGGTCGAGCAGGGGCAACGGGACGGCGTCTTCCACACCCAGCTCCCGGCCCCGGCGCTGAGCGCCGCTCTGGAGGCGATGACGGTCGCCCTGCTGGAGGAGGTCAACACCGGGGAGCTGGAGGACGACGGCACCCGGGTGGCCGTCACCACGCTCATCGCGGCCGGTGTGCCGGAGAAGCGGGCACGGGTCGTCGTCGACGAGGTGGCCGCCGCGCAGGGGTGAGACAGCAGAAAAGAGACGGTGCCGGATGTCCCCTTCCGGCACCGTC
>DATCQX010000778.1:0-6163 GCA_036569285.1 Streptomyces sp.
CATGGCCGTCGGGTTCGGCGCCTGGTTCATCGGCATGCACAACCTGTTCTCCTTCAACACCGTGCAGTCGGGCGAGGGCGTCGGGCAGGAGCTGATCTACATCGCGGCGGCCGTCATCGGCGGGTGCCTGCTGACCGGCGGCGCGGGCTCCGCGATCGGGCCGGTGTTCGGGGCGTTCATGTTCGGCATGGTCCAGCAGGGCATCGTCTACGCGGGCTGGAACCCCGACTGGTTCAAGGCCTTCCTCGGCGTCATGCTCCTCGGCGCCGTCCTCATCAACCTGTGGATCCAGCGCACGGCCACCCGGAGGTGACTTCCATGACGACCGAAGGAACACACGGGACGGTCCTCCACGACACCCCGCCCGGCAGCGGCGCGATCGTCGAACTCCGCGGCGCGGGCAAGGCGTACGGCAACATCCGTGCCCTGCACGGGGTTTCACTCGCCGTCCACCCCGGCAAAGTGACCTGCGTCCTCGGCGACAACGGCGCCGGCAAGTCCACCCTGATCAAAATCATCTCCGGCCTCCACCAGCACACCGAGGGCGAGTTCCTGGTCGACGGGGAAGCGGTCCGCTTCACCACACCGCGCGACGCGCTCGCCCGGGGCATCGCGACCGTCTACCAGGACCTCGCGACCGTTCCCCTCATGCCGGTGTGGCGGAACTTCTTCCTCGGCTCCGAGATGACCAAAGGGCCCTGGCCGGTACGCCGGTTGGACATCGACCGGATGAAGAGGACCGCCGACGAGGAACTCCGCAACATGGGGATCGTCCTCGACGACCTGGAACAGCCGATCGGCACCCTCTCCGGCGGCCAGCGGCAGTGCGTCGCCATCGCGCGCGCCGTGTACTTCGGGGCGCGGGTACTGATCCTGGACGAGCCGACGGCCGCCCTCGGGGTGAAGCAGTCCGGCGTGGTGCTGAAGTACATCGCCGCCGCCCGGGATCGCGGCCTCGGCGTCATCTTCATCACCCACAACCCCCACCACGCCTACATGGTCGGCGACCACTTCAGCGTGCTGCGCCTCGGCACCCTGGAGTTGAGCGCCGACCGCAGCGAGGTCACCCTCGAAGAGCTGACCAACCACATGGCCGGCGGCGCCGAACTCGCCGCACTCAAGCACGAGTTGGCGCAAGTGCGCGGCGTGGACGTGGACGGGCTGCCGGACAGCGTGGACACGGCGAAGAGCTGAGAGCGGGGTCACGGGTCCTACCCTGCTGACATGGACAAGATCGTCATACCGCTGGAAGCCGGCTCCCCGGAGCCGGCTTCCGCGCTCTCCCTGAGACCCTGGCGCCTCTCGGACGCCCCGGCACTGCTCGCCGCGGCACAGGACACCGCCCTGCGGCACTGGACCAGCCTCGACGTCCACGACGAGCCCGATGCCGTGCGGTGGATCGAGGAGCAGGAGCGGGGCCGCACGTCCGGCCGACGGCTCGCGTTCGCCGTCACCGAGCCGGACGGCCGACTCCTGGGCCACGCCGTCCTCAAGCATCCGGACGCCGCCACCGCCGAGGTCGGCTACTGGACAGCCGCCGCCGCACGGGGCCGCGGAGTCGCCTCGGCCGCTCTACGGGGCCTCACGGCGTGGGCGTTCGACTCGTACCGGGCCCTGGAGCGGCTGGAGTTGATCCACCGGGTGGACAACGTGGCGTCCTGCCGGGTCGCGGAGAAGTGCGGGTACGGGCTGGAAGGGGTGCTGCCCCCTCGGCCGCCCGCGTATCCACGGGACGGGCATCTGCATGTGCGGGCGCGGAGTTGAGGGCCAGGAGACGCAACGCGTCACCGGACGCCGGGTCGTTGGGGGTGTAGACCTCCAACCGGTGGTCGGGGCTCTCCGGTTGGAGCCAGACCTGGTAGTCCACGTCGAGATCACCGACGGTCGGATGGCACAGCCGCATCGTACCCACCGTGCAGTCGGCCACCTCACCCTCCGCCCACAGACCGGCGAACTCCCCGCTGCGCATGGCCAGTTCGCCGATCAGCTCCGCCAAGCGGGCATCCGTTGGGTGGCGGCCGGCCGTGAGACGGAGGTAGGCGACGTGGACGCGGGCGAGGTCCGCCCAGTTGCGGTGCAGGTCCCGGGTGAGGGGGTCGAGGAAGAACATCCGGGGGACGGAGGGCCGTCGGGCAGGGTCGTCCGGTGCGCCGAAGTCGACGTGCTCCGCCGTCAGCGCGTGTCCCGCACGGTTCCACGCGAGGACGTCCCCCCGGCGCCCGAGGATCACCGCGGGGGTGCGGTCGCCCAGCGACGCGAGGAGGGCCAGGACCCGGGGGTGGGGCGTCTCCGGGGCGGGGTGGCTCAGGCGCCGCTGCTGTGAACCGGCCCTCTCCCGGGCGAGGTTGCGCAGATGTGCCGTCTCGGCGGGGTCCAGCCCCAGCACCCGGGCGAGTGCGTCCAGGACCTGTTCGGACGCCGTGCCCGCCTGATCCTGCTCCAGCCTCGTGTAGTAACCGACGCTCACACCGGCGAGTTGGGCCAGCTCCTCCCGGCGCAGGCCCGGGACGCGGCGGACGGTGCCGTAGGTGCGCAGTCCGGCGCCGGCGGGGGTGACGCGGTCCCGGCGGGTCTTGAGGTAGGTGCCGAGGGTCTCCAGTTCCATGGGGTCGAGCGTAGGCGGGACAGGGTGGGTGGAGGGTACCCCTGTGAGGTGTACCCATGAGGCGGGGATGGCTGCGAGGTCTTCGTGCGCGGCACCGTCGTCCGCATGAACTCTGTTGATGTGGCCGCGCGTTCGCGGGCCTGGTGGGGGCTGGCCGTCGTGCTGGGGCCCGTGCTGCTGGTGTCGATGGACGGGTCGGTGCTGTTTCTGGCGATGCCCCGGGTCACGGAGGCGCTGACGCCGACGGCCGGGCAGGCGCTGTGGATCCTGGATGTGTACGGGTTCGCCGTCGGTTCGCTGCTCGTCGTCTTCGGGAGCGTCGGGGACCGGTACGGGCGGCTTCGTCTGCTGCGGGTGGGGGCCGGGGTGTTCGGGGTGGCGTCGGTGGGGGCGGCGTTCTCGACCGGGCCCGAACTCCTCATCTTCTTCCGGGCGTTGATGGGGGTGGCGGGGGCCGGGCTGTTGCCCTCGGCGTTGGCCGTGCTGAGCGAGTTGTTCCCCGATGCGCGGGAGCGGTCGAGGGCGATCGGGATCTTCGCGGCGACCTTCGCTGCTGGGTTCGCGGTCGGGCCGATGGTCGGTGCGTGGCTGCTGAGCGCGTTCTGGTGGGGGTCGGTGTTTCTGGTCAACTTGCCTGTTGTCGTGGCGTTTTTGGTGTCGGCTCCGTTCACGTTGCGTGAGGTGCGGGATGGAGGCGGCCGGGGTGGCCGACTCGACGGGCCGAGTGTCGTGGCGTCCGCCGGCGGGATTCTGGCGAGTGTCCATGCCGTCAAGCGGCTGGCGGCGGAAGGGCCGGACCCGCGCGCGGCCGTCGTCGGTGTCCTCGGCCTGCTGGCCCTGGTCTGGTTCGTGCGGCGCCAACTCCGGCTGGACGACCCGCTGATCGACGTCCGTCTCTTCCGCGACCGGGTCTTCGCTGTCGCCGCCGTCACCGGGTTCCTGCCGCTGGCCGCCTGGTCCGCGTCCGCCTACCTCGGGGGGATGTACCTCCAGTCGGTCCTCGGACTGACGGTCCTGGAGGCGGCGGCGGTCGCGCTGCCCGGGGCGGCTGTTCTCACGGTGACCTGTGTCCTCACCCCGGCCCTGGTGGTGCGTACCGGTACCCGGGCCGCGCTCGTCGGCTGCCATTTCCTCGTCGCCGGTGGGGTGTTGGCGCTCGGGTTCACGGGGGTCGCCGGTGGCGTCGGCTGGTACGTGGCGTCCACCGTCGTCGCCGGTGTGGGGTACGGCATCTGCTTCAGCGTCGTCGCCGACACGGCCGTCGCCGCCGTTCCCGCCGAACGGGCCGGTTCCGCCGCGGCGATCGCGGAGACCGGGAACGAGGTGGGGAACGCGCTCGGCGTCGCGCTGCTCGGGTCCCTCGCCGCGCTGGTGTTCCGGCTGGAGGGCGGGGGCGAACTCGCCGGGCTCGGGGCCGAGTCGGGGGACGGGGTGAAGGCGGCTTTCGTGGCCGGGTTCCATGCGGCCGTGATCGTGGCGGGCGCGCTGCACGTCGTGCTGGGGGTGTGCGCGCTGCGGCTGCTGCCCAAGGTCAGAACAGGTCGCGCGTGAACACCACCATCGGCTCACCGGGGCCGTTGTAGTCGTCCACCACGCTCGCCTCGAACCCCAACGCCCCGTGGAACGCCACCGATCCCGTGTTGCCGGTGCTCGTGATCGCCTTCAGACGTACGGCGCCCTGCCGTCCCGCGGCCTCGCTGAACGCCTCGTACAGTGACCGGCCCAGCCCGGTGCCCTTCGTGTCGTCGCGTACCGCGATGAGATGGACGTAGCCGGTGCCGTTCGGTGTCACGAAGCCGATCACGTATCCCCGGATTCCGTCCTCGGCGCGGGCCACGAGGCAGGTGTCCGGGAACTCCTGTACCAGTGCGCGGAGATGGAGGGCGCGCAGGTCGCGGTCGCCCCAGTAGCGGGGGTGGGCTGCGAGGACTTCGTGGAGGTCGGTGATGTGGGCGGGGGTGATGGGGGTGGGCATGGGAGGAGGATCGCAGGGGAGGGGCTGGGGGCGTTCGCCGGGGTGGCAAGTGGGGGAGGGCGTGCGCTCACCGGTTGCGGCAACTGGGGGAGGGCGTGCGCTCGCTGGGCGCGGCATCCACCGCCACGTCCACAAGAAGCCCCCCGGCCGCCAGGGAGCCGCGGTCTTGGGCTGGCTGCTCAGACTTGCCGTCGCGGTTTGTGACTCCAGCGCGATCGGCCGCGGCGGTTCGGGGATCTAATGACGACCAGTAGGGGAGCCCTTCGCTTGCGAGGTCATCGATGACGCGATCCGCCGCTTTGCCCTTTCCCAAGAACCGTACCTGCCCCTATCACCCGCCCGGCGAGTACGGGGCGCTGTCACGGCCGCTGTCGCGGATCACCCTGTACGACGGGCGTGAGGTGTGGGTGGTCACCGGGCATTCCGTGGCCCGCGAACTGATGGTCGACCAGCGCGTGTCCGTCGAGGCATGGCGCGAAGGCTTCCCGATTCCGGACCCGCGTTTCGCCGCGGGCGTGAGGGACCGCCGTCCGACGGTGTGCGGTGTGGACGATCCCGAGCACGCGGCCCAACGGCGGACGCTGATCCCGAGTTTCACCCTCAAGCGGACGGCCGAACTCCGGCCGTCGATCCAGCGGACCGTCGACGAGGTGCTCGACGCGATGGTGGCGCAGGGCCCGACGGCCGAACTGGTGAGTGCCTTCGCGCTGCCCGTGCCGTCGATGGTGATCTGTTCGCTGCTCGGAGTCCCTTACGAGGACCACGAGTTCTTCGAGGCGCAGTGCCGCAGGATGTCGCGCGGCCTGCCCGAGGACGCCTTCGACGCGGGCTCCCAACTCGACGCGTACCTCGGCGCGTTGATCGACCGCAAACAGGTGACGCCGGGTGACGGACTGCTCGACGACCTGATCAAGTCGCAGCTGGTCGAAGGGCGGATGGAGCGGGCCGACCTGGTCGCCCTTGCGTTCATCCTGCTGGTGGCCGGGCACGAGACGACGGCGAACATGCTCTCGCTCGGCACCTTCACCCTGCTCCAGCACCCGGAGAAACTGGCCGAACTGCGCGCCGACCCCTCCCTGTGGCCCGCCGCGGTGGACGAGCTGATGCGGTTCCTGGCCATCGCGGACGGGCTCCTGCGGCTGGCCGTCGAGGACATCGAGATCGGCGGTACGACGATCAAGGCCGGCGAGGGCCTCGTCTTCGCGCCGTCCCTCATCAACCGCGACGCCGACGTCTTCGACAACCCCGACGAGCTGGACTGGCACCGCCCGGCCCGTCCACACCTCGGGTTCGGCTTCGGTGTCCACCAGTGCCTCGGGCAGAACCTGGCGCGGGCCGAGATGGAGATCGCGCTGCGGACGCTCTTCGAACGGCTGCCCGGCCTGAGGCTGGCCGCGCCCGCGGAGGATATCCCGTTCAAGCCGGGCGACACCATTCAGGGAATGCTCGAACTTCCCGTGACCTGGTAGGGGTTGACCGACATGCGTATCGAGATCGACCAGGACACCTGTGTCGGCGCCGCCCAGTGCGCCCTGACCGCACCCGGCGTCTTCACCCAGAACGACGACGGCCTCAGCGAACTG
>DATCQX010000779.1:0-2386 GCA_036569285.1 Streptomyces sp.
GAGGTGGGGGGGCTGAAAGGGGGCGGGGCGAGTGCCGGTTCGTTGTGGCTGGTCGCGCCCATGTGGCGGTCGCCGCGTATCGGATACAGCCCCGCACCTGCACACGGCCCGCCGAGTAGTGGTCATGAAGTCGGTGAACGACCACACCAACATCGGCGCCATCTTCCGCTAAAGGCTTCGGGCGCAGCACCGTTGTGAGTGGTTGTGCTCCCCCGATGAGAGCCTCATCCCTCGTCATGCCTCCGGGCGGCCCGTTGCCACCGCGTAGAACGCCACCGCTGCCGCCGCGCCCACGTTGAGGGAGTCCACCCCGTGGGACATCGGGATGCGGACCCATTCGTCCGCTGCCATCAGGGCCTGTGTCGAGAGGCCGTCGCCCTCTGCTCCCAGCATCAGTGCCACCCGGTCCATCTTGTGGGGGGCCGCCTCGTCCAGGGGTTTGGCTTTTTCGTCCGGGGTCAGGGCCAGGAGGGTGAAGCCGGCCTCTCTTACCGCGTCGAGGCCCCTCGGCCAGGTTTCCAGGCGGGCGTAGGGGACGGAGAAGACGGCGCCCATGGAGACCTTGACGCTGCGGCGGTACAAGGGGTCGGCGCAGTCCGGGGAGAGGAGGACGGCGTCCATGCCCAGGGCCGCTGCCGAGCGGAAGATGGCGCCGATGTTGGTGTGGTCGTTGACGGACTCCATGACCACTACTCGGCGGGTCGTCCGGAGCAGTTCCTCCGCCGTGGGGAGGGGTTTGCGCTGCATGGAGGCCAGGGCGCCTCTGTGGACGTGGTAGCCCGTCACGCGTTCCGCGAGGTCGGGGGTGACCGCGTAGACGGGGGCCGGGAGTTCGTCGATGACGTCTCGCATGACGTCGATCCACTTGGCGGACAGGAGCATGGAGCGCATCTCGTAGCCCGCCTCCTTCGCGCGGCGGATGACCTTCTCGCCCTCGGCGATGAAGAGGCCTTCGGCAGGCTCGCGTCTGCGGCGGAGTTCGACGTCGGTCAGGCCGGTGTAGTCGCGCAGGCGGGGGTCGTCGGGGTCTTCGACGGTGATGAGATCGGCCACAGAGGTGATACTGCCTTGTCCTGGGTGCGGTGCCAACGGCTCGGAACGGGTTGTGTTACCGGGGGTTACGCCACGGTGCGGGGGCCGACGGCGACGACCTCGCCGATGACGATCACGGCGGGGGGACGGACGTCCTGCGTACGGGCGGTCTCACCGACCGTCGCGAGCGTCGCGTCGACCCTGCGCTGCGCGGCCGTCGTCCCCTCCTGAACGAGGGCGACCGGCGTGTCCGGGGACTTCCCGTGGGCTATCAGCGTCTCGGCGATCCTGCCGATCTTGTCGACGCCCATGAGGACGACGAGGGTGCCGCCCAGCCTCGCGAGGGCGGGCCAGTCGACGGTGGAGCGCTCGTCGTCCGGGGCGACGTGGCCGCTGACGACCGTGAACTCCTGGGCGACGCCCCGGTGAGTGACCGGGATGCCTGCCGCGCCGGGGACCGAGATGGAGCTGGAGATGCCGGGGACGACCGTGCAGGGGATGCCGGCCTCGGCGAGGGCCTGGACCTCCTCCATGCCACGGCCGTACACGAAGGGGTCACCGCCCTTGAGGCGGACGACCGACCTGCCCGCCTTCGCGTGTTCGATCAGCGCGTTGTTGATGGCCTCCTGGGCCATGTAGCGGCCGTACGGGAGTTTGGCCGCGTCGATCACCTCGACGTGTGGGGGGAGTTCCGCGAGGAGGTCCCTGGGGCCGAGGTGGTCCGCGATGACGACGTCCGCCTCGGCGAGGAGGCGGCGGCCTCGGACCGTGATGAGGTCCGGGTCGCCTGGGCCGCCGCCGACCAGGGCCACGCCGGGGGTGCGGGTGCGGTGGTGGGGGGCCACGAGGGTGCCGTCCCTCAGGCCGGCGAGGACCGCGTCCCTCACGCGGGCCGTGTGGCGGGGGTCCCTGTTCTTCGCGTCCGTCGTGAGGACGGCGATGGTGACGCCCTCGCTGGTGCCGGTGGCGGGGGTCCAGGCGGTGGCCTGGTCCGCGTCGTCCGAGCGGACGCACCAGACGCGGTGCGCTTCCGCTTCCGCGGAGGCTCGGGTGTTGGTGTCGTCGTCATTCGTGGCGATCAGGGCGTACCAGGCCGTGCTGAGGTCGCCGGGTTCGTATCGGCGCTTCTCCCAGGTGAGTTCTCCTGTTGTCGCCATCGCCTCCACCGAAGGGGTGGCTTCCGGGGAGATCAAAGTGATGTCCGCGCCGGCCGCGATCAAGGCGGGGAGGCGGCGTTGCGCTACCTGGCCGCCGCCCAGGACGACCACTCGACGGCCGGTGAGGCGGAGGCCGACGGGGTAAGGGGGGTGCTCGGCGGCCATGGGAGGGCTCCTGGGTGGGTGAGGCTTTGACG
>DATCQX010000780.1:0-3445 GCA_036569285.1 Streptomyces sp.
GCGCTGCCCGGTCTACGGGGGCGACGCCGACAGCGCCGGAGGCGGTGCCATCGGTATGCGCGAGGTGCCGTCGCCGCTGCCCCGGGAGGCGATGCCACCTGTGCCCCGAGGTGCCTTTGTCGGCCCCCGGGGAGGCGATGCCGCCTGTGCCCCGAGGTGCCTTTGTCGGCCCCGGGGGAGGCGATGCCGCCGGTGTCTCAGTCCCTCCGTGTCCTCAGCAGCGCCCCGATGTGAGCCGCCGCCGTCGACAAGTGGCGTCGGGCGTCCCGGAGTTGGTCCTGGGTGACGCCATGGTCGCGGGCCGCGTCGCGGATGTCGTCGCGGAAGCGGTCGAGGAGGCGGTCCAGATCGCGGGCCGGGTTGTCCGACAGGGGTTCGTGGGACCAGGACGGCTCGTAGGCGACCGGGACGTCCGCCGGAGCGTCGGGGTGCTCCGGGGTGTGCGTGCCGGTGCCGAACGTGAAGCCGAGGTCCTTGCCGAACCCCTTCCCGAAGTCCTTGCCGAAATCGCCGAACTCCTTGGCCAGTTCGGTCAGCCCCTCGCGGACGCCGGACGGCCAGTCGCCCCGCGAGAAGTGGTCCTGAACCTGTTCCTGGACGCGGCGGGCGATGCGCTGCACCTCCTCCTGGGCCTGGGCGCGGGCGTGTTCCTGCGCCTCCTTGGCCATCCGGCGGGCCCGCTGGGCCTCCTCGCGGGCGCGGCGGCTCTCGTCCTTCGCGCGGCGGGCCTGGTCCTTCCAGCCCTGCTTGACCCGGCGCATCTCCTCCTTCGCCGCCTGCCACGACTCGTCGTCCGCGCCCCCCGCGCCGTAGGTGCCGCCGCCGGTGCCCTCGCGGGCCTGGTCCGCCGCCGCGCGCATCTCGCGGCGCAGGTCGCCGGCCGCGCCCCGGACGTCCGCCTGGATCTCCGCCGCCAGTTCGGCCACCGAGTCGCGGATCTCCAGCTCCAGATCGGCCAGTTCCCCGCTGCGGTCGGCCAGTTCGGCCCGGCCGGCGTCGGTGATCGCGTAGACCTTGCGGCCCCCCTCGGTGGTGTGGGTGACCAGGCCCTCGGCCTCCAGCTTGGCGAGCCTCGGGTAGACCGTGCCCGCGGAGGGGGCGTACAGGCCCTGGAAGCGTTCCTCCAGGAGACGGATCACCTCGTAGCCGTGACGTGGGGCCTCGTCCAGCAGCTTCAGCAGGTAGAGGCGCAGGCGGCCGTGGGCGAAGACGGGGGGCATCTCAGAGCACCTTCTTGTCGATCGGGCCGTCGGTGGGGCCCTTGGCGGCGTCGTCGGAAGGGTCCGACGGGTCAGCGGGGTCGGGGGCGTCCTGCGGGTCTCCGGGGGCGTCGGTCGTGGTGGGGGCGGCCGGGGTGTCCTGGAGGTTCGGGGCGTCCGGCGTGGTGTGTGCGTCGGACGTGTCCGGGGTGTCCTGCTTCAGGGGCTCCGCCTCCCAGAGGGGCTCCTCCGCCGTCGGGGGCCTGCGCAGGAGGGCGATGGAGCCGGAGACCGTCGTCGCGCGGAGGCTGCCGTTGCCGGAGCCGAGGCGGCCGGTGATGTGCTTGGCACCCCACTGGCCCTTGACGCGGAGGTCCTCGAAGGCGTTGGAGACCTTGCCGCTCGTGGTGTTGGCGTCCACCACGGTGTCGGCGGGGTGAGGGAGGCGGATGGCGATCTCGCCCGAGACGTTCGTGAGGGCGATGGCAGTGGGGCCCGCGGTGGGGTCGAGGTCGACGATCATCGAGCCGCTCACCGACTCCGCCTGGACGGAGGAGCCGGCCTCGACGACCGTCAGGTCACCGGAGACGGACTTGAAGTGCAGGTCGCCCGTCAGCGCCTGGGCCTCCACGTTCCCCGAGACCGTCTCCGCGCGGATCGGGCCGGAGAGGCTCACCAGCGTGGTGTCACCGGAGACGCCCTGGACCGTCGCCTGGCCGTCGATCCCGGAGACCACCGCCGACGCGTTCACCACGCCCACCGCCACGCGCGAGTCCGCCGGGACCGCCAGCGTCACCACCGCGTTCCGGTGCCAGCCCTTGCGGTCGAGCCACTTGAGGAAGCCCTTCCAGGGGAGATCCTTGTACGTCACCGTCAGGACGCCGTCCCGGTGGGTCACGATCAGGGGTGGACCCTCGACGGCGGAGACCTCCAGGCGCGCGGAACCGTCATCGGTGCCCACGACGTTCACCGCTCCGGAGACGATGCGGACGTTCAGCTCGCGCACCGGCTCGTCGAAGGCGAACTTCTCACGTTCGGACACGGACCACTCGGGCATGACACCCAACCTCCTCCTCGACGACACGCCATATCGCGTCTTCTCCACTTCACGATATATCGCGCTCGCGAGGCGTCAAGACATATCGAGACACTCTTTCTGGTGACCACCGCCGCCCAAAGATGACGAATTGTCCTACCGTGTGAGCATGTCGCCGACCGAACAACCCGGCGCGCTGCTGCTCTGCCGGGCCGCACCCGACGCCGTCGCCCCCGCCGCCCACCTGCTGCGCGAACGCATGCTGCTGACCCGCGCCGGGATCGAGTGGAGCGTGCTCGTCCCCGAGGGCAAGCCCTGGCAGGACGGGGACGACCCGGTCGACCGGGTCCTCACCGGCTGGGCCGCCGCCCTCGCCGTCGGCGCGCCCTGGCCCGTCCTCGCCCTCTGGTGGGACGCCGACCGGGCCGGCTGCGCGCTCGCCTCCGGCTTCCGGCGGCCCGTCGGCTACGACTGGCTCGCGGACGGCACCCCGGCCGGCGAGGACGAGGCGATGCGCACGCTCGCCTCCCGGCTCGGGCTCGACCCCGTCTTCGACATGCAGTCCCTGGAGGAGCTGACCCGGGACGACCCCGCCGCCGACGCGCGCGGGCGGCTGCGCGCGCTGCTCGCCGTCCTCACACGCGCGGGCGTCGCGCTGCCCGCCGGGCTCAGCCCCGGCGAGTCCGCGGACCGGCTCCGCCGCGCCGCCCTCGACCGCGCGGACGTCCAGCGCGTCGAGTGGGGCGGGTGGCGGGAGACCGTCCGCGCGGAGATCGACGCCGTCGAGCGCAGTCCCCTCGGGTCCTGGCTGCCCTGGACCGGCAGCCCACGCGCGCGTGCGCTCGCCCTCGCTCAGGTCGGGGCCGGGCTGCCGATCACCCTGTGGGGCGTGCGGCGCCGGAGCGCCGGATGGGCCGCCGTGGGGGCGCTGCTGCTGGGGCACGGGGTGTTCGGGCTGGCGTACGACGTGGGGAGACCTCGGGACTGAGGAACTGCCCGGAGACTCCGGTCGTTACGAGGGGAAACGGGCGGCGGGAACCCGGAGAAAGCGGGAACTCGGAGAGGGGGGCTACTCGTCGTCCTCGTCGTCCAGGCGGGCCAGCCAGGTCGCGAGACGTTCCACCGGTACCTCGAAGTCCGGGTTGAGGTCGACGAAGGTGCGGAGCTGTTCGGCGAGCCACTCGAAGGTGACTTCCTCCTCGCCGCGCCG
>DATCQX010000781.1:0-5599 GCA_036569285.1 Streptomyces sp.
CGGCGGGGCGATCGTGAGCCAGTCGACCGACTGGACGACGGACTGCGCGAGGGCGCTCATCGGGGGCCTCCTGCGAGGAGCTGCTGCACGGCCGGGTCGGTGAGGCCGAGGAGGGCCTTGGGCCACAGGCCGCCGACGACGGTGAGGACGACGAGCGGGGTCCAGGCCGCGAACTCGTACGGGCGTACGTCGGCGAGTTCCGGGGCGTCCTTCGGGACGGCGCCCATGCACACGCGCCGGACGACGAGAAGCAGGTACGCGGCCGTCAGGAGGGTGCCGGACGCGGCGATCGCGGTGAACGTCAGGAACGCGGGCCGGCTGAGGTCGCCGGCGGGGTCGAACGCGCCGAACAGGGCCAGCATCTCGCCCCAGAACCCGGCGAGTCCGGGCAGTCCGAGGGAGGCGACGGCGGCGAACGCGAGCAGGCCGCCGAAGCGGGGCGCGCGCCCGTACAGGGCCGCTCCGGTGGTCTGCGCGAGGGTGTCGAGGTCGGTGCTGCCGGTGCGGTCCTTGAGGGCGCCGACGAGGAAGAACAGCAGGCCGGTGATGAGGCCGTGGGCGATGTTGGCGAACAGCGCGCCGTTGACGCCGGTCGGTGTCATGGACGCGATGCCCAGCAGGACGAAGCCCATGTGTCCGACGGAGGAGTAGGCGATGAGCCGCTTCAGGTCGCCGTTCGCGCCGGGGCGGACCAGGGCGAGGCAGGCGAGGGAGCCGTAGACGATCCCGACGACGGCGAAGGCGGCGAGGTAGGGCGCGAAGACGCGCAGGCCGTCCGGCGCGACGGGGAGCAGGACGCGGACGAACCCGTAGGTGCCCATCTTCAGCAGGACGCCGGCGAGCAGGACCGAGCCGGTCGTCGGGGCGGCGGTGTGGGCGTCGGGCAGCCAGCTGTGCAGCGGCCACATCGGGGTCTTCACGGCGAGCCCGATCCCGATCGCCAAAGCGGCGGTGACCTGCACGGATGTGGTCAGGGACCGGCCGTTGTCAGTGGCGAGTGCGACCATGTCGAACGTGCCCGCTTTGACGCCGATGAGGAGCAGGCCGAGGAGCATGACGACGGAGCCGAGCAGCGTGTAGAGGATGAATTTCCAGGCCGCGCCGGTCCGGTTCTCACCGCCCCAGCGGGCGATGAGGAAGTACATCGGGATGAGGACCGTCTCGAAGGCGAGAAAGAACAGGAGGAGGTCGAGGACGGCGAAGGTGGCGAGGGTGCCGCTTTCCAGGAGGAGCAGCAGCGCGACGAACGCCTTCGGGGACGGGCCCGTGGGCGGCTTGAAGTAGGAGTACAGCGCGCAGAGGAAGGTCAGCAGCGCGGTCAGGACCAGCAGCGGGAGGGAGATGCCGTCGATGCCGAGGTGGACGCGTACGCCGAGTGCGGGGATCCAGCTGATGTCCGTACTGGCCTGCATCTTCGACGGGTGGTCGTGGTCGAAGCCCAGCGCGAGGGTGATCGCGGCGGCCAGGACGGCGGCCGTGACGGTGACGCCGTGGCGCAGCACCGCCTGCTCGGGCGACTTCCCCTTCAGCCCCAGCGGGGCGGGCAGGAGGGCGGCGACGGCGCCGAGGAGCGGCCCGGCGACGGTGAACGCGAGGAGGAACTGCATCACGGACTCGTTGATACCGATCACGCGCGCTCACGCTCCCGAGGCGACGAGAAGGACGGTCACCGCGAGGACGACGGTGCCGGCGAGCAGCGCGCTCACATAGGTCTGGACGTTGCCGGTCTGGGCCCGCCGTACGGCGGCGCCGAGCAGGCGGGGCAGGGCGGCGGCGCCGTCGGCGTAGGTGTCGACGACCTCGCGGTCGAGGAACCGTACGAGGCGGGCGGCGGCTTGCACGGGGCGGACGAACAGGGCGCCGTAGAGGGCGTCCAGGTGGAAGCCCGTGGCGGCGTGCCGGTGCAGGGGGCCGAGCAGGAGGCGTCCGGGGTCGGCGGGGTCCTGGGCGGAGGCGACGCCGCCGTAGGCGGGGGCGTGGCTCGCGATGGCCTCGGCCTCGACGGTGGCGGCGTCGCCGTCCGGGTGGGCGGCGACCGCGCCGAGGGGGACGCGCGCGGCGGTGGCGGTGAGGTGGCGCCAGGCGCCGTAGGTGACCACGGCGCCGACGAGGGCGAAGCCCGTGCCGAGGACGGAGGTGGTGAGGATCGGGGCGAGGGAGGTGCCGTCGAACCAGTCGGGGAGCGTCGCGTAGGCGAGGCCCCCGAGGGCCAGGGAGGGGACGGCCAGGATCCACAGGACGACGGTCATGGAGAGGGGCTGCCGGCCGTGGTCGGGGGCTTCGGCGCCCCGGCCGTGGAAGGCGAGCAGCCACAGGCGGGCCGCGTAGGCGGCGGTCAGGAGGGCGGTGAGCAGGGCGGAGACGATGACGACCCAGCCCGCGGCGGCGGGGGCGTGCTCGGTGTGGCCGGTGACGACGTGTTCGGCGGCGCCGAGGACGGACTCCTTGGAGAAGAACCCGCTGAACGGCGGGATCGCGGCGAGCGCGAGGAGCGCCACGGTCATCGTCCAGAACGCGTCCGGCACGCGGGCGCGCAGGCCGCCGGTGCGGGACATCGCGGCGAGGGAGTTCGTGCCCGCCGCGTGGATGACCGCGCCGGCCGCGAGGAACAGCAGCGCCTTGAAGGCTCCGTGGGACAGGAGGTGGAAGACGGCGGCGCCCCGGTCGCCGACGGCGAGGGCACCGGTCATGTAGCCCAGCTGGCCGATCGTCGAGTAGGCGAGGACGCGCTTGATGTCGTCCTGGGCGAGGGCGGCGAGTCCGGAGCCGAGCATCGTCACGGCGGCCGTCACCGCGAGGACTCCCATCGCGGCGTGCGACGCCTCGAAGACCGGCAGGAGCCGGGCGACGAAGTAGACGCCGGCGGCGACCATCGTCGCGGCGTGGATCAGCGCGGAGACGGGTGTGGGGCCCGCCATCGCGTCGGGGAGCCAGGTGTGCAGCGGGAACTGCGCCGACTTGCCGGCGACGCCCGCGAGGAGCAGCAGGGCGATCAGGGTCGGGTGGCCGAGGCCGCCGTGCGCGACGGCGTCGAGGATGGTCGTGATCCGGAACGACCCGGCTTCCGTGGCCAGCGCGAACAGGCCGATGAGGAACGGGACGTCGCCCAGTTTGGTGACCAGGAACGCCTTGACCGACGCGGCGCGCGCCTCGGGGGTCTCCCAGTAGTGGCCGACCAGGAAATACGAACAGATGCCCATCACCTCCCAGCCGACGAGCAGCACCATCAGGTCGCCCGAGTAGACGACCAGGAGCATCGCGGCGGTGAAGAGGGAGACGAGGGCCGCGTAGGAGGGGTAGCGGGGGTCGTCGCGGAGGTAGCCGGTCGAGTAGATCTGCACGCAGGTCGCGACGAGGGCGACGAGGACGGCGACGAGGGCCGCGAAGCCGTCGATGTGCAGGGCGAGCTCGACCGGGATCGAGCCGGTGGGGGTGAGCTGCGTCGCGGCGTCGACCGGGGTGCCGCCGCCTTGGCTCACGGCGACGAGGACGGCCAGCGTGAGGGCGGCGAGCGGGGGCAGGACGGCCAGGGGGCGGACGAAGCCGGGGGCCGTGCGGCCCAGGAGGAGGCCAGCGAGGGCGCCGAGGAACGGCAGGAGGGGGACGAGGGTGGCGAGGGTGGTCGTGGTCACGCGGCGGCCTCGGCCTTCTCTCCCGCCGTGGGGTTCGGGGTCTCGGTCGGGTCGGGGGTCTCGGCGGTGTCGCGGAGCCGGTCGATGTCGGAGGTGCCGCGGTTGCGGTACACGGCGAGGACGATCGCCAGGCCGATGCCGATCTCCGCGGCGGCGATCGCGATGGTGAACAGGGTGAGGGCCTGGCCGGAGTGGAGCGTGTCCTCGGCGGCCCTGCTGAGCCAGACGTCGAAGGCGACGAGGTTCAGGTTGACCGCGTTGAGCATCAGCTCGACCGACATCAGGACGAGGATCGCGTTGCGGCGGGCCAGGACGCCGTAGAGGCCGGTGCAGAAGAGGAGGGCCGAGAGGACGGCGGGGTAGGCGAGGTGCATCAGCGGGCGCCTTCCTGCTCGGTCGGGGTGTTGGGGTGGGCTCCTGGGGTGGCCGGGGTGCCGGGGGCCTCGGGGGGCCGCGAAGATTTTTCGGAATCTGTGACGGGCCGGGAACTCTGCGTGACGGGCCGGGCGTTCTCCGGGGGAGAGCTCGTTTCCGCTTTCGCTTTGCGGGACAGGACGATCGCGCCGACCAGTGCCGCCAGCAGAAGGACGGAGAGGGCCTCGAAGGGCAGGACCCAGTGCCGGAACAGGCTCTCGCCGGTGACCTTCGTGGAGCCGGCGGCCGGGCCGTCGAGGTCGATCCAGGTGGTGCGGAAGGCGTCGACGACCACCCAGACGAGGGCTGCCGCGGCGGCGACCGCGATCGCCAGGGCGGCCCACCGGTTCCCGGAGTCGGCATCCGGGGAGCGGCCGATGGGAGCGCGGGTGAGCATCAGACCGAAGAGAAGGAGGACGACGACGGAACCGACGTAGATGAGGACCTGCACCCAGGCGACGAACTCCGCCGTCAGCAACAGGTACTCGACGGCGAGCCCCCCGAGGGCCACGACCAGCCAGAGGGCCGCGTGCACCAGCTGGCGCGTGGTGACGGTGACGACCGCTGCGCCGAGGGTGAGCAGGCCGACGAGGACGAACGCGATCTCGACACCGGTGGGCGAGAGGAAGCCGTGGGGGGCCTGGGCGAGGAAGCCGTGCGGCACGTGAGCGGGGCTCATGGCCGGCCTCCCTGGGGGTCGGCGGGGCCGGAGTCCGGGGTGGAGCGGCCGGTGGGGCCTTCTTCACGGCCGGCGGCGCCGGGGGCCGGCGGGTCGGCCGGGCCGGGGCTGGGCGTGCCGGTGGCGGGCGTGCCGGTGGCGGGCGCGGGTCCGGTCGTGGAGGCCGGGCGGCCGGTGGAGGGTGCAGTCGTGGAGGCCGGGCGGCCGGTGGAGGGCTCGGGCTGCTGAGGCGGCGTGGGCTGCTGGGTCGCCGTCTGCTTCTCCGCCGTCTTGCGGGCCGCTGTCAGTTCCTTGGGTTCTTCGGCGCCGGGGTCGAGAGGGGGTGGGGCGGGGACGGTCCACATCCACTCGCGGAGTTTGTCGCGCTCGTGGGTGAGGTCGCGGATGTCGGTCTCCGCGTACTCGAACTCGGGGGACCAGAAGAGGGCGTCGAAGGGGCAGACCTCGATGCAGATGCCGCAGTACATGCAGAGGGAGAAGTCGATGGCGAACCGGTCGAGGACGTTGCGGCTGCGCTCCCGGCCACCGGGGGCGGCGGCCGGGATCGTCTCCTTGTGGGAGTCGATGTAGATGCACCAGTCGGGACACTCGCGGGCGCAGAGCATGCAGACCGTGCAGTTCTCCTCGAACAGTCCGATGACGCCGCGGGTACGGGGCGGGAGTTCGGGCTGGGTGTCGGGGTACTGCTCGGTGACGGACCTGCGGGTCATCGTGCGGAGGGTGACGGCCAGGCCCTTGGCCAGGCCGGAGCCGGGAAGCGGAGGCACTAGGAGATCACCACCTTGACGACGCCGGTGAGGGCGATCTGGGCGAGGGAGAGGGGGACAAGGAGGGTCCAGGAGAGCTTCTGGAGCTGGTCCTCGCGCAGGCGGGG
>DATCQX010000782.1:0-11947 GCA_036569285.1 Streptomyces sp.
GGGCTCGCCGCCGCGCTGCTGACCCGGCCGCGGCTGCTGGTCCTCGACGAGCCCGCCAACGGCCTGGACCCGGCCGGGAAACGGCATGTGCACGGCGTGCTCGACCGGCTCGCCGCGGACGGCACCGCCGTCGTGGTCTCCAGCCACCGCATGGACGACCTGGAGGCGCTCTGCTCCGAGGTCACCCTCCTCGCCACCGGACGCGTCGTGTTCTCCGGCCCGCTCGGCAAGCTGGCCACGGACAGCCGCGCACTCGACTACCGGCTACGGACCTCCGACCCGGAGGCCGCGCGCCGGCTGGCCGACGGCACCGACGGGGTCCGGATCGTCGACGCCGAGGCGGCCGTACGACAGGACGCCGGGCTGGTCGTCGTCCGCGCCCGGGTGCCCGCCCTCGACGAACTCGTCGCGCGGCTCGTGACGTCGGGGATCGCCGTACGGGAACTGGCCCCCGTGGTCTCGCCGTTGGAAGCGGCCTTCCTTGAGCTCACCGCGTCCCGGGAGGCGGACGGATGACGGCCACCGCGATCCGGGAGACCACCACCGCCCCCGCGGTCCCGGTCTCCCGCGTCTACCGCTTCGAACTGCGCAAGCTCCTCTCCCAGTGGCGCGTCCGGCTCCTGCTCCTCGCCTGCTGGATCGCGCCCGGACTCTTCGTCGCCGGGGTGTCGCAGCAGGCAACCCTGCCCTCCGACACCCTCTTCGGCCGCTGGATGCACGCCACCGGCTGGGCCGGGCCGCTGGTGATCCTCGGGTTCGCGGGCACCTGGGCGCTGCCGCTGCTGACCTCGGTGGTCGCCGGTGACGTGTTCGCCGCCGAGGACCGGCTCGGCACCTGGCGGCACCTGCTGGTCGCGGTCCGCTCACCGCGCCGGATCTTCGCCGCGAAGGCGCTGGCCAGCCTCACCGTCGTCCTGCTGCTGGTGGCCGGACTGGCCGTCTCCGGCACGGTCGGCGGGCTCACCGCGGTCGGCGACCAGCCGCTGGTCGGCCTGGACGGACACCTCCTGGCACCCGGCGACGCGGCCGCGCGGGTCCTCCTCGCCTGGACCGCCGCCCTCGCCCCCACCCTCGCCCTCGCCGCGATCGGGCTGCTCGGATCGGTCGCCCTCGGCCGCTCTCCGACAGGCCTGCTGCTGCCGCCGCTCCTCGCGCTCGCGATGTCGGTCGCCCAGATGCTGCCCCTGCCCGTCGCCGTCCGCCTCGCCCTGCCCGGCAACGCCTACGTCACCTGGAACGGCCTGTTCACCGGCCCCGCCCAGCTCGCCCCGCTCCTGATCGGGATCGCCGTCTCCCTGGTGTGGACCGCGCTCGCCACCACGCTGGCTCATCTCCTGTTTCTGCGGCGGGACTTCACCAACCTCGCCTACGACGGTGCCGGGCGCCGCGCGTTCACCGCGGGGCTGCTCCCGCTCGCCGGCCTGCTGGCGCTCAGCGTCGCGGTGATCGCCGTGGCCGTCCCCGCGGACGGCATCCGGCAGGCCAAGGTCCAGCGCTCCCTCGCCACCGCGTTCGCCCACCTCTACCGGATGCAGACCGGCCAACTGCACCGCCCCGCCGTCACCGAGGACCAACTGCGAGCCTCCGCGGCCTGCACCAAGAGCGACGGACAGGCCGCGCAGGAGGGGCCGGGCAACGACTGGCGGTGTGTCGTGACCTGGCACCTGCCCGGGACCGCGGTCGCCGGGACCGCGATCTACCAACTCGACGTCGGATCGGACGGCCGGTACGTGGCCGACGGGGACGGTCCGAAGGAAGTCAACGGCTACTTCCTGGTGCGGACCGAGACCGGGGACGCCCCGAACCCGCTGTGGCAGTTCGACGGGAACGTCGACCTGCTCGACACCACCTCGAAGGGATAGGTCCATGCACGTAACGCGCCGTATCAGGGAGAAGCAGCCGGCCGCCAGACGCCGGACCCTGCTGGTGGCGGCCGGCATCGCGGTCGCCCTGGGCGTCACCGGCACCGCGGTCGCCTCGACCTACCAGTTCGGCACCCAGCAGGTCGCGCAGGACACCGCCAAGGGCGAGGTCATCTCCAGCGACCAGTACCTCAAGCCGTACGGCAGCCGGACCGTCATCGACGACGGCAAGATCATGTCGTCCACGGTCAGCCCGGACGGCACCCACCTGGCGGCCGCCGTAGCCGACGGCGACGCGGCCCTGGTCATCATGGACCTGGCGACCGGTCAGGTGAAGCAGAAGATCGGCGCCAACGCGGCCGACGACCTGCGCATCAGTAGCGCCGCCGTCGGCCAGGAAGGCCCGGTCTACTCGCCCGACGGCAAGCAACTGTGGCTCGGCCAGGCCATCGGCTACACCAAGTTCACGGTGAACGCCGACGGCACCCTCGCCGACCCCGTGGCCGTCCCGATCCCGACCGTCGGCTCCCAGCAGGCCCTGGTGGGCGGGGCCGTCTTCTCGCCCGACGGGTCCACCGTGTACGCGGCGGTCAACGGTCAGAACACGGTCGTCGCCCTCGACGCGGCGACCGGCACCGTCGAGCGGACCTGGTCCGTCGGCACCGCCCCGCGCGGAATCGCCCTGGTCGACGGCAAGCTGTACGTCAGCAACGAGGGCGGCCGCCCGGCGAAGCCCGGCGAGACCACCATGAACTCGTACGGCACCCAGGTGCCCGCGAACCCGGACACCGGTGCCTCGACCACCGGCACGGTCAGCGTCATCGACACGCGCGGCGGCCAGGACGTCCGGACCATCCCCGTCGGTCTGCACCCGACCGCCGTCTACGCCAAGCACGGCACGGTGTTCGTCACCAACACCGCCGACAACAGCGTCTCGGTGATCGACACCCGCAAGGACAAGGTCGTCCAGACCATCGCCACCCAGCCGTGGCCCGAGGCGAAGGTCGGCTACGAGCCCGACGCGGTGACCCTCACCGACGACGGCCGCCTCCTGGTGACCCTGGGCCGCGCGAACGCGGTCGCCGTCTACCGCTACAAGTCCCCGCAGGAACCGGCCAGTTACGTGGGCCTGCTGCCCACCGACTACTTCCCCGCCGAGATCACCACGGCCGGCGGCAAGGTCGTGGTCTCCAACACCCGGGGCATCGACGCCCGCCGTCCCACCACCGCCACCGGCCACGGCACCCACGACACCACGTCCAGCCTGACCGAGTTCACGCTCCCGAGCGATCTCGTCATCAGGTCCCAGACGGCCAAGGTCTTCCAGCAGAACGGCTGGACGCCGGGTTCGGTCCTCATGGCGAAGAACGCCAGGAGCGCGCGGCCCGTCCCCGTCCCCGCCCGCCTCGGCGACCCCTCGACCATCAAGCACGTCTTCCTGCTGGTCAAGGAGAACCGCACCTACGACCAGGTCTACGGCGACCTGTCCCAGGGCGACGGCGACCCGGCGCTCACCACCTTCGGTGCGAACGTCACCCCCAACCAGCACGCCCTCGCCGAGCAGTTCGGCCTCTACGACAACTTCTACGACATCGGCACCAACTCCGCCGAGGGCCACAACTGGCTGATGCAGTCGGACAACCCGGAGTACACCGAGTCCTCCGCCGGTGAGTACACGCGCAGTTACGACACCGAGAACGACGTCCTCGGCCACCAGAAGTCCGGGTTCCTGTGGACCGGGGCGCAGGCGGCCGGCGAGTCGGTCAAGGACTTCGGCGAGTTCCAGTCGACGGAGTCCAAGCCGGCCGGGGCGACCTGGCAGAACCTTTACTGCGACTCCAAGACCATGGCCTCGACGGGGGCGCCGACCCAGTACCCCATCCAGACCGGCTCGGCGATCCCCTCGCTCAACAAGGTCTCCGTGCAGGGCTTCCCGATGTTCGACCTCGACGTCCCGGACATCTACAAGGAGCAGATCTGGCAGCAGGACTTCGAGAAGAACGGTCCTGCGAACCTGAACATGTTCTGGTTCTCCAACGACCACACCGGCGGCCCGGCGAACGCCGCCGCCGAGGTCGCCGACAACGACCTCGCGGTCGGCCGGATGGTCGACGAGATCTCCCACAGCAAGTACTGGAAGGACTCGGCGATCTTCGTCGTCGAGGACGACTCCCAGAACGGCCTCGACCACGTCGACGGCCACCGGGCCCCGGTCCAGGTGATCAGCCCGTACGCCCAGCACGGCACGGTCGACAGCCACTACTACACGCAGATCACCATGATCCGCACCATCGAGCAGATCCTCGGGATCCACCCGATGAACCAGCTCGACAGCGCGGCCACCCCGATGTACGGGGCGTTCACCGCGAAGCCCGACACCAGGCCGTTCACGGCCGTCCCCAACCGGACGTCCCTCACGCTCGGCGTCAGCCCCCAGCCGGCCTGCGGCTCGGACACCCCGGCGGGCGTCGCCCCGAAGGCCGTCGCCGTGCCCCCGGCCCGGCAGGAGCTCGCGGCACAGTGGAAGAGGTGGGCCGCGCATCAGCGGCTGACGGGGCCGGGCGCCGTGCCGGACTACGCCAACCCCGTCCAGATGAACCGCTACACCTGGTACCAGACCGAGAACTGGACCGAGCCCTATCCGGGGGACAGCAAGCTGTATGCGCCGCAGGAGGTGCCGGGCGCGTATCTGCCGTCGCCGGAATCCGACGGCTGAACGGCCGCCCGCCCTCTCGTACCCTGACCCACGTGCCGAAACCCCGCCTCAGACGCGCCGCAGTCCTCGTCCTCGAAGGTGCCAAGCCGCTCGACGTCGGTATCCCCGCGCAGGTGTTCTCGACCCGCGCGAGCATGCCGTACGAGGTGCGGATGTGCGGGGCGGCGCCGGGGCTGGTGGCGGGAGGGGACGGGCTGTCGTACCACGTGGCGCACGGGCTCGAGGCCGTGGAGTGGGCGGAGGTGGTGTTCATCCCCGGGTACCGCTTCCCCGACCGGGAGGACCCGCCGCGGACGGTCGTCCGCGCGCTGCTCGACGCGCACGCGCGCGGCGCCCGGCTGGCGGCGATCTCGACGGGGGCGTTCGCGCTCGCCGCCACCGGACTGCTGGACGGCCTGCGCGCCACCACGCACTGGCACTACACCCGCGCCCTGGCCGCGAAGCACCCCCTCGTACGGGTCGACGAGAACGTCCTGTTCGTCGACGAGGGAACCGTACTGACCTCGGCGGGCGCCGCCTCCGGCATCGACCTGTGCCTGCACATCCTGCGCGCGGACCTCGGCGTCGCCGCCTCCAACCACGCCGCCCGGCGCCTGGTCGCCGCCCCCTACCGCAGCGGCGGACAGGCCCAGTACGTGCCGCGCAGTGTGCCGGAGCCGATGGGGGAGCGGTTCGCCGCGACCCGGGAATGGGCGCTGCACCGGCTGCACGAACCCCTCACCCTGGAGGCCCTCGCCCGCCACGCGGCCGTCTCCCCGCGCACCTTCTCCCGCCGGTTCGCCGAGGACACCGGGTACACGCCCATGCAGTGGGTGATGCGGGCCCGCATCGACCTCGCCCGGGAACTCCTGGAGCGCTCGGAGCGGGGGGTCGAGCAGATCGCCGGGGACGTCGGTCTCGGGACGGGCGCGAACCTGCGGATGCGGTTCCAGCAGATCCTCGGGACCACGCCGAGCGAGTACCGGCGGACGTTCACCCGGGGCCAGTGACGGCCTGGCGCGATCCTTGCGGACTGTGGCGATCGCGCCCATGCCACCATCGCGCGCCGCGCGCGAGGCTGGAGGCGAACCGGAAGGAGACCACACCCGTGACTCGCATCGCCATCAACGGATTCGGCCGCATCGGACGCAACGTGCTGCGCGCGCTCCTGGAGCGTGACAGCAGCCTGGAGGTCGTCGCCGTCAACGACCTCACCGAACCCGCCGCCCTGGCCCGACTGCTCGCCTTCGACTCGACGTCCGGCAGGCTCGGCCGCCCGGTCACTGTAGAGGACGGCGTGCTCGTCGTCGGCGGTCACCGCATCCAGGTCCTCGCCGAACGCGAGCCGGCGAAGCTGCCGTGGGCCGCGCTGGAGGTCGACCTCGTCCTGGAGGCCACCGGCCGCTTCACCTCGGCGAAAGCCGCCCGCGCCCACATCGACGCGGGCGCCCGCAAGGTCCTCGTCAGCGCCCCCTCCGACGGCGCGGACGTCACCCTCGCCTACGGCGTCAACACCGACGCGTACGACGCCGAACTGCACACCGTCGTCTCGAACGCCTCCTGCACCACCAACGCGCTGGCCCCGCTGGCCTCCGTCCTCGACGACCTCGCGGGCATCGAGCACGGCTTCATGACGACCGTGCACGCCTACACCCAGGAGCAGAACCTCCAGGACGGCCCCCACCGCGACCCGCGCCGCGCACGCGCCGCCGGCGTCAACATCGTGCCGACCACCACGGGCGCCGCCAAGGCCATCGGGCACGTCCTGCCCAACCTCGACGGCAAGCTCTCCGGCGACTCGATCCGCGTGCCGGTGCCGGTCGGCTCCATCGTCGAGCTGAACACGACCGTCTCCCGCGACGTCACCCGCGAGGACGTCCTCGCCGCCTACCGCACCGCCGCCGAAGGCCCCCTCGCCGGCGTCCTGGAGTACTCCGAGGACCCCCTCGTCTCCTCCGACATCACCGGCAACCCGGCCTCCTCCGTCTTCGACTCGGCCCTCACCCGCGTCGACGGCCGGCACGTCAAGGTCGTCGCCTGGTACGACAACGAGGTGGGGTTCTCGCACCGGGTGATCGACACGCTCGAACTCCTCGCGGCGGGCTGACTTCGGGGAGAGGGCGACTCGAGCGGTGGGGCCTGGTGCCGCGCCGCTTGAGCCGCTCGTCGAGGTCAGGCGCCTGACAGGACCGGCCCGATCTGGGTGCCCGTGGCCACCCTGAAGGTGCCGTTCACGAAGGACGCGCCCGGGATGGTGCCGCCGCCGGGGGTGCGCAGGGTGAAGGACGCCTCGTCGGCGGGGACGGTCTCGCCGAAGTTGGGGACCTGGATGTCGAAGTGGACGGGGTGGCCGGGGCCGAAGGTGACGGCCGTGGTCTGGTCGCCGTAGGGGGCGGCCGTGATGGCGAGGGGGGTGCTCCGGTAGGAGAAGGCGACGTCGGTGGGGGAGCCGGCCAGGGTGCAAGAGGCGTAGCCGCGCGGGGCGGTGAGGGTGACACGGAAGTGGATGTGGCCGGCGCTGGAGTTGTCCTGGGCGATCGTCGCCCGGTGGTTGGCGGGGCGGCAGGCCGACGGGGCGGCGGCGGTGTGGTGGGGTGCGGCCTGGGCGATGCCCGCGGCGCCGACGGTCAGAAGGGCGGTGCCTGCGGCGGCGATCAGCTTGTGGCGCATGGTCATGGCTGAGACTCCTTGTGCGGGTGCTCCACGAGGTCCGTGCGGAGATCGTGGTGCCGTACACGTACCCGGTGCTTCGCGGGCCACTGTCCCAAGACCGTCACGGGCGGGCATTTCCCGGCAAAGTACGGCTGCCGCGAAGCCGCCCCGCCGGGCACAGGGAACGCACAGGTGGAACTTCGCCTCTTGTCGGGTGTCACGCCCCGACTGAGAGGAACACGACGTGGGTTCTCGTACGCGGATACGCCCGGCAGGTTCGCTGGTGCTCGCCCTCGCCGCCGCAGGATCGGCCCTGACCGTACCGGAGGCGTTCGCGGCGGGCACGGTGCCGCGGGCCGACCTGCGGGCGGACGTGAACCGGGACGGCCTGGTGGACGTCACCGGCGGCACCGACACGGCGGGCGAGGACGGCTGGACGGTCGGCCGGGGCGCGCTGTACCTCCCCAACCTCGACGACGACACCCGCCGCTGCCCCCGCACCGGCACCGACGCCCGACTCGCCGCCTGCCACGACGCCTCCGACACCCAGGTCAACGGCGACGCGGACGCCGCCGACCTCGCCCGCGTCCGCACGGTCCCCCTCCCGGACGCCAAGCCGAACACCAGAGGACGCCTCGCCGTCACCACCGGCGCCCCCTACACCCACCTCTTCCTCAAGCGCGACGGCAAGTGGACCCTCGTCACCCCGAGGACCCGCCTCACCGCCGCCGAACTCCGCGCGGGCGCCGAACTCGGCGTCGAGGCCACGGACGTCATCCGGGACAAGGCCAAGTGGGACGGCCGCGCGGTGATCCGACTCACCGTCACCACCCCCGCGGGGTCCACCACCGACTCCGTCACCCTCCGCGTCGCCCCCCTCCTCACCCAGAACCACCTCCAGAACGCCCAGCAGGTCATGGTCACGCGCGTCACCGGGGACGACGACGACCTCTACGGCCAGGAGCAGGCCAAGTTCGTCAAGAACCTCGCGGGCGAGGTCAAGAAGGCAGGCATCACCGCCCCGCTGATCACCTTCGACAAGTACAACGACCCCTGGGCGCAGGACTTCGTGGAACCGGCGTACGTCAGCATGACCGGCCCCGGCGGCAGACGGCAGGCGATGCGCGTGATGCTGCGCTCCGCCCAGCCCGACCGCGAGGCGGGCCGGGAACTGTTCGAGAAGCTGCGCGGGCGGGACGTCGGCGTCGTCCAGATCGCGAACCCGGACACCGTCCTCGACTGGTCGCTCAACTCGATGGGGAACCTGGAGACCATCCCGCCGTACACCCACGACGGCCGCTCCTACCCGGCCGGCCGGATCATCATGGGCGAGCGCAAGGACACCGGGGCCCGGCCGTCGAAGAAGATGCGCACCCTCCTCGCCTCGCAGGACCTCCAGGACCCGCTGCTCCTGGACACGTCGTGGCTGGGCGTCGGGCATGTCGACGAGTTCGTGCAGTTCCTGCCCGCCGACACCCCGCGCGGCTGGCGCATCGGCCTCGCCGACCCCGACGCGGGCCTGCGCCTGCTGCGGGACGCGCAGAAGGCGGGCCACGGGAAGACGAAGATGTTCTCCGTCCCCGTCAAGTCCGGTGCCCAGGCGCC
Source organism: Streptomyces sp. (assembly GCA_036569285.1). Lineage (GTDB taxonomy): Bacteria > Actinomycetota > Actinomycetes > Streptomycetales > Streptomycetaceae > Streptomyces. Next base: position 8,815 of record DATCQX010000782.1, read on the forward strand.
GAAGGAGACCATCGACCAGGCCCTCGCCTCCGAGGACCTCGTCCCCGACAACAAGCTGGCCGCCGACCGCATCGCCGCGAACCTCGCGATCCTCAAGCGCGAGACGGGGATCACGGACGCCGAGATCGTCCGCGTCCCCGCCCTCTACCTCCGCGAGCACCAGCCGACCGGCGACCTCCGCGTGCCGCGTCTGAGCCGGGTGGGCGCATCCCTCACGGAGGATCTGCGCGAGCACGGCCAGCAGAAGTGGCTGTCCTCTCGTACGACTCCGGACGCCGCCAAGGCTCCGCAGACCGTGACGACCAGCGCCTACGTCCCCGGAGCCGTCAACGGCGTCGTCCTCTCCCGCACCCGCTACCTCGCCCCCCGCCAGTGGGGACCGGTCGTCGGCGGCAAGGACGTCTTCACCGAGGCCGTCACCGCCGCCTACCGGGGCGCGGGCATGACCGTGTCGTACATCGACGACTACTACACGTACCACCTGGGCATGGGCGAGGTGCACTGCGGGACGAACACGCTGCGGGACGTCTCGGCGGCGTGGTGGGGGCGCGGATAGAGACTCAGAGCGTGGCGCCTCCGTCCACCGGGACCGAGGCGCCCGTGACCCCCGCCCCCGCCGGGGACACCAGCCACAGCACCGCCGCCGCGACCTCGTCCGGCAGCGTGAGCCGCCCGGTGAGGGTACGGCCGGTGAAGTGGCCGATCAGGCCGTCGTAGTCGGTGCCGAGGACCTTCGCCGCGACCGGCCCCTTCTCCCGCACCCAGTCGGTCATCACCGCCCCCGGGCACACACAGTTCGCGGTGATCCCGTGCGCGGCGACCTCCTTCGCGAGGACCCGGGTGAACCCGATCAGCGCGTGCTTGGCGCTCGCGTAGGCGCACAGCCCCGGATCCGGATCGCGCCCCTCCACCGACGCGATGTTGACGATCCGCCCGGACCGCTGCCGTATGAGCGGACCCAGCGCCCTGCGGGTCGTGTACAGCGCCGGGTCGAGGTTGAGGGACAGCGTGGAGTGCCACAGCTCGTCACTGATGTCCGCGACCGTCGCGAAGTCCTGTGCCCCGCCTATGTTGTTGACGACGATATCGAGGTGCCCGAACCTCTCCAGCGCGGTGTCCACGGCACGTTCGGCGTCCGCGCGGGACATCGCGTCCCCCGTGCACAGCACGACGTCGTCCCCGGCGGCCAGTTGAGCCAGCGCCTCGCGGCCGGTCTCCGCGTCCCGCCCGGTGACCACGACGTGGGCACCCGCCGCGAGGAGCCGGTGCGCGATGGCGAGCCCGATCCCGCGCGTACCGCCGGTGACCAGCGCGGTCTGTCCGGTGAGTTCCATGACGTAACTCCCTTTCTGGTCAGGCGAGTTCGGTCCCGTACAGGCCGGTGATCTGCGCGAGGACCCGCCCGTCGGCGGTGCGCGCGGTGCAGACGCCGGTCGTGGCGCAGTGGGCGAGGCGCACGCCCTCCGGGTGTGCTCGGGCGAGGTCGGTGTCATCCCCTTCCGTGTGCAGGGCGATCCGGTCGACGCGGTGCGGGACGGCCACACGGGGGCCGCCGAGCCACTGGGTGCGGGCGAGACTGTCGAGGAGGACGCAGGGGGTGCTCAACCGGGGGAGTCCGGCGAGCAGTTGGGGGTCCGGACGCCAGAGGCAGGAGCGGGTCCGCCAGTTCTCGGTCGCCCGGAACACCCCGGTCAGGACGGCGGGAGAGGCGTCGTCGTAGTACAAGTCCGCCACCTCCGGCAGCAGATGACCGTCGTCCTCCCCGACCGGCACGGGCAGTGGCGCCGGGCCGCCGAGCCGGACGACGGCCCGGAAGTGCTCGCGGTCACGGGCGAGGACCCGGCCGTCCGGCGCGACGGTGTCGGAGCGCACGACGACGGCGACGGACCGGGCGGTGCCGGTACCGACCGCCCTCGCCGCGACCCGGTGGACGACCGGCGTGCCGTCGGCGCGGGCGCGCACCCATGCCGAGAAGGCGAGGTTCTCCACCGCGCGCACCGGCAGGTCCGGGACGAGGGTCCGGGCGGCCTGCACGGCGAGGTCGGCCAGCATCACGCCGGGGAGGGTGGGGCGGCCGTCGATCATGTGGTGCTGGAGGAAGGGGTGGGTGCCGAGGCTGAGGGTGAGGGTCCAGTGGCCGGGGGTGTGCGGGGGGTTGAGGAGGCCGGGCGGGGTGCTCTGCGGTACCGGGCGGCCGGTCTGGGTTTGCGCCGGGGGCAGGTGATCGGGCGTGGCCTCCGGTGTCGTCCGGAGTCCGGGGAAGCGGGCGTCGAAAGAGGTGTACTCGGCCTCGCCGAGGTACGTGACGAGCCGGTCGCGCCGGGGGCGGGAGAGTTCGTCGAGGAAGTGCGCCACCCCCTCCGCCGTCGACATCCGGCTGAGCCGGGCGGTGCGGGCCGTGTGCGACTGGACGACGCTTCCCGCACCGAGCCCGGTCTCGTCCCAGATGGTCCACGCGATCGTGAACTCGCCCTCTTCCACGGCCGCTTGCGCGGCACCCGCGAGGAAGTCGTTGGCCGGCGAGTAGTCGCTCTCGCCCGGCAGCCCCGCGAGCCCGGTCACCGAACCGAAGTTGCACCACAGGCGGGGGCGGAAGGCGTCCCGCAGATGGTGGTAGCCGAACAGCTTGACGTCCCGCACGCGCCGCATGCCGGGCAGGTCCTTGCGGGTGATGTCACCGGGGTGGTGCAGCCCGGCGCCGTTGACCAGCAGATCCACTCTGGCCCCGATCCGCTCGGCCGTCCGCCGCACCACCTCCGGATCGGTCACGTCGGCCGTGTGGAAGCGCACGTTGTCCTCCCCGCACAGCTCCCGCAGCGCGGCCAGGTTCAGCCGCGACTCGCGGGCGCTCAGCAGCCGGTCGAACCGCCCGTTGATCTCCCGCACCGACACACCGGGCCGCACGGCCCGCTCGGCGGCGATGAACTGGGCCCGCATACCGGGCAGTTCGTCGTCCGGAGCCGCCAGTAAATCCTCCGGGACGTCCTCCAGGCGGCTCGACCCGATCAAGTGCAGCCGCAGCGGCACCCGTTGGGCGAGCCCCAGCATGCAGGCGGCGGTGATCCCCCGGGCACCCCCGGTCGCGACCACGACCGCACCGGGCTCCAACGGGAGCGGCCCCACCGGTGCGTCG
>DATCQX010000783.1:0-2747 GCA_036569285.1 Streptomyces sp.
GTCGAGGACGATCCGGCTCGACCGGAACTGATCAGCACTGTCTGGGGGATCGGGTACAGGTTCGACGCGCCGGGAAGTTTGGAGGAGCCGGGGGGCTGGGAAGCGGCGGGGAGTTCCGAGGCACCGGGAAGTTCCGAAGCGCCGGGTCGTTTCGGCGTCCCGGGGAGCTTCGCAGCGTCGGGGAGTTCCGGCGCACCGGGGAGCTTCGACGCGCCCGACCCCGAGAGCGAGGCCGGCCGTGCTCGGTGACACCCTCCTGATCGCCCTCTACGCGGCCGTCGGCGCGGCGGGCGCCGGGCTTCTCGGGCTGCTCGCCCTGCGCGTGCTGCGCCGGCGGTCCGTCGCCGTGTCCCTGGCCGTCGTCGCGGTCGTCACCGTGGCGGCCATGCTCGCCGGGACGATGCTGGTGTGCTGGGCGATGTTCCTGTCCGACCACGACCTGTGGGTCGTGTCCATGGTGTGCGCCATGGCCACGGTCGTCTCCCTCACCGTCGCGCTGCTGCTCGGTCGCTCCGTCGTACGCGGCAGCCGTGAGCTGGCCGAGGCGACCCGTGCGCTCGGCGACGACGGCGCCTTCACCCCGCCCACCGCCGCGCCGACCGCCGAACTCGCCGACCTCAGCCGCGAACTGGCCGCGACCAGCGCCCGCCTCGCCGCCTCCCGCGAACGCGAACGGACCCTGGAGGCGTCCCGCCGCGAACTGGTCGCCTGGATCTCCCACGACCTGCGCACCCCCCTCGCGGGGCTCCAGGCCATGACCGAGGCGCTGGAGGACGGCATCGTCGACGACCCCGGCGCGTACCACGCCCGCATCCGGGGCGAGGTCGGGCGCATGAGCGCGATGGTCGGCGACCTCTTCGAACTCTCCCGCATCCAGGCCGGCGTCCTCGCCCTCTCCCCGGCCCGCATGTCCGTCTACGACCTCGTCGGCGACGCCATAGCGGGAGTCGACGCCCTCGCCCGCGAACACGGCGTCCGCCTGGTGGGCGACGGCGTCGAGCCCGTCCCCGTAGAGGTCGACGGCCGCGAGATGTCCCGCGCCCTGGCCAACCTCCTCGTCAACGCCATCCGCCGAACCCCCGCCGACGGCACCGTCGCCGTCTCCGCCCGCTCCGAGAACGACCGCGTGATCCTGTCGGTGACCGACGGCTGCGGAGGCATCGCCCCGGAAGACCTCCCCCGCGTCTTCGACACCGGCTGGCGTGGCACAGACGCGCGCACGCCGCCGGGCGGGGCCGGACTCGGGCTGGCCATCGTGCGGGGCATCGTGGAGGCGCACCAGGGGAGCGCGGCCGTGCAGAACGTGCCGGGCGGGTGCAGGTTCGAGGTGCGGTTGCCGGTGGCGGTGTGAGGGAAGGGGCGCTGCTGGGCGTGGCGTCCGTCCGCTTTCTCGGGACGACGGGACGCGGCTGTTCCGCGTCGCCTCCCTGGACGGCGTGACCGGGTTTCTGCCGACGGCGACCGGCATCGGAGGCGGGGACCCGGCTGCGGACACTGAGGACGGTGCTTTCCCCGACGCCGCCGCCCGCACACCTTCTCACCTTGCCCGCGGTGTTGCCCTTTACCCCGCCCGCAACTCCGCCCCCGCGAACTCCCTCATCCCCTCCACGAACCCCACCTCCGGCTTCCACCCCAACTCCCCCCGCAGCCGCTCAGACGACGCGGTGATGTGCCGGACGTCGCCCAGCCGGTACTCCCCGGTGACGACGGGGGAGGGCCCGCCGTACGCGGCGGCGAGGGCGGCGGCCATCTCGCCCACCGTGTGCGGCTCACCGCTGCCGACGTTGTAGGCCCGAAGGCCGCCCTCCGGCAGGGCCGTCACCCCGTCCAGCGCCGCGAGGTTCGCGCCCGCGACATCCCGGACGTGGACGAAGTCGCGCCGCTGGCCGCCGTCCTCGAAGACCCGGGGGGCCTCGCCTCGGGCGAGGGCGGAGCGGAAGAGGGAGGCGACGCCCGCGTAGGGGGTGTCTCGGGGCATGCCGGGGCCGTAGACGTTGTGGTAACGGAGGGCGGCGACCCGGCCGCCGGTCGAGCGGGACCAGGCGGCGGCCAGGTGCTCCTGGGTGAGTTTGGTGGCCGCGTAGACGTTGCGGGGGTCGGTGGGGGCGTCCTCGTCCACGAGGCCGGGGGAGAGGGGCCGACCGCAGTGGGGGCACGGCGGCTCGAAGGCGCCCTCCTCCAGATCCGCCACGCGGCGCGGGCCGGGCCGGACGACGCCGTGGCGCGCGCACGCGTACCGCCCCTCGCCGTAGACCACCATCGAACTCGCCAGCACCAGCCGGCCCACCCCTGCCTCGGCCATCCCCGCCAGGAGCACGGCGGTGCCGAGGTCGTTGCAGCTCACATAGTCGGGCGCGTCGGCGAAGTCCTTGCCGAGACCGACCATCGCGGCCTGATGGCAGACGGCGTCGACACCCCGCAGGGCATCGGCGACGGCCGTCGCGCTGCGGACGTCGGCATGCCGCCACTCCACCCCGGCGGGGATCCGCGGCGGCGTGCGGTGGGCGGCGGGCAGCAGCGCGTCGAGGACACGGACCTCGTGCCCGGCGCCGAGGAGAGCGGTGACGAGGTGCGAGCCGATGAAGCCGGCACCCCCGGTGACCAGGATCAACATGCCACCGACCGTAGACGGGGCCGACTCGTGCTGTACCGCTCCGCGCGGGAACGTCAGGGGTTCGTAAGCACTCCCGACGGCTCACTTCCCGGGCCGTCGTCTCACCCACCGCACCGCCCACCACACCCCCGTG
>DATCQX010000784.1:0-3538 GCA_036569285.1 Streptomyces sp.
GCTGGTTGAGCTGGTCGGTGGCGATGGCGGCTACTGGCGACGGCGACTTGAGGAGCTGGAGGCCGAACTCGACCGTGTCGGGCGAGAGTCGACGGAGAGCGAACCGGGGCGGGTGCCTGCAGGCTGCTGGGTCTGCGAGAACCACCGCGAGTGGCGGCACCGGCAGGAGTACAGGATCTATCACACGCCGGGGCCGGATGATTTCGACGACATCATTCACGTCCTCGCCGGACGGGACGGCCGTCTGTCCTCCGAGGCGGCCATCAATCGTGCGGAGCTGCGCTCGGACTCCGAACTCGCCTCGTTCCGCGTCCGGTTCGACGTCGTCGTACGACGGCTGCTGGCCGGCCTGAGGGATAAGGTGCGCACTGCTTGCTGTCCCCACCGGGCGCGGCTGCTGCACGCGGCGCATCGCCTGCTGATCGTGGACGCGTGCCTGAACGGGACGATCCTGGAACGGAGTTGGCCGCGCTTCGCGCTGAACCACATCATCGACACGGCCCTGTCCGGCGGCGCGCTCAGCTCGGCTCCGCTGCTGGCCGCAGGGATGGAGCACGCGTCCCATCGCGCCCGGGCCGTCGAGAACTACGAATGGGTCGCATCGACGCTGGCGGTCGACCGTGATCTGGCCGTCGAGACCGCGACCCTCTATGAGACCCGTCTGGCCGAATTGGCCACTGAATGCCCCGAGTTCTACCTCTGGGTCACTGCGCAGGACGGCTCCAGAGCGATGGATGTCCTGCACGCCTGCCCGTCCGGTCCAGCCCGAGAGGAACTTGAGCGTCTATACAGCGAATTACGCTCCCAGAACACGGGACTTGAGGGCCTGGAGACCTACCTGCGGACCCTCGCCCGTGATGCGACGCCTGCCGAATGGCCTGCCCGCCTCGCCGCGATCCACCGCAATGAACTACGCCGCTTGATCTCCCCGGTCGGTGAGGACTCCGCAGGCCCTCGCGTACCCCGCCTCGCCGAGGGATACGTCAACCCGGCCTTCCGCATAGCCGTCTACGACAACGACGGCAGACCGCACGTGGACGCCTGGTGGAACACCCGCCCGCTCGGCCAAGAGATCCAGAGCTTTTTCGCCGGTCACCTCTCCGGAATACCCCTACCCGAAGAGCCCTTGATCGTCCTGGGCGACCCAGGTTCGGGAAAGTCCCTGCTCACCAGGCTCCTCGCCGCCCGTCTCCCGCCCACCGACTACCTGGTGATCCGCGTCGAACTCCGTGACGTTCCGGCCGACATCTCCGTCCTCGACCAGATCGCCCATGCCCTGCGCGCCCTCACCCACCAGGAGGCCACCTGGTCGACCGTCACCTCGTCCTCGCCGGACGTTCTGCCGGTGCTGATCTTCGACGGTTTCGACGAACTCCTCCAGGCCGGGGGTGACCACTACCGCTACCTCGACGACATCGCCGACTTTCAGCGCAGATCGGCGGACAATGGCCTCCCGGTCGCCGCGATTGTCACCAGCCGCACAGTCGTTGCCGACCAGGCGAGCATCCCGCAGGGCAGCGTCCTCATCAGGCTGGAGCCGTTCGACGGGCCACGCATTGCCCACTGGACCCGGACCTGGCACCAGGCGAACCCGGGCCGCCCCCGCCTGCCCGACCTGGCCACCCGCCACCCCGAACTCGCCCCGCAACCCCTGCTGTTGCTCATGCTCGCGCTCTACCACTCAGTCGACCCCGACCCTGACGACACGGCCACGATGAGTCGCGCCATCCTCTACGAACGCCTCCTGCGCCTCTTCGTCCGCCGCCAGATCACCAAACTGGAACCCCGGCTCCGCCCCGAAGACCTGGAGCGGAAGACCGAGAACGAACTCGACCTCCTCTCGGTGATCGCCGTCGCGATGTTCAACCGGGGCCGCCAGGGCGTGACCGCCGAGGAGGCCGAACACGACCTCGTGTATCTCCGCGCCCCGGACAACCGGCTCACCACTCCCGAACCCCGGCTGCTCTTCGGCCGGTTCTTCTTCATCCACGAAGCACGAGCGAGGTTCGACGAGGGAGCGGAACGGCGCTGGTACGAGTTCCTGCACGCGACGTTCGGGGAGTACCTGGTCGCGCGGAAGATCGTCCGCACCTTGGACCACCCGGCCCTGCTGTTCGCCGTGCTGTCCTTCGCGCCGCTCACCGACCGGGCGCAGATCATCGACGACCTGCGTGACCTGGCGCCGTCCACGGAACGCCTTCGGGAACTGCTCTCCCAGGCGTTGTTCTCGGTGGAGGGCGACACCGGGTACTCGACGGGCCCGGTCGCCGTCACCTACCGCCACGCCTGCTACAGCGCGAACCTCCTGCTGCTGGTGCTCGCGCCGGGAAACCCGCTCCACTTCTCCGAGATCGCGGGGGAGGAGGCGCCGCGCGAGAGCTGGCGCGTGCTGGCGACGCTGTGGAAGTCACAGTTCTCGCCGGGAGAGTGGGACGCCTTCACCCGGACCGTGCGAACGACTCCGGTCGAGCACAAGTTCGATATCGTACTCCGGCTCCGAGAGCCGTACGACTCGGAGCCGACCGCGTCCCGACGAGTGCTGACGCTCCATGACCCGGACGTCGAGGAGCTGACGGACCCGGCGCTGCCCGTGTGGGAAATGTTCGAGGGCCTCACGGGCTATCCGCGGGAGGACGCCAAGGGACGGTCCACCTCAGCGGTACACGACCTGGTAGCCCTCCTGCTGGCACCGCCCGCACCACACGGGGACCTGCTGGTCCGGTACGAGCGATGTCTGCACGACCTGGAGGAGACCGTCAGACTGCTGGACGGGGCCCGCCATCACGGTGCGATCGCCCACCGCCTCACCGGCGAGAGCGACCGGCTCCCCGGCGCCTTCGTGAACGAGGTGCTGTGGCAACTGGCCACCTGTGACTTCGATGACGAGACGATGGAGGACGAGACCCGCGTCGCCCTCCTGGCCTGCGCCTGCCGCCAGCGGGCCCGCACCGGCACCCACAACGACCTCACCACCGTGATCGCCATACTGCTGGGAGTCACCCCGGAGCACATCGACCTGCCGACGGCGACCGGCACCGGTACCGAACCAATCCTGTCGGCGCTCCTCTCCTCCCTACTCAGACTCCCGCAGCCCCGCCCCCTGACCCTCCTCCTCAAATCGGCGATCCACCTGGACCTCCACCGCTGGTGCACCCACCACGCAGCCCTCATCCTCTCCACCCTGGACGCCCCCTCCTGGCACCTCCTCTCCGCCGCCGACGCCGAATACCTCCACCCCATCCTCCAGAGCACCGCCCCTTCCCTGGCCCACCGCTTGGACACCCCAGGAAAGGGCCGGCACCCCTGACCCTCAATCCCCCACAACCCGATCCAACCGCTCCGCGAACCACAGAGCCACCGCCCCACTCACCACACCCCCGACCCCACCGGTCTGCCCCAGCGCCTCGACAGCACCCCCCACAACCGACCCGGCCACCACCGAAACCCCCATGATGACCGCACTCCGCAAACTGACGATCTTCCGCATCCCGTCCTCCAGGACTAGTAGGTGCCCCCACCCTCCCGAACCCGCGAAGGC
>DATCQX010000785.1:0-20984 GCA_036569285.1 Streptomyces sp.
ACGGTTCGGCAACAAGGACATCGCCGACTGGCTGCACATCTCGCCGCGGACCGTGGAGAAACACGTGGCGAGCCTGCTCCGCAAGACCGGCCACCCCGACCGGACCGCTTTCGCCGCCGCCGGGCGTGGGTACGGGCCGCGACGGCATCCGGCGATGCCGGTCCTCGGCCCTTGGCGAGGAAGTACCGAGGCCGAGTGCTGACGCCGAGAGCAGGGCGACCGCGAAGTCACCCTGCCCTCGGGGGCGGACGGTCTGTGGGCCGGGGCTCTCAGATCAGGTCGAGTTGACGCAGGTCGGTGGCGTACTTCGTGATCAGTTCGGCGGTGAGGTGCGGGATCTCCTTGTCCTGGCCGATGCCGGTTTCACGGACGGCCTTCTCGAAGCGTTCGGCGGGGATGATCGAGCCGCGGACGGGCGGCTCGGGCTGCGCGAAGGCGTGCAGGAGGGGCAGCAGTGAGTGGTTGCGGCGGGATTCCGGCAGGGCTCGCAGGGCGGTCTGGACGCGGGTGAACCAGTCCGCGTGGTCGTCGACGAGGTGGATCGCGTGGCCCGCCTCGGTGAGCCAGTCGACGAACGTGTCGAGGGAGATGCCGTCGTCGTGCGGGTTGACCATGTTGTACGTGCGGTAGCCGTCGCCGGGGCGCGCGCCGAGGGTGGTGACCGCCTGGGCGACGAAGTCGACGGGCAGTCCGTCGTAGTGGGCCCGCTGCCGCTGTCCGTCCGGGCCGGCGCGGTAGAAGGAGGCGGGTGCGATGCCGGTGGTGAGGAGGCTGAGCAGCAGGCGGGTGAATATGTCGGGGACGTTCAGCTGGCCGGTGCAGCGGCGGTGGGCGAGGATCATGTCCGACCGGAAGACCGTCACCGGCAGGCTGTACTCCTCGTGCGCCTCGCGGAGCAGCACCTCTCCGGCCCATTTGCTGGTGGCGTACCCGGAGGCATAGCCCTCCGTGAGGGCGCGGACGGGGCTCACCTCACGGATGTCGGCCCACTCGTCGAGCCGCGCCGGGTCGAGGTCGGTGGACACGCCCACGGTCGACAGGTAGGTGAACGGCTTGATCTTCCCGGTCAGGGCGAGCCGGATCAGCTCGGCGGTGCCGACGACGTTCGGCCCGAACAGCTGGTCGTAGGGCAGGACGTGGTTGACCAGGGCGGCCGGGTGGTGGATGACGTCGACCTCGGCGGCCAGCCGGTTCCAGGTGCCGGGGTCCAGGCCGAGGCGCTCCTGCCCGATGTCGCCCGCGAGGACGTCGAGGTGACGTCCGGCCAGTTCGCGGTAGTGGGACAGGAGTTCCGCGTCTCCGCTGTCGAAGGCGCTCTCCAGGCGGTGCCGGGCGTCGGCGTCGTCGCGGCCTCGGACGACGCAGACGAGCCTGCCGCCGGTGGCGGACAGCCGTTCCAGCCAGTCCAGGCACATGAACCGGCCCAGGAAGCCGTTGGCGCCGGTCAGCAGTACGGTGCGGGCGCCCTCGTCGCCGTCCGGCCGGGGCAGCCGTGCGGCGGCGTCGAGCGTCTGGGCGTCGATGAACTTCGCCGGCAGCAGGTCCGCCGCCCGCACCTCCGTGGCGTCCGGGCCGTGGACGGCCGTGAACGACGGGCGCCGTGCTCCCGAGTCCTGTTCGGCCGCGATGTGGTCCGCGATCGTCCGGAGGTTGCTCGCGGGGCTGAGCAGGAGGCCGACGGGGACCTCGACCGCGAAGACGTCCTGGAGCAGCCGGGAGAGGGAGAGCGCGGACAACGAGTCGACGCCCAGGTCGACGAAGCGTGCCGTGGGGCTCAGGTCCTCGGGTGAACAGCCCAGCAGCGCGGCGGCCCCACGGCAGATGCCCTCGAACACCGGCTGGCCGGGGCCCGCCTCGCGCAGGGCGCGCAGCGCCTCCTCCTGGCCGCTCGCCAACTGCGCGTAGAGCGCTTCGAGGCGGTCGCCGTAGTGGGCCGCGAGCTGGGGGCGCAGGTTCTTGCGGATCTCCGAGAGCAGGCCGTTGTCCGTGCTGAACTCCTCGGTCTCCACCAGGAAGTCACGCGGAATCTCGTACGACTCCAAGTCGGCCTGGCCTGCGACCTGTTGGAGCGCCTCACTCAGCGTGCGCCGCAGTTCGGCGGGGCCCTCGGCCGCCCGGACCGCCTGCTCGGTGGGCACGATCACGGCGAGCAGGAAGGCGCGTTCGCTGTTGCCGTAGATGTAGATCTGCCGGATGAGCGGACTGGTGACGAAGACGCTCTCCAGCCGGGAGACGGCGACGAACTCCCCCTGGGAGAGCTTCAGCACGTTGTTGCGGCGGTCGACGTAGACGAGCTGGTCGGGCCCCGTCTGCGCCATGATGTCGCCGGTCTTGTAGAAGCCGTCCTCGTCGAAGACGTCGGCCGTCGTCTCGGGGCGCTTGTAGTAGCCGGGGGTGATGGTGCGCGTCTTGAGGTACAGCTCGCCACGGGGGTACGGCGTATCGGTGGTGAAGTAGCCGAGTTCGGGTACGTCCACGAGCTTGTAGTCGATGACCGGCGGGCGCCGCACCTGCGAGTCGAACGCGACGACGCCGACCTCGGTCGCGCCGTATCCGACGTGCACCGGCAGTTGCAGGCAGGATTCGACGAACCGCTTCAGCTCCGGGGCGAGGGGCGCGCTGCCGCAGGTCACCGACCGCACCCGGCCACCGATGAAACGCTCACGCAGGTCCGCCATGACCACCGCGTCCAGAGCCTGCGGATCGGTGAACTCCCCTGCCCGGCGCACCGATGCGCTCTGGTATTCCTGGAAGAGCATGTCGCAGATGCGCGGCACGAGCAGCAGTTGGGTGGGCCGGGTGAGTCCCATGTCCTCGAAGAGGGTCGACACGTCGCTCTTGGCCGTGAAGTACGAGGTTCCGCCCTGGCCGAGGGTGCTGTACAGGGCGGTCCGGCCCGCGACGTGGCTCATGGGCATGTAGTTGATGCCGATGGCCGGCAGGTCCTGCTGCGGCACCCATCCCACGAAGAGGGAGTGCAGCATCCGCTCCGTGTAGATGGCGCCCTTCGGCGTTCCGGTGCTGCCGGAGGTGTAGACGAGCAGCCGCACGGGATCCTCGTCCGGCTCCGGCCGGTGATCCGGTACGGCCGGCAGGGTGCGCCCGCGTTCGGTCACCGCGGCGAGGGAGTCGATCAGGGTCAGTCCGGCCTCGGCGAGCCGGCCGCGCGCCTCCTCGAACTTCTCCCGCTCGTCGTCGACGTCCGGGTGGTAGTCGAACACCACCAGTTTCGGCCTGGACTCGCTCGCGAGGACCAACTCGACCGCCCGGTCCAGGACTTCGACGCTCGCCGCCAGGACGCGCGGCCGTGTCTCGTCGAGGATGGGCTTCAGCCGGGCGGCCGGGGCGCTCGACTGCATCGGGACGGAGACCGCGCCCAGCCGCACACAGGCCAGGTCGACGGCCGTGTAGTCGACGCTGGTGAATCCGTAGGAAGCGACGAAGTCGCCGACGTTCACGGGCCGTTGGGCGTCATGACGCAGCTCGGCCGCGATCGCGCCCGCCCGTTCCCACAGTTCGCCGTAGGTGATCGTCTCGAAGCGCGGCAGCAGTCGGAGCGAGGTCCGGCCCGTCGCCGGGTCGGTCACCGCCTGCTTCACTCGCTCGCCCAGGGCGGGGCGGTCGGCGTAGCCGTCCATGATCAGGGACAGCGTGCGGGTCAGTCCACGGCCCTCGGTGTCGTGTAAGGCCGCCCCGACCGACGCCAAGGGCAGGGCGGCGCACAGTTGCTCGTCGTCCGCGATCGAACCGAGTTCGGGTGTTGAGGTCATCTGTTCTCACCGGTCTTTCTGTGCGCTGGAGCTGACAGGGGATTACATGTATGTGGCAACCATCTTGATTTCGTTACGGTACTGTCAAGTAAAGTAAAGGTAAGATACGCTGCCCGCATGAGGAAGGTGGCCGAAAGTGACCGCGACCCAGCCCCGGTGATCAAGGGGCCCGGCAGACCGCGCGATCCGGCTGTGGAGCAGGCGATTCTCCGGGCGACCGTCCAGCGGTTCCTGTCGGACGGCTACTCCCGCATGACCATCGGCGACATCGCCTCCGACGCCGGTGTCACCAGGCCCACCGTCTACCGGCGCTGGGTCAACAAGTACGAACTGGTCGTGGACGCCCTCGACTTCAACTTCCAGGAGGAGCGCGAGCGCAACCCCCTCCCGCCCCTGGAGGGACTGCCCCCGTCCGAGGCGCTGAAGACCGCCCTGCGGTACGCCAACCCCTTCGGCCCCACGGGGCGCGGGATGTCGGTCATCGGAAACGCCCTGGCCGAGGCCGCGCACAATCCCGCGCTGATGGAGCTGATACGCAATCACGGGATCACGCGGCGCGTGCAGCCCCTGATCGACACGCTCCACCGGCTGCGCGAGGAGGGCGCACTGCGGGCGGACGCAGACGTCCAGGTCATCGTGGACATGATGATCGGCAGCTTCTACTCGTCCTACGTCCGCACCGGGGATCAGGACCCGCGTCTGCCGGATCAAGTGGTCGAGACACTATGGCCGGTTATCGCTCGCTCGCAGTGACGACAAACCGGGGAGGCCGCCCTCCTTGGTTCCTGTCGTTGAAGGCGGGTTCGGTGTCCGCTCAGGGCGCCGGGGGGGCAGCAGCGAGCATGCCGCGTTCCGACGAGCGTCGCCCCCCCGGTACGAGGTGATCGAGACGGCCATGGCGACCCGGTACGGCTATCACCAGCCGCCCGCTCGACGAACTCACCGTTTCGCCTTTCGACCGTTCACTCAAGAACGCACCCGTACATCGCGCGCCAGGAGACGTCAGTCGCCGTCACGGACGTGCGCCGAGTGGAGAGACAGGGAGACGGCCAGGCAGTGGGAGTTCGTTCGCGAGCGGCCTGGGCGGCTTTCAGGGGAGAGACACAGCGCGATCAGCAGAAACCGCAGGGCGCGCGCTGAAGCTCAGGCGCTGATGTCCGTAGCGGCTACGGATGCCGGCGGGCGCGCGGGCGAGTTCGTGCTCGAAGGTGTCGCGGCCCTCGTGGAAGTGGGGCCGACCTTCGTAGTGGACGGGATTGGCGGTGCGGGGGCGCAGCAGGCGGCACAGGCTCACGGCCTGGGCGGCGGTCACGGTGCAGCGGACCGGTCCGGTGATCGGGAAGCGCAAGCCTCCGCCGTGCAGCAGCGCGGTGCCGACGGTCAGGCACCGGGCCACCTCGCGTACGCCGCCGTACAGGACGGTGTCCCCGGAGATCCGCGGCGCGCCGTGCTGCCGGCCTTCCCCGGTGAGGGCGAAGCCCGTGACCTGTCCGGTCAGCGGCCGGGACAAGGGTGGGCCGTGACGGGCGGGGTGGCGGTGACGTCGATGATGGGGCGCCCCGAGGCGTGCAGGCCGGTGAGTCGAGCCGGCGGGCTCCGGCCGGGGTCGTCAGAACGGTCCGGGCGGTACGCAAGACGTCGCACCCGGTGCAGTCGAGCGGCGGCAGCTCGGAGGCGGCGAGGGCGAGGCACCCCGGGGCGTGCAAGCAGGTCATGGTCCACGGGGCGAGGCCGCGGGCCGGTGAGCCGAGCCGACGGGCTCCGGCCGGGGTCGTCAGAACGGTCCGGGCGGTGCGCAAGACGTCGCACCCGGTGCAGTCGAGCGGCGGCAGCTCGGAGGCGGCGAGGGCGAGCCACCCCGGGGCGTGCAAGCAGGTCAGGGTCCACGGGGCAAGGCCGCGGGCCGGTGAGCCGAGCCGGCGGGCTCCGGCCGGGGTCGTCAGAACGGTCCGGGCGGTACGCAAGACGTCGCGTCCGGTGCGGTCGAGGTTGTCGTCGTGCTGGTTGTGGCTGAGCAGGACGGCGTCGATCGGCGGCGGGTCGGAGGCGAGGCCGGTGGACTTGTGGGAGGAGGTGCCCCAGCCGAAACTGGGGCGCTCTCCGGGCGGGGCGAACGTGGGGTCGGTCAGCAGTCGCCGGCTGCCCGTCTCGACGAGGGTGGTCGGGCCGCCGATGTGGGGGATCCGCAGGTCGCTCATGAGGCTGCTTCCTTCCGGGTCCGGCCAAGGGGCCTCACGGGAGACGGTTCGCATGCCTCGCCGTCCGCCTCTGCCGGGCGTGTGAACACGTTCCGGAGGCAGGGACGCGCACCAGGAGGAGGCGGTTGACCACCTGGCTCACACGTGAGGGCCTCACGCCCTCCGCCAAGAAGCCCGGCTGGAAGTAATCGATCACTGCCCCCGGCATCAACAAGACGGCCTGGAGCTCCGGCTCCCGTCGGATCCGGTGGCCGGATGCCCCGCACCGCCGTCACGCGATGGTGAAACACCAGGTCAGGACGGACCCTGCGCACCCTGCGGTCGAAGTCCTGGCGGGTGGACGAAGGCTGGATGCCTACTTGCGGCATCGCCGCGGACCTGGATGCCCGGCTGCGGGTGCCGGCCTCGCACGACCGGGATGGGCTCGCCGAAGCGGAGCCCGCCACCCTGCGCCCGCGGATCGATCACCCCTGGTCCAGGCCAAGGCGTCCGGTCTGGCCTGGACCAGGAGGGGGAACGACACCCGACGCCCCCACCCGATACCGGCCGGAACAAACAGGGTGAACCGATCACTTCGACAAGCAACAATCACGCCGACGGATGGAGGGCGACCGGGGCGAATACTTACCGGACGGCTCCGAAGCCGCCCGGATAGGGGCCGACCGTGCCGTTTCGGCCATTTCACCAGGCGTCATGGCATATTCTTTACCAGGATTAGTAGACTGCTTTGAAATCCCCCGTCCGGACGTATGAGCAGCTGAGCCCGCATTCGCCGCCACCTCCTGGAGTGACACCGCCATGTCAATTTTCGGCTTGCCCCATCAAAAACTGCAGATTCATTACCTCGCAGGTGAATTCGAGGCCCTTCACGACCGCGTCCGCGACGTCTCCTACACCCCGGGCGTGGACGCGCTGCGCCGGATCGGCCCCCTGCTGCTGCGGGCGCAGGACCTGACCGCGACCGTCCTGGTCAGACTGAACGCTCTGTACCACAGCGCGTTTCCGGGCCGGCCGGGCGGTGGTTCCCGGCTGGAGCTGCTCGCCTCGGCTCTGGTCGCCTCCTCGCTGGCGAACAATGCGCTGGCCCTGGCGCTCCAGGCGAATCCAGGTGAATACGAACTGTCCTCAGGGGGTCGGCACGGAGAAATACCACCGACCGCCGCACGCCCTGCCGAGGCGATACTCGTCATCCTCGGGCACCTCGAAGAGGCGGCTGCCCAGCTGAAGCGGAGCGCGGTCGTGTGCCGTCGCCTCGCGGCCGATATCGCACGGGAACTGGCGCGTTCCGAGGGGCTCCAGGCGAATTTCGCGCGCCCCAATCCGTATTTACGCCCTTCCCTCTCCGCGGCGGTGCGCTGAAAGATGCCCCAATTGGAAAACAATCCCTCGCCGAAGCTGCTGGAATTACGGGTGCCCGTGGTGGTGCACGCCCGGGACCCGATCTCCCGGGAGGGCGCGCTGCGTGCTCTGGACCAGGACGCGCGCATCGAGGTGTGCGACGCGGAGAGTCCGGGCGGGGTGACCCTGATCGTCGACCACACGCTGACCCCGGGCACGCTCACCGAGCTGCGCCGGGCGATCGACGACGGCTCGAAGGCGGTCCTGGTGCTGGACGCCCTGCTCGACGACGAGTTCCACGAGGTGGTGGGCCACGGGGTGAGCGCCGTCGTCTGGCGGCACGAGGCCACGCGCGGCCGGCTGGTCCAGGCCATCCTGCGGGCGGCCCGCGGTGACGGCGACCTCCCGGCCGATCTGCTGGGCCGGCTGATCGGCCAGTTGCGGACGGGGACCGCTCCCGCCGCCGGTCCGGGCTCCTCTCAGGGGCTGACGCACCGTGAGGCCGAGGTCGTACGGCTGGTCGCCGACGGGCTCGGGACGGCGGAGATCGCCAGGCAGCTGTGCTACTCCGAGCGCACCATCAAGGACACGCTGTACAAGCTGACGACCCGGCTGCGACTGCGCAACCGGGCGCACGCCGTGGCGTACGCGCTGCGGCGCGGCTACATCTGAGGACACGTCCGGCCCCAGCCCGCCGGCTGCGGACTGGGGCCGGACACGCACGGACTCAGCCCGGCTTGCGCGCGACGACGACCCCGTTGGCTGCGGGCGCGTCGAACCGCCGGGTCTCCACGTCCACGAACCCCGCCTCGCGCAGCCACTCCTCGTACTCGGCGGCGGTGTAGTTGCGGCCGAAGGTCTCCACGAGCATGGACAGGCTCATCAGCGTGGCGTCCAGCGGGCCGTCCTTGGTGTCGGCGACCAGGAGTTCGCTGATCAGCAGCCGCCCGCCGGGGGCGAGGGCGGCATGGCAGCCGCGCAGGATCCTCTTGCACTGCTCGACGTCCCAGTCGTGCAGGATCATCGACAGCAGCACGGCGTCCTGGCCCTGCGGCAGCGGGTCGTTGAAGAAGTCGCCCCGGGCGAAGGCGATCCGGTCCGTGCGGCCCGCCTGCTCGACCTTCTTCGCGGTGAGGTCGCAGACGAACGGCAGGTCGAAGATGGTGACGTTCAAGTCCGGGTAGGCGCGGCTGAGTTCGAGCGCGTACGCACCTCCGCCGCCGCCGACGTCCAGCAGGGACAGGCCGCCGGAGAGGTCGACGACTTCGGCGAGGGCGCGTGCGGTGGGCCGGGAGATCGCGCTCATGCCCTCCCAGAAGGACTCGACGACCACGGGGTTCTCGTCGTCGAACAGCGAGTCGCGGCGCTCGCTGTCCCAGGCGGTCGGGCGGTTGGTGCGCAGCGCCTCGTCCAGGCGCAGCCAGCCGGGGTAGTCGTGGCGGGAGACGATCTCGACCCAGCCGCCGGCGTAGTCGTCACTGTCGCGCAGCAGGTACCGGGTGGTCATGGGGGTGTTGCGGTAGCCGTCACCGTCGCGCTGGAGCAGGCCCAACGCTGCGCAGGCGGTGACCAGTTGCTCGACCGGCCGCTCCTCGAGCCCTAACCGGGCGGCGAGTCGGGCGGGGGTGAGGCCGGGCTGTTCGGCGAAGCGGGTGAACAGGTCGCGTTCGTGGGCGGTCACGAGTGTCTGGGACACCCACAGGCCGTAGACCATGTTCATGATCGGCATGACCGACACGGACTCTTCCTCGGTTTCCTCGAACATCTTCGTCACCTCTCGGTTCGCGGGGCGGTCGGGGGTCAGACGGTGCGCTGCGCGACGTCCGCGCTCCACTCGCGGGCCCGTTCGTTGGCGGCGGCGCGGGTGGCCTCGGAGGGGACGATCGGGGTGCCCTTCTTGCGGCCGAAGAGCACGTCCATGGGTTCCTCGATGTCGCCGGCGTAGCCCATGGCGAAGCAGCCCTGCTGGTAGCCGATCATCTTGAGGACGTCCTCGGGGAAGGTGCGGGCGAGGTCGGGCGGGGCGACGAGGTACTGGTTCTCCTCCTGCCGGACCCAGCCGGCGCAGTAGCTGGTGATGATGCCCCGGCGCACGTGGTCCGAGCGGTTGGTGCCGCCGCCGTGCACGACCTTGCCGTCGAAGACGAACACCGAGCCTTTGCGCATCTCGACGGGCATGGTGTTGTGCTCCCCGAACTCGGCGGGGTCGTCGGGGCCGCTGCCGGGGGCGACGCGGGTGGCGCCGTTCTCCTCGGTGAAGTCGGTGAGCGCCCAGAAGAACTGGCACATCACGTGGTGGTCGGGGGCGAACGGGAAGAAGTCCCAGACGAGTTCGTCCTTGTGGAGCTTCTGCGCGACGGACCCCGGGTGGGCGCTGATGAGCTGGGTCTGGGAGAGCTGGAACTCGGTGGACGACGCGAGGACCTGGCCCGCGATCCGTTTGATCAGCGGGTGGACGATCAGGTCGCGGGCCGTGGCCGAGCGGGCGACGGCGCTGCCGGTGCGCTTGGTGCGCTGGCCGGCGAAGGCGTCGGGGCCGAACGGGGTGGCGTCGATCCAGGGCATCATCTCGTCCAGCAGCGCGTCGACCGTGGCGTGCGGAAGCACGTCCTCGACGACGGCATAACCGTTCTCGCGCATGCTGTGCATGATGTCCTCGGTACTCGCTTCCCTGTGGAAACGGTCATTCACTTTGGGCTGCATTCTCCGCCTCGCCTTTCCGTGTTCTTTTTCCGGAAGCCGAGCCGATCCTCGCCCGGATCGACTGCCCGAACAACGGCGACCAGCGGTTCTACCGACTTTCGTCCGGCTGGTATGCCCAGAAGGACATTCCGATACGGCCTTGCGTACGTATCGGAACCGGTGGCCCTGATGGTCGAATCGATGAGCACCGGAAATCGACACGAGGAGAATTCACATGACCACGATCGACCTCGCGACCGTCACTTTCGACGGGGAGAATCTCGGGCTCGCCGACGTCCGGTCCGTCGCGGAGGAGTACGCCCGCTGTGTGGTGAGCCCTCAGGTGCTGGGCAAGGCCGCGGCGAGCCGGAAGCAGTTCGAGGACATCGTCCGCGCGGGCGCCTCGGTGTACGGGGTGACCACGGGCTACGGCGAGATGATCTACATGCAGGTCGAGCCGTCCAAGGAGGTCGAGCTCCAGACGAACCTGATCCGCAGCCACAGCGCCGGTGTGGGCCCGCTGTTCGCGCGGGACGAGGCGCGCGCGATCCTCGCCGCCCGGCTCAACGCGCTGGCCCGTGGCTACTCGGCGGTGCGTCCCGTCGTCCTGGAGCGCCTCGCGCTCTACCTCAACGAAGACATCATTCCGGCGATACCCGAGATCGGTTCGCTGGGGGCGAGCGGTGATCTGGCGACGCTGTCGCACATCGCGATCACGGTGATCGGTGAGGGGTACGTGCTGCGTGACGGCGGGCGGGTGCCGACCGGGCAGGTGCTGCGCGAGCACGGCATCGAGCCGCTGGAGATGCGGTTCAAGGAGGGGCTGGCGCTGATCAACGGCACGTCGGGGATGACCGGCCTGGGTTCGCTGGTGGTCGCCCGTGGCCTGGACCAGCTGCACCAGGCGGAGATCGTCTCGGCCCTGCTCCTCGAAGCCCTGCGCTGCTCGACCAGCCCGTTCCTGCCCGAGGGCCACGAGCTGGCCCGCCCACACCGGGGGCAGATCGACTCGGCGGCGAACCTGCGCACCCTGCTCTCCGACAGCCGCCTCGCCGTGTCGCACGCGGAGATCCGCAGCGAGGTCGAGAGCAAGCGGGCGGGCGACGACGTCACCCGTACCGACGTCTACCTCCAGAAGGCGTACACGCTGCGGGCCATCCCCCAGGTGCTCGGGGCCGTCCGCGACACCTTGCGCAGCGCGGCGGGCACGCTCGGCACGGAACTCAACTCGGCGACCGACAACCCGCTGTTCTTCCCCGGGCAGGAGGTCTTCCACGGCGGCAACTACCACGGCCAGCCGGTGGCGTTCGCGATGGACTTCACCACGATCGCCCTCACCCAGCTCGGCGTGCTCTCCGAGCGGCAGACCAACCGGCTGCTCAACCGGCACCTCAATTACGGGCTCCCGGAGTTCCTCGTCGCCGGCGAGCCGGGCCTCAACAGCGGTTTCGCGGGCGCCCAGTACCCGGCGACCGCGCTGGTCGCGGAGAACCGGACGATCGGCCCGGCCAGCATCCAGAGCGTCCCGTCCAACGGCGACAACCAGGACATCGTCAGCATGGGTCTGATCGCCGCCCGCAACGCGCGCCGGGTGCTGTCCAACAACACGAAGATCCTGGCCGTGCAGTACCTGGCGGCGGCCCAGGCCGTGGACCTCAACAAGTGCTACGGCAAGCTCAGCACCGCGGGCAAGGCGGTGTACGACGCCGTCCGCGCCCTCGCCCCGACCCTGGACCGCGACCGGTACATGTCCGACGAGATCGAGCTGGTGGCCGGCGCGGTCGAGCGCGGCGAGTTCCTGCGCGCCGTCACCTCCGCCGGGATCACGCTGCGATGAACACGGCCCAGGCACTGGCGGTCCTGGAGGCACCGCCCGACGCGGACGTCGACCCGGAGGACCTGATCCGGGCGGCCATGCGCTGGCACTTCTCCCCCGAGACCGGCACCCCGTTCTGGCTGCGGCGCCTGCCCGAGCTGGGCTTCGACCCGCGCACCGACGTCCGCACCCCGGCCGACCTCCATCTGTTCCCCCAGGTCGTCGACGAGCTGCGGCACACCCCGGTCGAGGACCTGATCCCGCGCGGCTACCAGGGCGCTGCCGAGGTGATCGGCGTCTTCGAGAGCGGCGGCACGACCGGCGCTCCGAAGCGGGTGCTGTACTTCGCCGACTGGATGGAACGCGAGATGGCGGGCGCCATGCGCGCCATGGACGAACGGGGCTACCCGCGCGGCGTGAACTGGCTCTCGCTGGGCCCGAGCGGACCGCACGACTACGCCGAGCTGACCGCCCAGCACGCCCGCCGCAGGGGCGGGGTCCGCTTCGCCGTCGACTTCGACCCGCGCTGGGTGCGCCGCTGCCTGCGCGAGGGCCGCGCCGAGGAGGCGGAGCGCTACCAGGACCACGTCCTCGACCAGGCCGCCGACGTCCTGCGCAGCCAGCGGGTCGGCGCGATCCAGGCACCCCCGCCGATCCTGGAGCGGCTGGCGCGCGACGAACGGCTCGCCGACCTCGTCCGCTCCCAGGTCGAGGTGATCACCTGGTGCGGCACCAGCATGGACCGCGACACCCGGGACCTGCTGCGCGCCGAGATCTTCCCCGGGACACAGGTCTTCGGCCTGTACGGCAGCACGATGGCGCTCGGCGCCGCCTTCGAACGGGCGGCCACCGAGGACGGCGACTCGGTGTTCGACTCGCCGTCGGCGCACGTCAGTTACGCGGTGGTGGACCCCGACAGCGGCGAACCGGCCGCCGTCGGGGACCAGGGCCAGGTCGTCATGCACCACCTCAGCAAGTCGGCCCTGCTGCCCAACAACCGCGAGCGCGACATGGCCCGCCGGGTGGCGGGCCCCGCGCCGGGCCACTCGGTGGCGGACGTCCGCCCGCTGGAGGCGTTCACCGGGGTGCCGGTCATCGTGGGGGCGTACTGATGCCGGCCGCCACCGGCGCGGCGCCGCTCGTCGACGCCCTCGTCCCCTCCGGCACCTACCGCACCGGCAGAAGGGAGACCGTCCGGGATGTGACGGGCCGTCCGCTCGCCGAACTGTCCCTCGTCCCCGCCCTCTACCTCTCCCGCACCCTCGACCGACTGCGCCGCGCCCCGGCCTCCTCGGCGGCCCTGCCCCCGGCGCAGCTCACCCGTCGGCTCCGGGCGGCGGCCGAGGCGTTCACCTCGGCCACGCTGGGCGGCACGTCCCCGCAGGAACACGACAGGCTCGTGGCCCGCTCGACCGGCGTCCCGGTGTCCGTCGTCCGGGACGCCGGGAGAACCGTCGCGGACGTCCTGTCCGCCGCCGTCGACTCGGTGGCGGGCGCCCGTCCCCGCACGACACTGCCGCCGAGCACCCGCGCCGGCGACGTCTCCCGCACCGACGCCGCCCCGCGCATCACCGGCGTGGTCTGGCGGCGGCGCGGCCGGCTCCTCGGGGTGCACGCCTCCGGCAACCACCCGGCCGTCCACTCCCTGTGGCCGGAGGCCCTGGCCCTGGGCTACCGGGTCGCCGTACGGCCCTCGCGCCGCGACCCGTTCACCCCGCACCGCCTGGTCCTGGCGCTGCGGGCGGCAGGGTTCGCGGACGACGACGTGGTCACCCTGCCCTGCGAGCACGCCACCGCCGACGCGCTGGTCCGTGGCAGCGACCTCGCGATGGTCTTCGGGGGCGACGAGACCGTACGCCGGTACGCGGGCGGGCCGACGCCGGTGCTGGCGCAGGGGCCCGGGCGGGTGAAGGTGCTCGTCGCCGGGGAGTGGGAGCCGTACCTCGACGTGATCGCCGAGTCGGTGGGCGCGCTGGGCGGGGTGTCGTGTCTCAACGCCACCGCCGTGCTCGTCGAGCGCGACGCCCCGGGCTTCGCCGAGGCCCTCGCGGCGCGGCTCGCGGCACTGCGGCCGGGGCCGCCGCAGGAGGAGGACACGCAGTTGCCGTGCCTGCCGCTCCAACGGGCGCGCGAGACCGGGGAGTTCCTGCGGCGCGCGGCGGACGGCTGCGCGGCCGTGCTCGGCGACGTCGTGCACGACCTGGGCGACGGCAGCGCCTCGATGCGCCCGGCGGTGCATCTGGTGGCCGACTCCGGGGCCCGGCAGGTGGGCCTGGAGCTGCCGTTCCCCTGCGTCTGGGTCGCCCCCTGGTCGCCCGAGCAGGGGGTGGCGCCGCTGCGGGACTCCCTGGTGGTCGGCGTCAGGGGCGGCTCCGCCTTGGTGGACGCGCTGCTGGACGAGCCGTCCGTCCGCAACGTCTACGGCCTCGACCGGCCCACCTGGTGGCTGCCGCCCGGTGTCCCGCACGACGGCCACCTGGCCGAGTTCCTCATGCGCAGCACCGCGCTCGCCGGAATCTGAGAGGAGGTGACAGGGTGCTCGCCGTCGTCATGCACGCCGCCGGGGACGTCCGCGTCGAGGAGGTGCCCGAGCCTCGCGTCGAAGAGGCCGGGGACGCGGTCGTCCGCGTGGTGGCGGCCGGGGTCTGCGGCTCGGACCTGTCCGTGCTGCGGGGGATCTCTCCCCTGCCTCGGCCGGTGCGCAGCGGGCACGAGTTCGTCGGGGTCGTCGAGGCCGTGGGGGCGGGGGTGCGGACCCTGCGCGAGGGTGACTTCGTCCTCGCCCCGTTCAACACCTCGGACGGCAGCTGCCCGAACTGCCGCCGGGGGGTGACGGTCGCCTGCGAGAAGGGGCTGCTGTTCGGTGAGTTCGGGGCGGACGGGGCCGGACTCGACGGGGGGCAGGCGGAGTCGGTGCGGGTGCCGCTGGCGGACACGACGTTGCTGGGGGTGCCGCAGGTGGCGGGAGAGCCGGTGCTCGGAGGCCTCCTCCCCTCCCTCCTCGCCCTCACCGACGTCATGGCCACCGGCCACGAAGCCGCCGTGCACGCGGGCGTCTCCCCCGGCGCCGATGTCGTGATCGTGGGCGACGGCGCCGTGGGCCAGTGCGCCGTCCTGGCCTGTCGGCGGCTCGGCGCGGGGCGGATCGTCGTCATGTCCCGCGATCCGCGCCGCCGTCGGCTCGCCCTGGCGCACGGGGCGACCGATGTGGTCGCGGGGCGGGGTGCGGAGGGTGTGGCGGAGGTCGTCGATCTGCTCGGCGGCGGCAGCGGGCACGTGATCGAGGCGGTGGGCAGCCTCGAAGCGGTGCGGCAGGCGGTCGGGTGCGCGCTGCCCGGCGGCCGGATCGGGTACGTCGGCCTGCCGTGGGACGTCACGCTGCCGCTGTGGGAGCTGTTCGGCAAGAACCTCACCCTCAGCGGCGGCGGGGCCAACGTACGCCCCGTCGCGGGGCAGTTGCTCGGGGACGTGCTCGCCGGGACACTGCGGCCGGGCGGCGTCTTCGACGCGGTCTACCCCCTGGCCGACGCGGCGAAGGCGTTCCACGCCATGGACGCCCGCCGGTGCGTGAAACCCCTCCTGTTCACGGCCTCAGGCCCGGGTGCCACCGCTTGAACCGTCGGCTCCGCCCGCGGCACCGGCAGGGCGCTTGCATCTCAGACGGCGGTCGGCCACTCGCCTCGCTGCGGAGCCGCCGGGGACACCGCGAAGTGCGCCGCGCCCCGGCCCGCCAGATACGCGGCCACCGAGGTCGGTGTCACGTCCGGGTAGTCCGCGTTACGCACGTCCCGCAGCGAGGCGGTTCCGTCGAACATCGCCACCTGGTACTGGAGCGCCACGTAGTCGACCACGCTGGACGCCGTGAACTGCCGGCGCACGATTTCCGCGCGCAGGTCGTCCAGCGTTCCCCTGCGCACCAGTTCCCACCGCCGCCCGGACGCCGCCTCGATCTCGTTCCGCAACTCCAGCATGGACAACTGCTGCCCGACCACATGCACTTCGCGGCCCGCGGTCTTCGGGTCCAGCGCTATCGCGGCCGTGAACGCGGCGGTGTCCGGGATCGTGGTGATGTCGATCGGGCGGGTGCCGTCGCCCCAGACCGAGAACGTGCCCGCGACCGGGTCGAGCACCTCGTGGACCGGACCGAGAAAGTATTCCGGGAACGCGCCGATCGCCACCGACGTGCGCGCGACCGTCGAGGTCGCGAACGCGTCCGCGAACACTCGGCGCAGGTCGGACAGGACGTTGACGCCGTAGCCGTACCCGAAGAGGTTGATCGAGAAGTCGGACGGGATCATCCGGTGCACGCCACCCCGCTCCGCGGCCCGCAGCAGCTCCCGCTGCCCGTCGATGATCACCTCCGGCCCGCCCTGGACCGCCGACACCACGACCTCCACGCCGTCGACGTGCCGTTGCAGCGCGTCGCGGCCGTCCGCCAGGTCGCCGACGCACAGCGTCAGATTCGGGTGTGCCGTCGGTTTGTCCGCCGAGGACGGACGGACCAGTGCGCGTACGTGCGCGCCGCGCTCCAGAAGGTTCTTCACGATCAGGCTGCCGAGACTGCCGGTCGCACCCGCCACCAGTACTGTCGTCATCACCGTTGCCCCTTGTCCGTCCGTTCGGTCATGGCGCCCTCCCTCCCGGGAGCCCCCAGAAGCATCTGACTCGGCGGTCCCCATCGACAAAGAGCACCGAAGTCACTTACTTTGGAGAAGTGGCCGAACCCCACAACTCCCCCGTCGACGAGGAGAGTTGCCACCGCATCCTGCGCGCACTCGACATCCTCGGGACCCGCTGGACCGGGCCGATCCTGCTCGCCGGGGCCCGCGGCGCACGCCGGTTCAAGGAGTACCGCGCTCTGGTCCCGGGCATCTCCGACCCCCAACTGACGCTGCGTCTCAAGCAGTTGCAGAGCCGCGGGCTCGTGGAACGCACGGTCGTCCCCAGCACGCCCGTCCAGATCACGTACGCCCTCACGCCCGACGCCGAAGAGCTGATCTCCGCTCTTCAGCCGTTGTCGCAGTGGAGCGAACGGAATCTTCCCGCGCAGAGCGAGGAGTAGCCGTACCGGGAGAAGCCGAGCCGCGTGATCCGAGCTGCGTCCTCGGTGCCGGTGCCGCCTCCTACGCCCCGTGCTCGGGCGGAGCCGACCGCTTCATGCCGTGGGGCGTCACCGGATCCTGGGACAACAACCGGACGACCGGCACGCGAGCCCGCATGTACGACTCCAACGGAACTCTCGGCTACACGACGCCGCGCGCACAGCACCGGCGATGTCGCCTCATGGGCCTGGGCCGAGTGGATCAGGAATGTGACAAGCGACCGCACGACCGGGGCGCCAGTCTTGTGGTTTCGCCAGACCGCAGCGGCCATCGCGAGGACTCGCTGAGCGACGCGGACGGCAACGCCCTCGGAGGTACGTCCGCGGTGCTGTTCGAGGTCCAGCTGCCCTCTGAGGGTGTCGTTCACAGACTCGATCAGCTGCCGCACCGACTTGAGAAGAGGCTCGCCCTCGCGCTTCTTCTCCCGCTTGAACGACGGCCTCAGCAGTTCGATCCCGCGCATGGCCAGGCCGACCGGCGATCAGGTCCTCCTCGACATCGAACATGGCCTGGAGCACCTCGCGCTCGTCCGGCATACCGCAGCCGGCGCGCCTCGGAGCTGGAGCCGAGCGGAGCCTGTGCGACCGCCAGACAGATCTTGGACACCCTCTTCTCGCTCCTGGACGTCAGCCGAGGTTGGATTCCCGGGCAGGGAAGAAGTCGGCGCTCTGGACATATTCCATAGCCTTGGTGAACTCCGGGTCGCCGACCCGGAGTTCCATTTCCTGCGGACTCAGGTCCTCCACACGGGTCTGGATCCAGTACAGGTTGCCCAGCGGATCGCGTACCCGGCCGACCCGGTCTCCGAAGAACAGGTGGGTGACCTCGGTGACCGAGATGCCGCCGACCGCAACGGCCCGGCGGTGCACGGCGTCGGCGTCCTCGACGTAAAGACGGAGGAAGGCCGGGGTCGGCGGCCACTCCGGCCGCGCGTCGAACATCATCACCACTGAATCGCCGATCCGTACCTCCGCATGCTCGATGGCCCCGTCCTTGCCCGCAAGGCACGCGAGCTCCTCCGCGCCAAAGGCTCTCTTCATGTAGTCGATGAGCTGCACCGTGTCGCGCGAGATGATCCACGGCGTCACGGTGTGGTAGCCCTGGGGAACCGGCTTGACGGACATCTGACTGCCTCCTGGGCGAGCGTCTCAACGTGGGTGATGACGCTAGACACCGTTTAGGTCACTCACTGTCCTAGACGGACAAGTCCGAGGTGTGGCCTTCCCGTTCGGCGGTCTGTGATCATGTGGGTGCTGCGGCGGAAGGAAGTGCGCGCATGTCGTTCAGGTACGGCTTTCACCCGTTGACTCTCGGCGTGAGGTTCGTGTTGGAGCTGGTGGCTCTGGTCTGCTTCGGGGTCTGGGCGTGGGATGCCGTGCAGGCTCCCCTGCGGTACGTCTCCGTCGTCGCCGTCCCCCTGCTCGTGGCCGCACTGTGGGGAGTGTTCGCAACGCCGGACGATGCGTCCCGGTCCGGGGGGACAGTGGTCGCGACACCTGGCCCCCTGCGGTTCCTGCTGGAGCTGGCTGTGTTCTTCGGCGGCGCGGCGGCGTTGTACGCGGCGGGAATCCACGCTCTCGCCGTGGTCCTCGTCTGCGCGCTGCTCCTGTACCACCTGCTGTCGTGGGACCGGGTTCTGTGGCTGCTCAGGCATTGAGTCCACCCGGGCGGTATCAGGCTGACGAGGGGAGCGGTTGAACGCGAACCTGCTCGGCCACGGCCGGAGAGGACGACATGTCCACCCCTGATCACGAGTACCGGCCCGTAGGCAGCCCTTCAGCCTGGGCAGCGCGAGGCCGAACTCGCGGCGGTACTCACGGAGTCGGACTGTCGCGGACGACGCCCACCTGTCTACGGCCTGGGCGACAACGGGGGTCCCCCGGCCCGTTCAGCTCCTCGCGGCGAACGATTCGATGTAGGCCAGGGCTCCGTACAGCGCGTCACGCAGGGGCGTGGACTCACCAGCCGCCTGGTCCAGCAGCGCTCCGCCCTGGAACACGGCGGTGAGCAGGTGGGCGAGCGCGACCGGGTCGGCCTCCGGCCGCAGTTCGCCGCGTTCGCGCATCTTGCTCAGGCCGCGCTCGAACAGCTCCTGCCACCGCTCGAAGCCGTCGGCCACCGCGTCCCGGTGGGAGGGTTCGGCCTTGACGACCTCGGCGGCCAGCGAGCCGAACGTGCACCCGCCGCGCACCATGTCCCGACGCGAAACTGGACACCTTCCGCAAGGAGATGGACACCTGGCGAGACGTCTCCCTCGCCACCGACCACGATTGAGGGGAGTTTGAGAGCTGGTCAACGGGCAACAGGACCAGGGCGTTCTCCGAGCGGACCCGCAGGTGTGCCGGGTGCTCGATGCTGCTGCAACTCACGGAAGGCGCAAGCCACTTCGGGTACGAGGACGGCACGAAGCCAGACCTCCACGACTGGCGCGACCACCTCTCGCGGATCTTCCCGGACGTCCGGCTGCGCAACTTGAGCGGAGCGGGCCTGCGGGCGCAGGGTGCTCGGGCTGTGGAACATGGACCCCGGAGGCTTTCCCGAGGCGTTCGTCGACACCTACCGGATCCGATGAGGGGCCGACAGCCTCCTCAACCGTGCGCGGCGAGCGCGGCGGCCAGGTCGGGATGGACCGGGACGAGGGGGCAGTCCCCGGTCGGTACGAGGGAGCCGTCGGCGGGGATCGCGGCCAGTTCCAGGGTGCGGCCCGCCTCCGCCAGGTGCTGCGCGGCCTCCAGGATCGCGAGCTGCCCCTCGGTCGACCAGCCCCGCAGCCCGGTCAGGTCGAGGATGACCGGGCCGGTGCCACGGACCTGGGCCCAGCCGATGGCGCCGGTGAAGCGGTGGACGGCGTCGGGGCCCAGGTGCCCGGTGACGGAGAGGATGCCGAGGGTGTCCTCGACGACGGTGTAGTTCCAGTCGATGGTCATGCGGGGGTGCTTCCTTGTGAGAGGGGGAGGGTGATCCAGACGGACTTGCCCCGGCCGTCGGCGTCCGTGCGGACCCCGGCGGCGCCGTCCCGGGCGACGACCAGTTCCATGACGGTCGTCAACCCGCCGGAGCCGGTACCGGTGCACGCGTCGAGCAGCGACGGCTGTCGGGGATGGCGGTCGTGGACCGAGAAGGCCAGACAGTCCGGGCCCGCCGCGTAGGTCACGGTCACCGTCGGGGAGAGCACGGCGGCATGCCGTACGGCGTTGGTGACCAGTTCGGCGAGGATCAGCAGCGCCGGGTCCACCACCGGGTGACGCGGCCCGATCCCCCATTCGGCCAAGGCCTGGTCGGCCGTCTCACGGGCCACGCGGACGGCGCAGGGCACGGCGGGCAGGGTGAGGACATGGCGATGCGGCAAGGTGAGGACATGGCTATGAGGCAGCGCCGCCGACCGCACCGCTCACACCTCCGCGCGGGCGAGCCGGAAACCGGTCACCGTCTTGGGGTGCAGCCGCAACAGCGTGTCGTGCGGGCCGTGGGACCAGCCGCTCAGGGTGCGCCGGTGGTGGGCGGCCTCGTCGGGATCGCTGATCACCTCGGCCGGCCCCGAGACGGTCACCGTCCAGCCCGTACCGGACACGACCCGGATCTCGTCCACGTGGTACGACGCCGTCCCCGGCACGGCCTCGGCCTGCACCGGGGTGCGCACGACGAGCCGCCCGTACTCCCACACGTGCCGGGCGGGCCGGACGACGGTCAGCTCCCGCTGGGTGTACACCAGGCGCCCCAGACTGCTCCCCTCCAGCAGCCACAGCGCCTCCGGGCCGGAGATCTCGGCCATGCGCAGAGGGACAGGGGAAGCACTCATCGCAAGGTTTCCTTGTCAGAACTTCGGGGCTCGGGAGCGGAGAGGACCCCGGCCCTCTCCAGATAGTTGTGGGCAGCCCGGATCGCCTCGGGTGTCGTGGCGTACTCACCCAGCAGCCCCAGCGCCCCCACCGACTCCAGGACCTGGCGTTGTTCGGGGCGGATTCCGGAGGCCAGGACGGTGATCCCGCGCCGCCGGAGTTTCTCGACGGCGTCCTTGAGGATCAGCGCGCCGGTGGCGTCGACGGTGGAGATGCGGGACATGCGCAGGACGACGACG
>DATCQX010000786.1:0-4233 GCA_036569285.1 Streptomyces sp.
CCTCCGCACCCTCACCCACACCCCCCACCGCAACCTCCTCTGCGGCCTCACCGTCGCCATCGTCGCCCTCCCCCTAGCCCTCGGCTTCGGCGTGAGTTCCGGTCTCGGGGCAGCCTCAGGCCTGGCCACGGCGATCGTCGCCGGCGCCCTCGCGGCCCTCTTCGGGGGCAGTGCGCGTCAGGTGTCCGGCCCGACCGGTGCCATGACGGTCGTCCTGGTCCCGATCGTGCACCACTACGGCCGGGACGGCGTCCTCACGGTCGGCCTCCTGGCGGGGCTGATCCTGCTTGCCCTGTCCTTCACGGGGGCGGGGGCGGTGATGACCTACGTCCCCGCTCCTGTCATCGCCGGTTTCACCATCGGCATCGCCGCGGTGATCGCCCTCCAGCAGATCCCGAACGCTCTGGGGGTGCCGTTGCCGCACGGCGAGCAGGTGGCCGTGGTGGCGGGGAGGGCGGTGGAGGAGTTCGGGGCGCGTCCGCACTGGCCGGCACTGCTGTTGGCCGCCACTTCGGCGGGGTTGGTGCTGGCGGGGGCGCGGTGGAAGCCGGGGGTGCCGTTCTCGCTGGTGGCGGTGGGGGTGGGGGTGCTGCTGCCGGTGGACGTGACGAGGATCGGCACGCTCCCGTCGTCCTTGCCGACGCCGTCCCTGGCATTCCTGGACGTGACCAGGATCCCGACGCTCCTGCCGTCAGCACTGGCGGTAGCGGCGTTGGCCGCGCTGGAGTCTCTGCTGTCCGCGTCGGTGGCGGACGGGATGTCGAAGAACCGACACCGGCCCTCGACCAGCGACCACAGCGCCGCCCCGAACCACGACCCTTCGAAGGAACTCTTCGGTCAGGGCATCGCCAACCTGGCCGCTCCCCTCTTCGGCGGCGTCCCCGCGACCGGCGCCATCGCCCGCACCGCGGTGAACGTCCGTACCGGCGCCACCTCCCGCCTGGCGGCGCTCACCCACGCCCTCGTCCTCGCCGGGATCGTCACGACAGCGGCCCCCCTTGTCGCCCGCATCCCCCTCGCGGCCCTCTCCGGCGTCCTCTTGGCGACAGCGATCCGGATGGTCGAAACAGGCCCGGTACGGGAGATGGCCCGCGCCACCAAGGGCGACGCCTTCGTCCTCGTCCTCACCGCCGCCTCGACCCTCGCCCTGGACCTCGTCAGGGCCGTCCTCATCGGCCTGGCGGTGTCCGTCGTCCTCGCGCTGCGGGCCGCCGCGACGAACACCCGCCTCACACCGGCCGCAGCGGACGAACTCCCCGGCGCCGAATCGATCAGCCTCCGCTACGACGGCCCCCTCCTGTTCGCCGGGGCCGACAGCCTGCGCCGCGCGCTGACGGACGTGGACGGGGTGAACGCGGTCGAGTTGAAACTGTCGGGGCTGACGGCGGTGGACGCGACGGGCGCGCTGGCGTTGAGGGAGGCGGTGGGGGAACTGCGCGGGAGGGGCGTGGACGTGCGCCTGAGCGGCGTCGGCCCCGCACATCGCCGCACGCTGGAGTCCGTGGGCGTCCTCCCGGCGAGCCCCCGTCCGAAGAGGGGGGATATCCCCCGTGCGGCGGGGGTCCCCGTTCCTTAGCCTGGTAGGGGTTTCAGGGGTACTGAGGAGACGACGATGACAGCGGGCCGGGACACCGAACTGAAGAAGGAACTCGACGCGACGCTGCACGCGCGCAGGGATCTGGGCGAGGAGTACGACTCGGCGCTGGTCGAATCCTTCCTGGAGAAGGTGGACCAGCACATAGACGGCGCGGTGGAACGCCGGGTCCGCCGCCACTTCGCCGAACAGCAGATGTCCGCGGCCCGAGACGCCCGCAACCCGGCTTCCGCCGACTCCTGGGGCGAACGCTTCGGCTTCGGCATCGTCACCCTCGTCCTCGCGATCCCCCTCTCGGCCATCGGCGTCGTCAACGCCGGCCTCCCCGGCCTCCTGGTCACCTGGGCCGGCATCGTCGGCGTCAACGCGGCTCACGCGGTCCGCGCCACCCCGGGCCTGCTGGACGCGATCAGGGGACGCCGCAGGAAGAACGACGAGGACCGCTGGGAGGACTGAACCCCCCGCACAGGTAGTCCTCCAGTTCGGCCGCACCCGACGACAGACGCGCCGACACCCGCGCGAACTCCCCCACCGGCACCCGGAGCGTCGCCCCCGGCAGGTCCTCCAGGTCGAGCGCCAGCAGCGAATGCTCCGGGCCGCGCTGCGCAAGGGCGTCCGCGAGGAAGAGGTGATGGAGATCCTGGCCGAGCAGCTCGGGGCTCCAGCCGACCGCTCACACACCCGGCATGCCCACTCGCCTCAGCCGTCGCAAAAAACCCAAGAGGGCCGCAACCATTAATTGAGGAACCCCCACGGCGAGCAACCACATCCGCGAGAGCGGCGCCGGTTCAGGCGCAAAGGATTGCGCGGGGACCGCCGCACCCCCGGTGAGGGGGGCGGGACGACGGCGGTCCCCGCGAGGGACGCGAGCGAGGCCCTGCGTCCTGGCGTCTGTGGAGGTCCGGGAGCCGCTCCGGAGGTCCGTGACGCCGTTCGGTTTGCCGGTTCGGCGGGGAGCCGCTCCCGCCTGCCGACATCCACTAATCTGCCGGACTCGTGTTAAGCGTGTGCTGCGCGGACGTGACGCGTTCGTACCACTTCCACGAAGTCCCCCGAATCGGTGGACAAAGGGAAGTCCGGCGGCGGCGCCGGGGGTTCACCGCAGGTTTCCCCGCCGTGCACCCCCGCCGCCGCGCGACTTACTTGCCGCCCTTGGCGAGGAACGCCAGCAGGTCCTGCCGGCTGACGACCCCCTTCGGCTTCCCCTCGACCAGCACGATCGCCGCGTCCGCCTCCCCCAGCACCGACATCAGGTCCGCGACGGGCTCCCCGGAGCCGACCTGCGGCAGCGGCGCGGACATGTGCTTCTCCAGCGGGTCGACGAGGGACGCCCGGTTGTTGAACAGCGCGTCCAGCAACTCCCGCTCGACGACCGACCCGACGACCTCGGCGGCCATCACGTCCGGATGCCCGGCGCCCGGCTTCACGACCGGCATCTGCGAGACCCCGTACTCCCGCAGCACCTCGATCGCCTCCCCGACGGTCTCCTCGGGGTGCATGTGCACGAGCGAGGGGATCGCCCCGTGCTCCTTGTCGTTCAGGACGTCACCGACGCGGGCGCTGGGACCGTCGTCCTCCAGGAAGCCGTAGTCCGCCATCCACTCGTCGTTGAAGATCTTCGACAGGTACCCGCGCCCGCTGTCCGGGAGGAGGACGACGACGACGTCGTCCGGGCCGAGGCCCTCGGCCACCCGCAGTGCCGCCACGACGGCCATCCCGCAGGAGCCGCCGACGAGGAGGCCCTCCTCCTTCGCGAGGCGGCGGGTCATCTGGAAGGAGTCCTTGTCGGAGACGGCGACGATCCCGTCCGCGATGGTCCGGTCGTACGCGGTCGGCCAGAAGTCCTCACCGACGCCCTCAACGAGGTACGGACGGCCCGAGCCGCCCGAGTACACCGAGCCCTCCGGGTCCGCGCCGATCACCTTGACCTTGCCGTCGCTGACCTCCTTCAGGTACCGGCCGGTCCCGGAGATCGTGCCGCCCGTGCCGACGCCGGCGACGAAGTGCGTGATCTTCCCCTCCGTCTGCTCCCACAGCTCAGGGCCGGTGGAGTGGTAGTGGGAGAGGGGGTTGTTCGGGTTGGAGTACTGGTCCGGCTTCCACGCGCCCGGCGTCTCGCGCACGAGGCGGTCGGAGACGTTGTAGTACGAGTCCGGGTGCTCCGGGTCGACGGCCGTGGGGCAGACGACGACCTCCGCGCCGTACGCCCGCAGCACGTTGATCTTGTCCAGGCTCACCTTGTCGGGGCACACGAAGATGCACTTGTACCCCTTCCGCTGGGCCACGATCGCCAGCCCCACACCGGTGTTCCCGCTGGTCGGCTCGACGATCGTGCCGCCCGGCTTGAGCGCGCCGCTCTCCTCCGCCGCCTCGATCATCCGCAGGGCGATGCGGTCCTTGGCACTGCCGCCGGGGTTGAAGTACTCGACCTTGGCCAGGACGGTCGCCTGGATGCCCTCGGTGACGCTGTTGAGCCTGAGCAGCGGGGTGTTGCCGATGAGGCTGATCATCGAGTCGTGGAATTGCACCGTTGTCTCCGGTTGCTTGCAAAAAACGTGGTCGTGATGGTTCCGCCAGCCTAAGGCTCGTTCGCTCCCAGGGGAGATTGGCCGGTGGGGCGTACGGGGCAAGGAGAGGTT
>DATCQX010000787.1:0-3134 GCA_036569285.1 Streptomyces sp.
TCATGCGCAACTCGGTCTTCGGCCGCCACATCTACGCGATCGGCGGCAACCTCCCGGCGGCGAAGCTGTCCGGCGTCAAGGACAAGAAGGTCACCTTCCTTGTCTTCCTGAACATGGGCGTGCTCGCGGCCCTGGCGGGTCTGGTGGTCGCCGCCCGCCTGAACGCGGCCTCACCGAAGGCGGGTCTGAGCTTCGAACTGGAGGCGATCGCCTCCTCGTTCATCGGTGGCGCGTCCATGAGCGGCGGTGTGGGTACCGTCCTCGGCGCGATCATCGGTGGTCTCGTCCTCGGTGTGTTGAACAACGGCATGAACCTCCTCAGTGTCGGCACCGACTGGCAGCAGGTCATCAAGGGCCTCGCCCTGCTGGCCGCGGTCGGGTTCGACGTGTGGAACAAGCGCAAGTCCGGTTCTTAACCATCTCCGGGCCTCACCCCTAGGGGGTGGGGCCCCACCCTTAAGGGGAGCCGCAGAATGGAACTGAACAGACGCACGGTCATCGCGGGCGCCGCCGCGGCGGGTCTCGCCGCGACCACCCTCGGCGGGACGGCTGAGGCGAGCACGGGTACTACGGGTACGGCCGGGGGCGGCCGGACGCCGACGAAGAAGCTGTTCGGCAAGCTCGCCGACGGCACGAAGGTGTACGTGTGGTCGCTGGCGAACGGCGGCACGAAGCTGAAGGTGCTGTCCTACGGCGGGATCGTGCACTCTCTGGAGACCCCGGACCGGCACGGCCGCTACACGAACATCTCCGCCGGGTTCGCCACCATCGAGGACTACGTCGCCAAGTCCCCCTACTTCGGCGCGCTGATCGGCCGGTACGGCAACCGCATCGACAAGGGCCAGTTCACCCTGGACGGCAAGAAGTACCAGCTGTCCGTCAACGACGGCGTGAACAGCCTGCACGGCGGCGCCAAGGGCTTCGACAAGCACGTCTGGAACGTCGAGCCGTTCGTGAAGGGCCCGGACGTCGGCCTGCACCTGTACTACACGAGCGTCGACGGCGAGATGGGCTACCCGGGCACGCTGAAGACGAAGGTGACGTACACGCTCACCAAGCACGGCGACTGGATCATCGACTACGAGGCCACCACCGACAAGGCCACCGTCGTCAACCTCACGAGCCACGTGTACTGGAACCTCGCGGGTGAGGGCAGCGGCTCGATCGAGGACCACGAGCTGACGATCGCCGCCGGCCGCTACACCCCGACCGACTCCGGCCTCATCCCCACGGGTGAGCTGGCCAAGGTCGCGGGCACCCCCTTCGACTTCCGCAAGGCCAAGGCCATCGGGCGTGACATCCGCGCCGGCCACGCCCAGCAGGTCCTCGCCAAGGGGTACGACCACAACTGGGTGCTGGACAAGGGGATCACCGCGAAGCCGGTGCACGTCGCGACGCTGCGCGACCCGAAGTCGGGCCGCACGCTGAAGATCGCCACCGACCAGCCGGGGCTCCAGTTCTACTCGGGCAACTTCCTGGACGGCACCCTGACCGGCACCGGCGGCCACACCTACCGCCAGGGTGACGCGCTCTGCCTGGAGACGCAGCACTTCCCGGACTCCCCGAACCAGCCGAAGTTCCCCTCGACGACGCTGCGTCCGGGGCACGTGTACCGCACGCGTACGGTCCACTCGTTCAGCGCGCGGTAAGTCCTCCCAGGTGGGGCCTTGTTGAGCCGACATCAGGAATCGGCCCGGTGAACAGGCTCCAGTCATACGGATGTTGACCGCAGACGACTCACCATCTCTTACCGGTTTCTCAGTGGGTGAACAACGTCACCGCGGTCTCCGTATGTAGGGGCGGCCCGTGCTCTCTCGCACGGGCCGCCCAGCCGCGACGGGCCCGGTTGTCCCGGGCGGGCCCGCCCACTACGGAGGTTCCATGGCCGACAACGTCACCTCGTTGTTCCGCAGCGCGACGGCCCACAGCCCGTCGATGGCCGCGCTGACGCGGGAGGGCGGGGAGGGCACCGGCCCGGTCGACTTCTGTATCCCCTGCAACCCGTACTTCCCGACGCCCGCCATGTTCGACGACATGGCGGCCCGGTTCCGCGACATCGCCACCTACTACCCGAGCAGCACCGAGACGATCACGTCCGAGCTGTGCAACCTCCTCCAACTCCCGCCGCAGGCCGTCGCGATGGGCAACGGCTCGACCGAACTCATCACCTGGATCGACCACTTGCTGGTCCGCGAGTCGCTCGCGGTGCCCGTGCCGACGTTCGGCCGGTGGACCGACCAGCCGATGGAGACGGGCAAGCGGGTCGACATGTTCCCGCTCCAGGAAGCCAACGGATTCGTCCTGGACCTCGCCCAGTACTCGGACTTCATCCGCTCCCGGGGCAGCAGGGTCGCGGTGATCTGCAACCCCAACAACCCCGACGGCGGCTTCCAGCACCGGCAGGCGCTGGTGCAGTTCATGGACGCGATGGCCGACCTCGACCTCGTCGTCATCGACGAGTCGTTCCTGGAGTTCGCGGACGCCGAGTCGGAACCCAGCGTCGTCCAGGAGGCGATGCTGCGGCCCAACGTCGTCGTCCTGCGCAGCCTCGGCAAGAACTTCGGGCTGCACGGCATCCGGTTCGGCTACCTCGTCGCGAACCCCTCGCTGGCGGGCAAGATCCGCTCGATGCTGCCGAAGTGGAACCTCAACTCCTTCGCCGAACACGTGGTGTTCATGCTGAAGGACCACGGACCGGAGTACGCGCAGAGCCTGTTGCAGGTGCGCAAGGACCGGCTGGAGATGGCGAGTCAGCTCTCCGCGCTGCCGGGGCTCACGGTCTACCCCTCGCAGGGGAACTTCCTGTTCGTCCGTCTTCCGGTGGGAGCCGAGGGGACGGTGGTGCGGGACCGGCTGCTGACCGAGCACCGGATCCTGGTCCGCGAGTGCGGCAACAAGATCGGCTCCTCCAGCCGCTTCCTGCGGCTCGTGGTGCGCCCCCAGGTGGACGTGCGGCGCCTGGTGTCCGGGATGGAACAGGTGCTCTACGGGACCCGTAAGGGAAATCCCGTACCCGAGCTGGCCCCCGCGGTGGCTCCCGCGGTGGGCTACAGCTCAGGTACGGCCGCGGTCGACCGGCTGGTCACGAACGGCGCCGGCACGCAGGGACTTGCCGCTCAGGCCCTCGCGGCCGG
>DATCQX010000788.1:0-10214 GCA_036569285.1 Streptomyces sp.
GACGACCCGGACGTGCGGATGGCCCAGTCGATCGTCGACTACATCTTCCGCCGCCTGGCGCTGGACTTCCTGCCCTTCGAGACCCGCTCCGCGCTCGGCATCCACTCCGCCGAGGAGCGCCAGCGCCACCTGGAGACCGGCTCCTACGAACCGGTCGAGGACGAGGTCGACGTCGAGGGCCTGGCCCAGTCCGCCCCGCTCCAGACGGCCCCGGTCACCGCCGCCCCGCAGTCCGCCCCGGTCGCCGTGCCCGCCCCCAAGCAGGCCCACACCAGCGCCGAACTCGTCGAGATGCAGCTCGGCATCCAGGCCGACGCCCCGCTCTGCTTCTCCTGCGGGACGAAGATGCAGCGCGCCGGCTCCTGCTACATCTGCGAGGGCTGCGGCTCGACCAGCGGATGCAGCTGATCTGAGGCACCGTCGCTCACCGGACTGACCGGCGGGTGACACAGGTAAGGGGCGTCGGCCATGGCCGACGCCCCTTACATCGTCGTCCGGACAGGACGGTTCAGGACGGGCGGGTGGTGCCCATGACCTGGGTGAAATCGGCCGGGTCGTCCTCGAAGCCGTGGACGCCGTCGTGGAACTCCCAGCCGTCCTTCGGATCGCGGACGAACGTGCCGAAGGTGGCGGCCGTCGACCCGAGGACGTCGCCGAAGTCGCCCTCGGCCAGGACGTTGTAGCCCTCGCGGATGCGGAACTTCGGATTGACGACACTGACGAACGTCCGGTGCTCGGAGCGCTGCTGGATGACCACGCCGACGACGACACGCCCGTACCGCGCGTCCAGGCGGTCGAGTTCCAGGGTCATCACCTCGTCCCAGCCGAAGCCCTTGCCGTCCTTGCTGTCGCGGTTGAGGTAGATCGTGCCGTCGGGCGACCGGCTGTCGAAGTGCACGACGTAACCGGGAGCGCCCTGCGGATCGCTCTGGAGATAGGTCGCGGCGACCACGTCCAGGTCGGTGGCCGGCTGTCCCGCGGGACTGGGGTCCCACTTCACCGAGATCTCCACCTTGCGGATGCCCTTGATGAGGCCGTTCATCAGCCTTCCCCTTCTCCCCTGCGGTTTCGGACGCCAACTGCCCAGTCATCAGGGCCGGTTGCCCATCCTGCCACGCGCACGTGCGGGAAGGTCCGGCCGAGGGTGACCGACGCCACGCCCCGGGGCCTTACCATGGCGCGGTGCTGGTCAAGTGGATTCGCTGCACCGTGGTGGACCGCCGAGGTTTCGAACGGGGACAGCGAAAGTGGGCGGGGCTTCTGGGGGAGCCGGGATTCCGGGGGCAGGGCGGCGGCTGGAGCCGGAGCCGTCCCTCGGTCGCGCACGTCTTCGCCTTCTGGGAGAGCCGCGCCTTCTACGACTCCTTCATGGCCCGCTCCTACGACCGGCTGGCGGCCACCCAGTCGGGCACCTTCCGTGACGCCCAGGTCCGGCTGTTCGACTACCGCTTCGACGTCAAGACCGGCTTCGAACCCCGCTTCACCGACGCCGACCTGCTGCGCGTCGCCCTCTCCCGCGTCCACGAGGAGCGCGCCGAGCACTTCACGCTCATGCAGGAGAAGGTCTGGAACCCCGCGATGGCCGGCTCACCCGGCATGATCCGGGGCCTGTTCGCCGAGGCGCCCGGCAACGAGTTCATGGTCCTGTCCATGTGGCGCTCCGCGGCCGAACACGGCAAGTACCGCACCGAACGCATCGAACGGCTCGCCCTGCGCGCCCAGACCGAGGCCGACATCGCCGCCCTCACCGGCGACATCGTCGAGATGGAGCCCGCCTGGACGGTCTGAGGACCGCCTCCGGATGTGTACGGGTGTGGCCCGTGGTGCGCGTTCCGTGTGACCTACGCCGTATGGGGGCCGTACGAGTGCTCGAAACGGCGTGACTCGATCTAGGGTTTCGGCATGGCACGACCACGGCGCATCGTCCTTGTCCGGCACGGGGAGTCAACGGGCAATGTTGATGACACCGTCTACGAACGCGAGCCCGACCACGCCCTCGCCCTCACAGACAAGGGCCGGCGGCAGGCCGAGGAGACCGGGAGAACCGTCCGGGAGATCTTCGGCGACGAACAGGTCAGCGTGTACGTCTCCCCCTACCGGCGCACCCACGAGACCCTCGACGCCTTCGCCCTCGACCCGGCGCGCATACGCGTGCGCGAGGAGCCCCGGCTGCGCGAACAGGACTGGGGCAACTGGCAGGACCGCGACGACGTGCGCCTCCAGAAGGCGTACCGGGACGCGTACGGCCACTTCTTCTACCGGTTCGCCCAGGGCGAGAGCGGCGCCGACGTGTACGACCGGGTCGGCGGCTTCCTGGAGAGCCTGTTCCGCAGCTTCGAGGACCCCGACCACCCGCCCAACGTCCTGATCGTCACCCACGGCCTCGCGATGCGGCTGT
This sequence comes from Streptomyces sp., assembly GCA_036569285.1. Classification (GTDB taxonomy): domain Bacteria; phylum Actinomycetota; class Actinomycetes; order Streptomycetales; family Streptomycetaceae; genus Streptomyces. Next base: position 2,399 of record DATCQX010000788.1, read on the forward strand.
TCTGCATGCGCTGGTTCCACTGGACCGTCGCCGAATTCGAGTCATTGTCGAATCCCGGGAACGCGGAGCTGCGGATGCTCGTTCTGGGAGATGACGGCCGCTACACGCTCGACAAGCCTTTTTCCCGGTGGCGGGATCCGGAGCCCTACGGCGTCACCGGTTAGGGTGACGGCGATGACTTCCGCCCCCTTCGACCCTTCCGTCCCTTCGACCGACCCGCGTCTGGCCCGCGCCCTGGACAGCCTGCGGGGGCTGTCCGTGGGAGACGCGCTGGGCTCCCAGTTCTTCGTCCCGGAGAACTACCCCCTGCTGGGCCGCCGCGAGCTGCCGCCCGGCGGCTGGCAGTGGACCGACGACACCGAGATGGCCTGCTCGGTCGTCGCCGTCCTCGCCGCCCACCACCGCGTCGACCAGGACGCCCTGGCCCGCTCCTTCGCCGAGCACCACGACTTCGACCGCGGGTACGGCCCGGCCGTGAACCGGCTCCTGCGCCTCGTCAGGGAGGGCAGCGACTGGCGCGAGCTGGCCGCCGCGCTCTTCGACGGACGGGGCTCCTGGGGCAACGGCGCCGCCATGCGCATCGCCCCGCTCGGCGCCTGGTACGCCGACGACCCCGAGCAGGCGACCCATCAGGCGGAGATCTCCGCCTACCCCACGCACCAGCACCGCGAGGCCGTCGCCGGCGCCATGGCCGTCGCCGCTGCCGCCTCCCTCGCCGCCTCCGCCGACGGCCCGCCTGCCCCCGAGGCCCTCCTCGACGGCGTCATCGCGCTCGTCCCCCGCAGCGCCGTCTCCGCGGGGCTGCGGCGCGCCCGCGACATGCTCGACTACTCCGACGCCGGCACCGTCGCCGCCGTCCTCGGCTGCGGCCGGCGCACCACCGCCCACGACACCGTCCCGTTCGCCCTCTGGTCGGCGGCCCGTTCCCTCGGCGACTTCGAGTCGGCGTTCTGGACGACGGCCCAGGCCGGCGGGGACGTGGACACGACGTGCGCGATCGTGGGCGGGGTGGTCGCGGCGGGAGGCGCGGGGGCGCCGCCGCCCGAGTGGGTGGGGCGCACGGAGGCGTTTCCCGGGTGGTTGTCGGTGGGGGCGTGAGCCTGGGTGTCCGGTGCCCGATCGGTGAGGCCGGTTTCCCGAAGCCGTTCACTTCACACATGTGATTGCAGACGGCCGGAACGGGGTCTCGCCGTTCGTCATGTCCCTTCGCGGGAGCGGCGAACCGGGAGCGGTGAACCCCGTTTCCCGTGAGGCCCGTTCCGATGCTTCCGTGAATGGCCCTTGCCGGCCCTCCCGTCCGCAGGACCGGGGTGTCGGGCATCGGTCCCGGCGGCGTAGGCTAAGACCGCCATGCCGTACGAACCACCCACTCACACCGTCGAGCGCTCCCTTCGAGCGACGACCGGAGCGAAGGTCATTGCCGGTGTCGACGAGGTGGGCCGGGGAGCCTGGGCCGGCCCTGTCACCGTCTGCGCGGCGGTCACCGGACTACGCCGGCCCCCCGAGGGCCTCACCGACTCCAAACTCCTCACCCTCAAGCGCCGCACCGCGCTCGCCGCGGAACTCCAGGGGTGGGTGACGTCGTACGCCCTGGGCCACGCGTCGCCCGAGGAGATCGACGAGAAGGGCATGACCGCGGCCCTGCGACTCGCCGCGGTCCGTGCCCTGGAAGCCCTGCCGGTCCGGCCCGACGCCGTCATCCTCGACGGCAAGCACGACTACCTCGGCACACCCTGGCGGGTCCGTACCGTCATCAAGGGGGACCAGTCGTGCGTGGCCGTCGCGGCGGCCTCGGTGATCGCCAAGGTCCAGCGCGACAAAATGATGGCCGAACTGGGCCTGGACCATGCAGACTTCGGTTTCGCGGACAACGCCGGGTATCCGTCACCCGTGCACAAGGCCGCGCTGGAGGAGCGGGGGCCCACCCCGTACCACCGGCTCTCGTGGGCCTACCTCGACGGGCTGCCCCAGTGGCGGCACCTGAAGAAGGCCCGCAGCTGGGCGGAGACGAACGCGCCAAAGATCGAGGGCCAGCTCGGCTTCGACTTCTGACGTCCCCGCTCGCACCGATGTGCCACCCCCTGGCGCGAGTCGCACCAACGTTTGATAAAAATCAGCTCATGCCTCTCATTCCCGAGGAGCCTCAGATTCACGAGAGTGCCCAGGGTCCCCGCGTCACCCCGGCCGGCGGCCGCAGCGCGCAGACCCCTCGTCCCGTACCCGGCCCCCGTCCCGCGGCACCGCCGCGCCCCGGTCGCCCCGGCCCCCTGCGGCCGACGCCCCCGGCGCAGCGCACCCCGCGCGACACGGCCCCTGCCGCCCCGGCGGCGGTCCAGATCCAGGTGATCCCGGCTTCGGCGGACGGCGCTCTCGACGCCGCCGACGAGGCCGTGGACCTGCTGCTGGAGTCGGGCCGCGCCCCCGGCGAGGTGCTGGTGATCACCACCGGCGCCCAACACCCCTGGTCCGCCCACGAACTGTCCTTCGGCGAGGCGTCCTACTGGGCCCAGCACGACGCGCGTGACGACGTCTTCTGCACGGACGCCGCCCTCGCGAGCCGCGCCGCCCAGCGCCCCGTCGTCGTGGTCGCCGTCAACGGCGGTCCGGACGACGCCCTCGCCACCGTCCTGCCGCTGGCCCGTACCAAGGCGGGTGCCCTGCTGATCGTCTGCGGTGACCCGCAGCGCATCAACGCGGTACTCGCCGCCGGGGTCTGACCCGACCCCGGCGGGGCCTGCCCCACGCGTGCGCACGAACGGGGGGTTTCGGCGCACGCGTCCTTCGGCATGCCCCGACGGGGGTACTGACCGAGGGGGCGCTGCGGAACGCGTACGCCTCGTCAGGGCTTCGTACATTGTGAACGCCCGAGAGGCCGGCCGGGTTCCCGAGGGCCGCGGTCTGTCGTGACGACGCACCGCGGCCCGTTCGCCGTGCCGTTCCCGGCGGGTGCTCAGCGGGCCGCCGCGCGCCTCAGGACGTCCGAGACGGCGCCGCCGGTCCGGGGGAGCGGGGGCGGGACCTCGGAGAGGCCGAAAGGTTCCGGCAGCGACTCGGAGTTGGGGCTGCGGCCACCCCGGCCCTCGCCCAGCACCTGCCAGCCGTCACGCGTGAGCGTGATGTACGCCCCGCAGCGCAGCCCGTGCAGCGTGCACGCGTCCCTGAGGCCCCACATCCACGCGCCGTCCTCCTCGGTCCAGCGCGCGTCGCCCTCACGGCAGTAGAGCAGCACCGCCGTCCGTACCGGGGTCCGCCGCCGCAGGTCGTGCGGGATCACCCGGCGCAACTGGGCGAGGAGCGCGTTGCGGAACATCCAGCCGTCGGCCGGCGCCGGACGGCGCACGAACGAGGCGCTGGCCCGCAGCCGTTCGTCCGGGTCGAGCACGGCGACGATCGCGGTGGACGGTCTCGGCCTGTGCCGCGCGTGCAGCCCGCTCACGACCTCGCGCGGGTTGCGCAGCAGCGGAATCCCCGCCGCGGCCCACTCCGCGGGTTCGAGCAAGCGGCTGGCGGAAGCGGCGGATGCGGACGTCGAGAGCGATGCCGCCGAGGACGGCGCGAATCCGAAGGTCACGATCCTCCCTTCGGCTACGGCCCACACAGCGGGCGGGGCGAATTCGGGGGGCACGCACCACAAACAGAGCCCTGCCTGACCTCGGGCGGACCGTTACGGGGAGCGGACCTCAATTCTTGCTGTCGAACTGGAATGCGGCAACGAGCAATTGGGATCACCGACTGTTATGTGCCGTTACATGGCTTATATCACTACCGCGGATTTTCCGCGCGTGACAGCAGAGGCGGGAGGGGCGGCACGCCGGTGCGATCCCGTACCTCCCGATGTCTGCCTCCTCAGGCGTGCGCTCAACCCTGGAGCGCCAGGACCAGCGGCATCACTCCCCGGGCGCCCGCCCGGCGGAGCATCCGCGCGGCGACCGCCAGCGTCCACCCGGTCTCGCTGAGGTCGTCCACCAGGAGGACCGGCCCCTGAGCCCCGTCGAGCGCCGCGGCCAGCGCGGGCGGCACGAACAGCGCCCCGTCGAGCGCTTTCAGCCGCTGCGCGCTGTTGCTGCGGGCGACCCGGGAAGACCCCTCCGCGTACTCCAGACCGCCCAGCAGCGGCAGCCGGCCGACGTCCGCGATGTGCGCGGCCAGCGAACCGATCAGCGACGCGCGCGTACGCGAGGGAAGCATCACGACACCGACCGGGCGCGCGGGCGCGTCCGCCGCGCCGGACGCCCAGCCGCCGGGCCCCTTCGCCCAGTCGGCCAGCACCCCCACCACGGCCCGCGCCACGTCGTCCGGCACCGGCCCGTCCGGCGCCTGCGGGGCGAGCAGGGGCCGCAGCCGGTTGCCCCAGCCGATGTCCGACAGCCGCCCGAGCGCCCGCCCGGACGCCGCCTGCTCACCGGCCGGGATACGGCCCTTGAGGTCCATGCCGACCGCCGCGAGCCCCGTCGGCCACATCCGGCGCGGCTCCACCTCGACGCCCGCCCGGTCCAGGTCAACGCGCGCGGCGTCCAGCGCGGCCGTCGACGCGTCGGCCGCGAAACGCGCTCCCGCGCAGTTGTCGCACCGGCCGCAGGGCTCCGCCGTCTCGTCGTCCAGCTGCCGTTGCAGGAACTCCATCCGGCAGCCCGTCGTCGTCCCGTACTCGCGCATCGCCCGTTGCTCCGCCGCGCGCTGGCGCGCCACCCACGCGTAGCGGTCCGCGTCGTACGACCACGGCTGTCCCGTCGCGGTCCAGCCGCCCTTCACGCGCCGGACCGCCCCGTCCACGTCCAGAACCTTGAGCATGCTCTCCAGGCGGGAGCGGCGCAGCTCCACCAGGGGCTCCAGCGCGGGCAGCGACATCGGCCCCTCGGCGCGCGCGAGGACGTCGAGCGTGCGGCGCACCAGCTCCTCGGCGGGGAACGCGAGGGATGCGAAGTACTCCCAGATCGCCTCGTCCTCCCGGCCCGGCAGCAGCAGCACCTCCGCGTGGTCGACGCCACGCCCCGCGCGGCCCACCTGCTGGTAGTAGGCGATGGGGGAGGAGGGCGAGCCGAGGTGGACGACGAATCCGAGGTCCGGCTTGTCGAACCCCATCCCCAGGGCTGACGTCGCGATCAGTGCCTTGACCTTGTTGCCGAGCAGATCCTCCTCGGCCTGCTGCCGCTCCGCGTTCTCGGTGCGGCCCGTGTACGACGCGACCGCGTGCCCGCGCTGCCGGAGGAACGCGGTGACCTCCTCGGCGGCGGCCACCGTCAGCGTGTAGACGATGCCGGAGCCCGGCAGGTCGTCCAGGTGGTCGGCGAGCCAGGCCAGGCGGTGCGCTGCGTCCGGCAGCCGCAGCACGTTCAGGCTCAGGCTCTCCCGGTTCAGCGGGCCGCGCAGCACCAGCGCGTCCGACGCGGCGCCCGTGCCGAGCTGCTCGGCGACGTCGGCCGTCACGCGCGCGTTGGCCGTCGCCGTCGTCGCCAGCACGGGGACGCCCGCGGGGAGGTCGGCCAGCATCGTGCGCAGGCGACGGTAGTCCGGGCGGAAGTCGTGGCCCCAGTCGGAGATGCAGTGCGCCTCGTCGACCACGAGCAGGCCCGTCGCGGCGGCCAGGGAGGGCAGGACGCGGTCGCGGAAGTCCGGGTGGTTGAGGCGCTCGGGGCTGATCAGCAGGACGTCCACGACGCCCTCCGCGATCTCCTCCTGGACCGAGTCCCACTCCTCCGTGTTGGCCGAGTTGATCGTCCGCGCCCGCACTCCCGCGCGCGCCGCCGCGTCGACCTGGTTGCGCATCAGCGCGAGCAGCGGCGACACGATCACCGTCGGACCCGCGCCCCGGGTCCGCAGGAGGGCGGTCGCCACGAAGTACACCGCGGACTTGCCCCATCCGGTCCGCTGCACCACCAGCGCCCGTCTGCCCTCGGCGACCAGAGCCTCGACCGCCCGCCACTGGTCCTCCCTCAGCCGGGCCCGGCCGCTGGGGTCCCCGACGAGCCGGGCGAGGACCGAATCGGCCTCCGCCCGCAGATCCGCGTTGCTGGTGTGCTGCATGCGTCCATACAACAGGACGGGACCGACAACGCGGGCGGACGGCTGGGGCGCGGAGTGGGGGAGGTGGGGTGGGGCGGTGCCTGAGCCGGGGGCCGGCCGCTGGGTTGGGGGAGGCCGGCACATGGGTTGAGGAAGGTCGGCGCGGGAGTCGAGGGAGGTCAGCGCCTGAGTTGGGGGGAGGCCGGGGCCCTGAGTTGAGGGAGGCAGGGGCTTGAGTTGAGAGAGGTCGGCACCTGAAATGACGTGTCCCTGCCTGGAGTTATCCACAGGTCGAGCGAGAAGTCGCGATTCGCGAGATCGTCACCGCATGACGAATCACAGCGAAACGCCTGAACCCTTCGACAACGGCACATTCGACAGCCTCGTGCCGTACGACCCCGAGACCCACGGCCTCACTCTCAAGACCCCCGCCGAACTGGCGGACGCCGTGCCCTACCTGCTCGGCTACCGCCCCGAGGACAGCATGATCCTCGTCTCCCTGTGCGAGCAGGACGGCCGGAGCCGCTTCGGCCCCCGCGGCGGACTCGGCATCCCCCGCGACCCCGGCACCTGGAAGGAGGTGGCCGGCCTCTTCGTCAAGGGACTGGTGAAGGGCGCCGAACGCCGGAGGATGCGGCCCGAGCAGATGGTCGCCTACGTCTGCCAGGAGCCGGGGCCCGGAGAGACACCCCAAGAGGTCATGGAACGGCTGCGCCCCCTCGCCCACCACCTGCGCGTCGAGTGCGGGCTCCTCGACATCCCCGTCATCGAGGCACTCTGCGTCTCCGGCGGGCGCTTCTGGTCCTACTGCTGCCCCGGCGACGGCTGCTGCCCGCCGGAGGGCACCCCGATGACCCTCCCCGGCACGTCCGTCCTCGCCGCCGCCGCGACCTACGCCGGACTCCAGGTCCGCGGCACCCTGCGGGACTTCCGGGTCCGGATGCTCCCCTGGGAGACCGGAGACGTCCGGGAACAGGAGGAGACGCTGGACCGGATCGCGGAGGAGATCGTCCCCCGCATCCTCGACGGCGAGAGCGCCCAGGTCGCCGAGGAGACGATGACCCTCGCCGAACGGCTCGTACGGCGCCTCGCCGCGGTCCCCGCCGTGGGCGGCCCGCTCCTCTCCGACCGCCGGGACGACGCGCTGGTCGGAGCGGAGGAGGCCGCCCGGCTGATCCTCGGCCTCCAGGACCGCACGACCCGGGACCGCGCCGCCGAATGGATGGAGGGCGACGAGGCACTCCCCGCCCTGCGCCTGTGGCGCGCCCTGGCCCGGCGCTGCGTCCTCTCCTACAGCGAGTACGCCGCCGCGCCCCTCGCCCTGGCCGGCTGGGTCGCCTGGTCCCTCGGCGACGAACTCGAAGCGCGCGAGGCCCTCGCCATGGCCCTGGGCGCCGACCCCGACTACCTCTTCGCGGCCCTGCTCCACCAGGCCTGCAACGAAGGGGTCGACCCGGAGTCGGTCCGGCGGTGCCTGCGGTCGGAGCGGGAGGGACGGCGGCCCGAGGCGGTCTGCGGGACGGGGCCGGCAGAAGCGGCGCCGGAGGCGGAGGCGCCGGCGGACGCCGAAGAGGCGGCACCGGCCCCCCGACGCCGGGCGCGCTCCAGGGGCGGCGTGGCCACCGAGGCGGGAACGGGCGGGCGGCGGGCGTCCCGTACCCGTCCCCCGGCGAAGGGCACACGTCCGCGCACGCCGGGGCAGAGGGTCGTGCGGCAGCGGAGTGCTCCCGAGAAGGAGGTGATCTCCGGCGGGGAGGAGACGGCCGGGGCGGAGTGAGCGGGGGCGGGCCGGTGGGGGTGGCCGGGTGGTGGA
>DATCQX010000789.1:0-6474 GCA_036569285.1 Streptomyces sp.
TGCGCACCGCCTACGACCAGTGGACCCGTTTCCAGGACTTCGGCTCCTTCGCGAAGGGCGTCAAGAGCGCGGACCGCGCGGACGACACCCGCTCCGACTGGCGCCTCAAGGTCTTCTGGTCCAGCCGCAGTTGGCAGGCGCGGACGACCGAACAGGTGCCGGACCAGCGGATCGCCTGGACCTCCCAGGGCGCCAAGGGCACCACGAAGGGCGCGGTCACCTTCCACCGTCTCGCCGAGAACCTGACCCGGGTCCTCCTGGTCATCGAGTACTACCCCGCCGGTCTCTTCGAACGCACCGGCAACCTCTGGCGCGCCCAGGGCCGCCGCGCCCGCCTCGACCTCAAGAACTACGCCCGCTTCATCACCCTCAAGGGGGACGCGGAGGACGGCTGGCGCGGCGAGATCCGGGACGGGAAGGTCGTCCGCAGCCACGAGGACGCGCTCGCGGAGGAGAGCGAGGAGACGGAGGAGGACACCGGCGCCCCGGAGAACGCCGAGGACTCCGGGGACTTGGAGTACGAAGAGGACGAGGAGCCGGAGAACGAGGTGGAGTACGAGGAGGAGCCCGCCGACCCCGACCTCGATGCCGAAGACGCCGAAGACGCCGAAGACGCCGAACACGGCGAAGACCCTGAAGACGCCGAGGATTTCGAGGACACCGAGTACACCGACGACGCCGACGACACCCCCGCCCCCGACACCCCCCGGACCCGGCGGTGAGCATGGCGAGCCGCCTCCCCGAGCCCTACAGCGGCACCGGCGGCGCCAACCTCGCCGACATTCTGGAACGCGTCCTCGACAAGGGCGTCGTCATCGCGGGCGACATCCGTATCAACCTCCTCGACATCGAACTCCTCACCGTCAAGCTCCGTCTGGTCGTCGTCTCCGTCGACAAGGCGAAGGAGATGGGCATCGACTGGTGGGAGGACGACCCGGCGCTCTCCACCCGGGCCCGCCGGGACCGGCTCGCCCGCGAGAACGCCGAGTTGCGGGCGCGGCTCCAGGCGCTGGAGGAGCAGTGAGCGACCTGCGGTACGTCTACGCCGTCTGCCCGCCGTTCGGCGCGCCGCTCCCGGCGGACCTCACCGGCGTCGTGGGCGAGCCTCCGGGCCGGCTCGTCCACGGCTCGCTCGTCGCGGTCGTCAGCCGCGTCCCCGAGGACGTGTTCGGGGAGGAGGCGCTGCGCCGGAACCTGGAGGATCTGGAGTGGCTGGGCGAGACGGCCCGCGCGCACGAATGCGTCGTCGACGCGCTCACCACCGTCACCGCTCCCCTGCCGCTGCGCCTCGCCACCGTCTTCCGGGACGACAGCGGCGTCCGCACGATGCTGGAGGAGGGCGAGGGCCGTTTCCGGCGGGTGCTGGAGCGGATCGCGGGGCGGGTGGAGTGGGGGGTGAAGGTGTACGCCGTGCCGCAGGCGCCGCAGCGGGCGGCGGGTCCGGTGTCGGGACGGGAGTATCTGCGGCAGCGGCGGCGGGCGGCCCTCTCGGACGAGGAGTCGTGGGACCGGGCGGAGCGGTTCTCGGAGCGGCTGCACGGGGCGCTGTGCTCGCACGCGGACGCGGTGCGCCTGCGCCCGCCGCAGAACTCCCCGCTGTCGCCCGGCGGCCGGAACGTCTTCAACGCCGCCTTTCTCGTGCGGCGGGAGCTGTCGGAGGGTTTCGTGGAGATCGCGGACGGCACGACGGACGGCCAGGCGGGGGTCCGGGTGGAGCTCACCGGCCCCTGGGCGGCGTACTCCTTCACGTCGGAGGAGGACCTGTGAGCGCGCTCGAACGCCGGGAGGTGTCCCTCGTGGACCTGCTGGACCGTCTCCTCGCCGGGGGCGTGGTGATCACCGGTGACGTCACGCTGCGCATCGCGGACGTGGACCTGGTGAGGATCGACCTGAACGCGCTGATCAGCTCGGTGACGGAGCGAGTGCCGTCGCCCTGGGGAGAACCGGCATGAGCGGACGCCTGGACCTCGATCCCGACTCGGTCGAACGTGACCTGGTCAAGCTGGTGCTGACCGTCGTCGAACTGCTCCGCCAGCTGATGGAGCGCCAGGCGGTCCGCCGCTTCGACCAGGGCGACCTCACGGAGGAGCAGGAGGAGCGCATCGGCCTCACCCTGATGCTCCTCGACGACCGGATGACGGAACTGCGCGAGCGCTACGGCCTGCGCCCCGAGGACCTGAACCTGGACCTCGGCCCGCTGGGCCCGCTGCTCCCCCGGGACCGCCCGCGCTAGCCCGCCCGCTCCTGGCGCTCGTCCTCGTCCCTCACCAGCATGGACAGCAGCGACGCCACGGTCAGACCGGCCTCCGCGGGGTGGCGGAGGATCTTGCTGGGGTCGATCTCGTAGTCGTTGGTCCGGCCGCGGCGGGTGTGCGACAGGTAGCCGTCCCGCTCCAGGTCCGCGATGATCTTCTGGACGGCCCGCTCGGTGAGCCGGCAGCGGGCCGCGATGTCCCGGATCCGGACGCTGTGATTGTCGGCGATGGCCGCGAGGACCCGCGCGTGGTTGGTGACGAACGTCCATCCGGTGTGCGGCTCGGGCACTCCATCCACTCCACCCATGAGGTCATCCTAGGTCCTGCCGTTCGTGTGTCCAGAAGACCGAATCGGCATTCCGGTATCGCCTGACGCACCACCGACGCCAGGAATCGCACGGCGAGTACCCGCGACGAGACAGTCATGCCGGGCTCTCCCCGAAAGATCCTCCCGGGGGCAGCCTCAGCTCCGTCTCGGCTCCCCCTTCGGGGTGGTTGCGGAACGCCAACCGCGCCCCCAGCAGCCGCGCCTGCCCGGTGGCGATGGTCAGCCCGAGCCCCGTGCCGCCGGTCAGCGCCCCCGTCCGGAACCGCTGGGGCCCGGAGGCGTGGAGGACGGCGAGGAGGTCGTCCGGGAAGCCGGGTCCGTGGTCGCGCACGCGGACGGCGGGCCCGTCGACGGTGACGACGACCGGTGGGGAACCGTGCCGCAGCGCGTTCGCCGCCAGGTTCGTCAGCACGCGCTCCACGCGCCGCGGATCCGTCGCCACCACGGCGTCCGCGACGACCTCGACGGTGACCCCCTCCAGCCCCGCCACCGCCCTCCGGGCCATCGCGCTGACCTCGCGCTCCTCCCGTTCGACGGCCGCCACCCGGGCGTCCAGCCGGGCCACCTCCAGGACGTCCTCGACCAGCCCCCGCAGCCTGCGCACACTGTCCGCGACCAGCTCCGACGGCCGTCCCGGCGGCAGCAGCCCGACCGCCGCGGACATCCCCGCGACCGGGGTGCGCAGCTCGTGCGCGATGTCCGCCGTCACCCGGCGTTCCGCTTCGAGGCGGGCACCGAGCGCGTCGGCCATCGTGTTCACGGAGTGCGCGAGGCGGGCGATCTCGTCGTGGCCGCGCGGGTGGACGCGCGCGTCGAGGTCGCCCTCGGCGATGCGTTCCGCCGTCCGCGCGGCGGCCGTGGCCCGGCGGCCCATCCGCATGCCGAGCAGGAGACCGGCCAGCGAGACGGCGACGGTGGCGGCGGCGCCGGTCGCGAAGAGGGTGCGGTCGAGCGTGGCCAGGGCCTCCTCCTCGGGACGGTACGAGCGGCGCAGGGAGAGGATCTGGCCGCCCGCGACCGGGGTCGCCGCCCACAGGACGCCGTCGTGGAGGTAGGTGACCCGTACGTGGCCGCGTACCGCGCGGGCGACGGGTTCGGGCAGGCCGGGACGGTCCAGGCGGGCCCGGGTACGGCGCCCAGCGGCCTGGTCGTACGCGGCGGTGACCAGTTCCCGGTCGAAGGCGGCACGGGCGGTCGTGAGCTGGTCGGCCTCGGTGAGCCGGTGCACGAACACGCCGACCGCGCCCGCGACGCAGACCGCGGCGCCGGCCACTGCCAGGGCGACCTTCTCGCCGAGACTGGAGCCGGGTCTCTTCAACAGCTTCATCGGCGCGTCGGCGTCGTCGGCATGGGGTTCATCGCTCCGGTACGTCCAGATCCATGTGGTCGTAGCCCACGGCCCAGAAGGGCTCGGGCGGGTCGAGCGGTTTCAGCGAGGCGTGCCCGTAGTAGGCGACGTCCCCCCGCCGCACCAGCCCGCCGAGCACGACCTCGACGCGGTACGACGACGGCTTCCCGTCCGGGCACCCGGCGACGCAGTTCACGTCCGTCGCCACCCCGGTCCCCCTCGGCCGCCCCGTCCCCCACCCCCGCCAGCGCAGCCCGCCGAGATCAAGGCTGTTGCTCAAGCTCACGTCCTTCGGCCGCTGCCAGGCCCGCCCGTAGAAATCCGCGATGTACGTGGGCCCGCTCCACTGCACGGTCGTCACCGCGGGCCCCTCCACCCGCACCCCACCGTCCGGCCTCCCGCATGCGGCGAGACAGACGGCAAGCACCGCACAGGCCCCGGCCTGCCGAAACCGCATCATCCCTCCTTCCGGCCACGCGGAGTGACCGCGAGGACCGCCACATCGTACGTAGCGGTCCGGTGATCACTCGCGGCGGTCGGTCGTCAGAACACCGTCATGCCCCTCACGCAAACGTTTCTCCAGCGCTCTTCGACCGCCCGTGGACCACCCCCGCCCAGGATGCGGGCCTACAGGTCCCGGCGGGGAGGCGGTTCGGTCGATGGTGGTGCGCTTCCTCAGGAGTTTCGTGCGGGAGTTGATCAGGAGTGCGCAGGTGCTGGGCGCGCTGGCGGTGGGGATGACGCCGGAGGTGCTGGACGAGAGGACGGATCCGAGCGAGGTAAAGGAGCCGCCCCCGGCCCCCTCCGACGGGCTTCCTCCCGGCCCCGGCCACCCCGAGCGCCCGGTCCCTCACGTCCCGCCGACTCCCGAGGAGCGCTCGCTCTGGGCGCGCCTGCGTTAGACGCCGCCCACGCACCCCGAGGCGCTGAGACCGGCCGGTGTGGTGGCCGCGAGGGCGTGGAGGAGTTCGTGGGCGACGGGGACGAGGCGGCAGCCGCGGTGGTGGCGGTTGGCGAGGGCGACGACGGCGGTGCCGGAGGCGGGGTGGAAGCCGGCGTACGCCTGTTGTCCGAAGGTGGCCCCGCTGTGGAAGAGCACGGGCCCGTGCCCGGTGTCGTGCTGGAACCAGGTCAGGGTGTGCGTCTCCGGGGGGCGTCCGCGGCGGAGCTGGGGGACGGTGACCTGTCGCAGCGCCGGTCCGAGGGGTCCCCCGGGCGCGAGGTGGGCCTCGACGTAGGTGAGGAGGTCTCCCGGCGTCGCCCGGAGGGACGCGGCGGGCGCGAACGCCCCCATCGAGGTGCACGGCACCTGGGTCGTCCCGTCCTTGCGGTACCCGACGGCGTCGCTCGGCGCGGGCGTCGCCCCGGTCCGGGTCAGCCCCAGCGGGGTGAGGACCTTCTCGGCGAGGAGTTCGGGGTAGGGCGTCCCGGCGGTCCGGCTGAGGGCCTGCCCGAGGAGGGCGACGCCGAAGTTGGAGTAGTTCCAGTGCGCGCCGGGCGCGTGCCGGGGCCGGGCGCGGGTGAAGGCCGCGAGGAGCCGGTCGGTGCCGTACCGGGTGTAGGGGTTGCGGCGGGGGTGCAGGAGTGCGCCGGGCAGCAGGTCGTGGGGGACGCGCGGCAGGCCCGACGTGTGCGTGGCGAGGTGGCGCAGGGTGACCGGTGTGGGCGGTACGGGCAGGTGTGCGGCGAGGGAGTCGTCCAGCCCGATCGTCCCCTCGTCGGCCATCCGCGCCGCGAGCAGCACCGTGAACGTCTTGGTCAGCGACCCCAGTTCGTACCGCAGCGCCCGCACCCCGCCGTCCGCGCCGACGACGGTCCGCCGCCCGCGCCGGGAGATCGCGACGACGGCGTCGGGCGCGTCGATGAGCTGGAGGGCCTCGGTGAGGCGGGCGTCGGCGGGCGGCATCAGCCGAGCGCCCGTGAGGTGGCCATCGCGGAGGCGAACGCGGCGACGAGGGTGGGATGGTGGAGGAGGTCGAAGACCTCGCCGGGGTCGCCCTCGGGCATCCCCTTGTGGACCGGCATCGCGCCGTTCGGTGCCTGGGCCGCCGCGTACCGCTCCCAGATCTCGGCGTCGAGCGCGGGGCGGGGCAGACAGGCGTCGACGACGAGGAGTTCGCCGAGGAGGTCCCAGTGTTCGAGGTCGGCCCAGGTCTCCAGCCAGGCGGGCAGGTAGCGGTCGAGGTAGTCGGCGATGTCGGGCGGGAGGGCGTGCGGTCGCTCGCCCCAGTTGGTGACGTGGAAGACGGTGTGGGTGATGTCGTAGGCGATGTGGAGCTGGACGGTCCACGGTTCGGGGAGCTGGCCGAGCCAGGTGCGGCGCAGGACCTCGCCGAAGTCGCCGCTCGGGGTGAGGCCGATGCGGCGTTCCGCGCTGAGCAGGGCGAGCTGCCGGTTGGGGGGCCGTTCGACGGCGGCCCAGCTCTTCGTGCGCCGGGACACCGCGAGCATCTCCTCCAGGCCGGGGTGCCGGTAGCCGCTCTCGTGGAACGGCACGTACACCTCCAACGCGACCGGCGTGTGCGGCTCCTGCTCCTGGAGGG
>DATCQX010000790.1:0-4352 GCA_036569285.1 Streptomyces sp.
CATGCCCTGGTGGAGGGTGCGGGCCGTGAGGTCGATCAGGAAGAGGCGGTTCTCCTGCTGGGCGGGGGTGTCGGCCTTCAGGACCGGGCACTGGTCGTAGAAGGTGGTGAGGTGGCTGGCCAACTGGTAGAGGTAGGCGGCCAGTTTGTGGGGCTCGTAGGACGCCGCGACCTCCAGGACCGTCTCCGCGAACTGGTCGAGGTGCAGGCCGAGCGCCCGCTCCGCCGGGGCCAGTTCCAGCTCCGGGTGGGGCTGCGGGGTGGCGTTCTCCGACTTGCGCAGGATCGACTGGATCCGGGCGTACGCGTACTGGAGGTAGACCGAGGTGTCGCCGTTGAGCGAGACCATCTGGTCCAGGTCGAACTTGTAGTCGCGCACGGCGGACGTCGACAGGTCGGCGTACTTGACGGCGCCGATGCCGACGTACCGGCCGTTCTCGGTGATCTCCTGCTCGGTCAGGCCCACCTTCTCGGCCTTGTCGCGGACGACGGCCGTGGCGCGGTCGACCGCCTCGTCGAGGAGGTCCTCCAGCTTGACCGTCTCGCCCTCACGCGTCTTGAACGGCTTGCCGTCCTTGCCGAGGACCGTGCCGAAGGCGAGCTGGAACGCCGTGGTGTCGTCGTTGAGCCAGCCGGCGCGGCGGGCCGTCTCGAAGACCATCTTGAAGTGCAGGGACTGCCGGGCGTCCACGACGTACAGGAGGGTGTCCGCCTTCAGGCTGAAGACGCGGTCGCGGATCGCGGAGAGGTCGGTCGCCGCGTAGCCGAAACCGCCGTCCGACTTCTGGACGATCAGGGGGACCGGGTTGCCGTCCGGGCCCTTGATGTCGTCGAAGAACACGCAGAGCGCGCCCTCGGAGCGGACGGCCACACCGGACTCCTCCAGGAGCCGGCAGGTCTCGTGGAGCATGTCGTTGTAGCCGCTCTCACCGACGATGTCGGGGTCGCGGACCTCCATGTCCAGCTTCTCGAAGACGGAGAAGAAGTAGATCTTCGACTCGTCGACGAACTTCTGCCAGGAGGCGAGGGTCTTCGGCTCGCCCGCCTGGAGGTCGACGACCCTGCGCCGGGCACGCGTCTTGAACTCCTCGTCGGAGTCGAAGAGTTTGCGCGCGGTCTTGTAGAGGCGGTCGAGGTTGGACATCGCCTCCTCGCCGGTCACCTCGCCGTCCTTGTGGTCCAACTCGCCCGGGTGCTCGTCCAGATACTGGATCAGCATGCCGAACTGGGTTCCCCAGTCGCCGATGTGGTGCCTGCGGACGACCTTCTCGCCGGTGAACTCCAGGAGTTGGACGACGGCGTCGCCGATCACCGCCGAGCGGAGGTGGCCGACGTGCATCTCCTTCGCCACGTTCGGCTGGGCGTAGTCGACGACCGTCGTGCCCGGGTTCGCGGCGTGGGGGACGCCGAGGCGGGCGGTGTCGTCCGCGTAGCGCGCGGCGAGGTTCTCGGTGATCGCCCTGTCCGCGATGGTGATGTTCAGGAAGCCGGGGCCCGAGACCTCGATGTCCTGGATGATCTCGGGGGCGGTCAGGTTCGCGACGACCCGCGTGGCCAGCTCGCGGGGGTTGGCCTTCGCCTTCTTCGCCAGCGCGAGGACACCGTTGGCCTGGTAGTCGGCCCGGTCGCTGCGTCGCAGGAGCGGGTCCGCGCCGGCTGCCTCCGGCAGGGTGGCCGAGAGGGCGGACGCGAGGTGCTGCTGGACGGAGTCGCTCAGGGACGTGACCGGGGCCATGGGGGTGGGTGCCGTTCTCCTCGTGGGATGGATATACCCCTCCAGTATCCCATGGGTGGTAAAGCGCTTTTCGGGATCGGCCCGGGGATCGGCCCGGGGGCCGGCTCGCGGATCCTGGGGTGAGCTGGGGGTATGACCGGGGGGTGGAGGTCTTCCATTGAGGTACTACGGGGTGCCCCCTAGGCATGAGGTATGACGCTTCCCTCCACATCCCCCGCACCCCGGCGCCGGCTGCGGGCCGTCGTCACCCTCCTCGCCTCCGCCGGGCTCGCCCTCACCATGGCGGGGACGGCCGTCGCCGCCCCCGTCGGTGCGGCCGTCCGGTCGGTGACCGTCGACGGCAAGACCTTCCGGCTGCGCATGGTCGCCTCCGGACTCGACCTGCCGTCCCGCGGCGGCACCGTCCACGTCTCCGGCAGCGGCTACAACGGGGACCAGGCCATCACCGTCTCCCTGTGCGCCATCCCGGAAGGGGTGACCGTGGGTGACACCTCGACCTACACGAAACTGCCGACGCCCTGCCTCGGCGGCGAGGCCTCCCTCACCGAGTCGGACGGCGACGGCGCCTTCGCCGGGGACCTCGTCGTCAAGCCCGCGATCCAGAGCGGCGCCGTCTGCGGCAGCAGCGTGCGGTGCGCGATCGTGACGAAGTCGACGGACGCCTCGGACCGCAGCTACGACCAGTACATCAAGGTCACCTTCGGGTGACGGACTGATGTGTGGGTCTGGTGTACGGATCCGGGCGCCATTGCCTACTGATCAGTCGCGGACTGTCATGTTGACCATGAAATCCCCCACGCAGATCAGGGCCGCGCTGGTGGCGGTGGCCGCCGCCGGGCTCGCGCTCGTCACGGCGTCCCCCTCCTCGGCATCCCCTTACGCGGCGAGTCCGTACACCACCCACTACGCCCCCTCCTTCGGTGCCGCCCACCGCGTCACCACCGGCGCCGACGGTCAGACGTACGACCTGCGGCTCGGCGCGTTCGACACCGCGCTGCCCGCCGAAGGCGGGACCGTCGACGTCGTCGGGACCGGGTACAACCGGGCGCAGGGCATCTTCCTGGCCTTCTGCGTCGTACCCAAGGGTGTGGTGATCGGGCACCCCGAGACGTACACCACGCTGCCCTCGCCCTGTCTCGGCGGGCGCGAGTCCACCGACGGCTCGGCGCGGCGGATCACCGACAGTGGTACGGGTACTCCGGGGGTGACCCTCCCCTACCAGGAGGGCGGCTCCTTCCTCACGGACCTCAAGATCAAGCCGCAGATCGCCGACGGGGTCACCTGTGGGGTGAACGGGGTGCGGTGCGCGATCGTGACGCGGGCCGACTTCACCGCGACCGCCGACCGGGCGTACGACCAGTACATCCCGGTGAGCTTTGACCAGTAGCCGGTGAACTCCGGCTGACGTATCCGCATCTACATCGGCGCCTCCCCGTAGTACCCCTAGAACTCCAGGGGGACTGCCCGGGGGCGCCGATACCCGTTTTCGTGGTGGCGGCGCCTCCTGGGAGAATGGGGCGGTCAGCCGTGCGACCGTACCGGCTGGTAGTCGATTCCCAGAGGAATCCCAGAACACAGAGGACGTGCCGATCGTGGCTCAGAGCACCGAGACCACCGACTGGGTCTCCCGTTTCGCGGACGAGGTCATCGAGGAGTCGGAGCGTCGGGGCAAACCGGTCGTCGTCGCGTCCGGCCTCTCCCCCTCCGGGCCGATCCACCTGGGCAACCTCCGCGAGGTCATGACCCCGCACCTGGTCGCGGACGAGATCCGCCGCCGGGGCCACGAGGTCCGCCACCTCATCTCCTGGGACGACTACGACCGCTACCGCAAGGTCCCCGCCGGGGTCCCGGGCGTCGACGAGACGTGGGCCGAGCACATCGGCAAGCCGCTGACCTCGGTCCCGGCGCCGGCGGGATCGTCGTACCTGAACTGGGCGGAGCACTTCAAGGCCGCGATGATCACCGCGCTCGGCGAGCTGGGTGTGGAGTTCGACGGGATCAGCCAGACGGCGCAGTACACCTCCGGCGTCTACCGCGAGCAGGTGCTGCACGCCGTCCGCCACCGCGCCGACATCGACGCGATCCTCGACCAGTACCGGACCAAGAAGGCACCCGCGAAGGCTTCCCAGAAGCCTGTGGACGAGGCCGAGCTGGAGGCCGCCGAGGGGTCGGGCGCGGCCGGTGAGGACGACGGGTCCGCCGGGGCCGGGGGCGTCGGCTACTTCCCGTACAAGCCGTACTGCGGCAACTGCGAGAAGGACCTGACGACCGTCACCGCGTACGACGACGACAGCACCGAGCTGACGTACACCTGCACGGCGTGCGGGTTCTCCGAGACCGTCCGGCTCAGCGAGTTCAACCGGGGCAAGCTGGTCTGGAAGGTCGACTGGCCGATGCGGTGGGCGTACGAGGGCGTCGTGTTCGAGCCGTCGGGCGTGGACCACTCGTCGCCGGGGTCGTCGTTCCAGGTCGGCGGGCAGATCGTCGGGATCTTCGGCGGCAAGCAGCCGATCGGGCCGATGTACGCGTTCGTCGGGATCTCCGGGATGGCGAAGATGTCGTCGTCCAAGGGCGGGGTGCCGACGCCCGGGGACGCGCTGCGGATCATGGAGCCGCAG
>DATCQX010000791.1:0-27666 GCA_036569285.1 Streptomyces sp.
AGCGGCAGGCCGGGTGGGCCGACGGGCCCAGGTGGGCTGGCGGGCTGGCGGGCTGGCGGGCTGGCGGGGAAAGGTCGCACGACCCCCGCAGGCGCCCGGCACCGCAAGGCCACACGACCCCACACCCCGGCACAGCGGGACCGCACGACCGTGCAGGAATCCAGCACGCCTCCGCATCCACTCGGCCTGCCTCCCCCACCCGCCCGGCACGCCTCTGCATCCACCCTGCCCGGCCCCGCGTCCACCCTGCGCGGCTTCGCACCCGACCGGCACGCCTCCGCGTCCAACCGGCCCGGCTTCACCTCCGCCCAGCACACCTCCGCATCCACCCCGCCCGGCCCCGCGTCCACCCTGCGCGGCTTCGCACCCGACCGGCACGCCTCCGCGTCCAACCGGCCCGGCTTCACCTCCGCCCAGCACACCTCCCCCCGGCCCAACACCCCCACTCAGAACAACGCGCTGTACGCGTTCAACGCCGGCTGTCCGCCCAAGTGCGCGTACAGGACAGTGGATTCCGCGCCGATCTCCCCGCGCCGGACCAGATCGACCATCCCCGCCATGGACTTGCCCTCGTACACGGGGTCGGTGACCATCCCCTCGGTGCGGGCCGCGAGGCGCATCGCGTCGAGGGTCGTGTCGTCGGGGACGCCGTAGATCCCGGCGTGGTAGCGCTCGTCCAGCTCGACGTCGTCCTCGGTCAACTCGCGCTTGACGCCGATGAGTTGACCGGTGTTGTGGGCGATGCGGGCGATCTGCGTCCGGGTCGCGGCGGGCTTCGCGGAGGCGTCGATGCCGAGGACGCGGCGCGGGCGGCCCCCGGCCTCCTCCAGCGCGGCGAACCCGGCGACCATACCGGCCTGTGTGGAGCCGGTGACGGAACAGACCACGACGGTGTCGAAGAAGACGCCCAAGTCGCGCTCCTGCTCGGCGACTTCGTAGGCCCATCCGGCGAACCCGAGCCCACCGAGCGGATGGTCGGAGGCCCCGGCCGGGATCGCGTACGGCGTGCCGCCCGACTCCTCGACCTCCCGCAGCGCCTGCTCCCAGCTCTCCTTGAACCCGATCCCGAACCCGGCCTTCACCAGCCGTACGTCCGCCCCGGCGAGCCGGCTGATCAGGATGTTGCCGACCTTGTCGTACACGGAGTCCGGCCAGTCCACCCAACTCTCCTGCACCAGCACGCACTTGAGCCCGGCGCGGGCGGCGACGGCCGCGACCTGGCGGGTGTGGTTGGACTGCACCCCGCCGATCGAGACGAGCGTGTCGCACCCCTTGGCGAGGGCGTCGGCGACCAGGTACTCCAGCTTGCGCGTCTTGTTACCGCCGTACGCCACACCGGAGTTGCAGTCCTCCCGCTTCGCCCAGAGGGAGGCGCCGCCGAGGTGGGCGGTGAGGCGCTCCAGGGGGTGGACCGGGGAGGGGCCGAAGAGAAGGGGATAACGGTCGTACGAGGAGAGGGACATGGGTTTTCCTCCAGATCTTGTCGCGAGCAGCTCGTGCAGGAGAAGTCGGCCGGCTCGTCGCGGTCAGGAAAGGTCGGCCAGTTCCTCAAGCCCCCGCCAGATCTCCGCCGTCACCCGCACCGCCTCGTCCACGTCCATCGCCGCGCACGCGTCGATCAACCGGTCGTGCAGCCCGGCGGAGCGGCAGTTGCCGCCCTCGCCGAAGCGGCGGCGCTCCAGGCGGCGGATGAGGGGGGTGTAGCGGGCGACGGTCGCGGCGGCGGCGCGGTTGCCGCTGACGCGGACGAGGACGTCGTGGAGTTCGTCGTCGGCGAGGAGCGCTGCGTCGACGTCGCCCGCGACGACGGCGTCCGCGAACCGCTTGTTGGCGGCGCGCATGGCCGCGATGTCCGCCGGGGTGAGGCGGGTCACGGCGACTCGGGCCGCCAACTCGTGCATGGAACCCACGACGGCGGCGGCGTCCCGCACCTCGCTGGCGACGACGGGCGTGACCCGCGTGTAGCTCTGCGGCTTGCTCTCCAGCAGCCCTTCTTCGACGAGCCGGGCGAACGCCTCCCGCACCGGCGCCCGCGAGAGTCCGAGCCGCTCGGCCAGGTCGATGTCCCGCACGACCGTGCCGGGTTCGATCTCCCCGCTGACGATGGCGTCCCGAATGGCTTCGCAGGCGCGGTCCCTGAGGAGGGTGCGGCCGACCGGTCTTATGGCTTCCATGGACTGAAATATTACTTGCCGGTCAGGTTCACGACAACAGTAAAGATAGAGGTGAGCACGGTGGGCGAGGCCCGCACTCCCCCGAAGTGCGGGCCTCGCTCTCATACGGTCCAGGGCCAGTCGGCGGCCTCGGCCCGCTCAAGGAGCGGCACCATCCGGAACGCCGCATCCGAAAGCCCCCCGAACGTATGCCGGTTGGGATGGCCGGAGGGGCCGTGGCCGACCCGGTACCCGGCCAGGTTCCAGGTGTAGACCGGCACGTGAGCCGGTACCTGCGAGGTCGGGTCGCCGTGCGAGCTGTACGCGTACTGCTCGTCGGTGACGATCAGCACCCGGTCCTGGCCCCGGTAGTGGGAGCGGATCGCGGAGACCGTGTCGGTGCCGCCCAGATCGCCGAAGCGCTCCAGGATCTTCAGCACCGACTCGCCCTTGTCGAAGTCGAGGCGCCGGCTCGTCGTGCCGAACTCGACGAGGTCCGCGTCCTCGGCGCGCAGCGCGAGCGCCGTGCCGAAGATCGCCGCCGCGTCGGCCCGGTTGAGCCGCGAACGCTCCGACAGAGGGGACCACATCGACCCGGACCGGTCGACGAGGACGAGGGTCCGGCCGGGCAGCGCGGGCACGTTGGCCAGCGAGTGGCCGAGCGCCCGCTCCAGCGGGTAGGCCCAGCGCAGCGAGGGCGCGTGCTGGTACGCGGCGAGGTAGCGGAACGGGAACTGCCGTGAGCGCGCGACCTCTTGGGGGTCACTGATCCGCGCGCCGACCTCGGCCGCGACCTCGTCGCAGACTCCGGCCTCGTCGAAGTTGCGCAGGTTGCGCACGAGCGCCATCGCGCCCATCGACGGGATGACCGCCTCCCAGGCCGCCTTGTCCATCGGCCCCTGCAGCCAGCCCGCGAGAGCCTCCCACGTCATCCCGGCCGCCGCGAGCCGCTCGGCGCCGCCCTGCGCGGTGACGACAGCGCGCCGCCGCTCGACCGGCAGGTCCATCAACTCCCGGTGCGCGAGCAGCACTTGGGCCGACTCGGGCACCACGGCCGTCTCCGGGTGGTGCCGTCGGTCCAGCGCGTACCGGAACAGTTCGCCCTGCCAGGGCTTCGCCGGGTCCGGCGCCGCGTGCACCAGGTTGAGGATGTCGCCGAAGCGGTATCCCTTGCCCGACGTGTCGTACTTCAGCAGGGACTTGGCGTGGTAGAGCCGCTGCACGGCGTCGGCGACGCCGCGCTTGACGGGCTTGGGGATGTTCCGGCCGTACGTCGCCGTCCAGTACGCGAGCAACTCGCCGGGCTCGTCGGGGCGTTGCAGCACCGAGTCGACGACGCTCCGGTTCGAGGGGCCGTCCGTCGCACCGGCCGCGAGGCGCGCGTGCACGTACTCGGCGGCGCCGACGACGGCCGCCGTACGGAGGTTGCCCTCGCCGCGCAGCCAACGCAGGAGTCCCGCCGTCCAGTCGGGGTCGGTGACCGCCAGTTTCCGCACGAGCGTGGCGTATCGGTCGTCCCGGTCGGCGCCGGACTCGTAGAAGGTCTCCTGGGAGACGAAGTTGGCGACCGCGAGGAGGAAGAGTTCGGTGCGCGGGTCGCGCGTGTATCCCTTGCCGCCTTCGTACGTCCGTACTTTCGTGGCGGCCGTGGCGCGGGTGTTGAAGCGGGACATGGTGAATTCCCCCCGAAATTCAGTGAGTCAGGGGGGAGGCGCGGCGCGTGGAGGGTTCCCGAGATCAGGGGGCGGCGACGGACTAAACAGGTGCTCTGCCGAATTGAGCTACACCGACCCGAAGTCGATGACGGGATTTGAACCCGCAACCGCCTGGCCCAAGAAGTAACCGTTGCCTGCGCACCGGGCACCCACCACAAGCCGCGCCTCCCGAGATCAAGTCGACTGCGGTGTCGGGTTCTTTGAGAGAGAAGTAACCGCCGTCTGCGCACCGGGAGGTGCGTCGCTTTCGTGTCTCCGACTCTAGGAGGCGCGGCCTGCGGGGGTCGAACGAATTAACGCCGCTGCCGCTTCCAGGGCCCGGTGATCGCCAGCATGATGCCCGGCGTCTGAATGTTGGCGTACAGCGTCTTCCCGCACGGCGAGAAGGTCACGCCGGTGAACTCGCTGTATTCCGGCTCCTGTTCGGTGCCCGCGTTGAGTTCGTTGCGGGCGATGGGGTAGGTGCGGCCGGAGTCGGTGGCGCCGAAGAGGTGCTGGACACCCTCGCCGTCCTCGGCGATGACGAGGCCGCCGTAGGGGGAGACAGTGATGTTGTCGGGGCCGTCGAAGGCGCCGTCCTTCACGGGGTCGGGGTTGACGCCGAGGAGGACCTTCAGGGTGAGGGTGCGCCGCTTGGGGTCGTAGAACCAGACCTGGCCGTCGTGTTGGACGGGGCTCTCGGAGCGGGCGTACGAGGAGACGATGTAAGCGCCGCCGTCACCCCACCACATGCCCTCCAGCTTGCGGGCGCGGGTGATCTCCCCTTCGCCGAACTGCTTGCGGACGGCGACGGTCTTCGCGTCGCGGTCGGGGACGTCGATCCAGTCGACGCCGTACACCGTGCCGATCTTCGTCGCCCGGGACAGGTCGTCCACGAACTTGCCGCCGGAGTCGAAGCACTTGGGCGCCTGGAGGACCCCGGCGTCGTCCGCGAGCGTGCGGAACTTGCCCCGGCCGTGTTCGAAGCCCTTCGGCGGAGTCCAGCGGAACAGCAGGCCGTTGGGGTTCGCGGCGTCCTCGGTGAGGTAGGCGTGCCCTCGCTTGGGGTCGATGACGACGGCCTCGTGGTCGTAACGCCCGAAGAACTTCAGGGGTTTGGGGTCCTTGTTGGCCCGCCGGTCGATCGGGTCGACCTCGAAGACGTACCCGTGGTCCTTGGTCATCCCGTTGGCGCCGGCCCGGTCGGAGTTCTCCTCACACGTGAGCCAGGTCCCCCAAGGCGTGCGCCCGCCCGCACAGTTGGTCGACGTCCCCGCGATCCCCACCCACTCCGCGACCTGCCCGTCGGGCCGCACCTCCACGACCGTGCACCCACCGGAGGCGCCCGGGTCGTACACGAGCCCCTCGGCGAGCGGCACCGGATGCGCCCACTTCTCGCGCGGCCCCTTCAACTCATGGTTGTTGACGAGCAACGTCGTCCCACGCGGCCCGTCGAAGGTGGCCGTCCCGTCATGGTTGGACGGCGTGAACTCCCCCGACTCCAGCCTGGTCCTGCCGCTGTACGTGATGACCTGGTAGGAGAACCCTGCGGGCAGCGCGAGAATCCCGTCAGGGTCGGGCAGGAGCGGCCCGTACCCGACGCCACCGTGCTCGCAGCCGTCGACATCGGCGGAGGCGAGGGCCTGCGGGGCGGAGGCGAACACCCCAGCACCCCCGGCCAGTACGACACCGGCGCCGGTGAGCGCGGATCTGGCGGCGAAGTCCCTGCGGGTGAGCGACATGTCGTTCTCCTGAGACGGTCGAGGTGCCATGGAGGTCCGCCGACACCCTCCCCGTCATTTCTGAACGCCAGTTGAACAACTCGCCAGGGGCGCGGGTCTGTATCCAATATGCGGCTCCGCCGCGTGCGCGCGAGAACCACAGACGACCGGCACCCGCGCGACAAGCTCAACCCCCCTGCTGCGACCGCGCTTTGAACGCGGCCTTCCGAGCCTCCTTGGCCACCCTCTTATCGGGATGCAGCCTCCCCATCGCCTCCAGCACATCGGCGGTAGCCGGATGCCCCACCCTCCACACCGCCGCGAAGAACCCCTCGTGCTGCGCGGCCAGCCCCTCCACCAACGCCTGCAGCTCCTCCGAGTTCCCCTCGGCAGCCAACTGCGCGGCCACCGTGTCGATCGTCAGCCAGAACACCATCTCCTCGGACGGCGCCGGCACATCAGCGAACCCCAGCTCACTGAGCCACACCCGGGCGAGCCCGCCCAGCTCAGGATCGTCCAGCACCTCCCGCACCGCCGGCTCCGCCTCCGCCCCGACGAGCGACAACGCCTGCTGGCACCGCAGCCGCCGCAGCGGAGCCCCGTCATCGGCTCCACGCGCGGCGGACAGCAACTCCCGCGCCGCGTCGAGGGGTTGCCGCTGCCCCAGCCACAACTCGGTCTCGGCCTGCGCGGCCAGCGACCCGTACCCGGCGGTCCCGTCGAGCAGGACGTCCGCCCCCTTGTCGGCCAGCTCCCCCACCGCCGGGACGGAAAACCCCGCTTCGAGGAGCCGCGCCCGCAGCCCGTACCGCCCGAGCGCGGTCAGCCGGACCATCCCGTACCGCGAGACGTCCGTCTCGTCGACGCCCTCGGGAACGTCCCCCTCCATCAGCGCCTCGTCGACCGGCTCGTACTCGACGAGCCCGACCGGCTCCAGGAGACGGAACTGGTCGTCGAGCCGCATCAGCGCGTCGGAGACCTGCTCCAGGACGTCATTGGTGGGCTCGCCCATGTCCCCGGGGACGATCATGGAGGCGGCCAGCGCGGGCAGCGGCACCGGACCCTCGCCGGGACCCTCCTCGCTGACGGAGAGCAGGTAGAGGTTGCCGAGGACGCCGTCGAGGAACTCCGCCTCGGCCTCGGGGTCCCAGTCCAGCTCGGAGAAGTCGACCCTGCCGCCCTCGTCCATGACCTCCATGAGCGCGTCGAGGTCGGGGGTGCTGGCGTCGGCGAGGACGGTCTCCAGCGCGGCGAGCCAGACGGTCAGGACGTCGTGCGGGGAGCCGCCGGTCAGCAGGGCGAGGTCCTCCCCGGTCTGGACGGTGCCGGCCTCCTCGTCGACGATCTCGACGAGCCCGGCGTCCACGGCGACGCGCCACGCCTCGCTCGCGTAGGCCTCGGCGTCCTCTCCGGTCAGCCCCAGCTCCTCGGCGGCGGCCGGCAGCTGCCCGTCCACGAGCCCGCCCCCGGCGTCCACCCGGGTCCCGGGGCCGGCCCACCGGGCGAGCCGCGCGGCCCGCGCCAGCAGCGGCGCGGCCAGCGCCTCCCGGGCCAGCTCCGCTTCGGGAGCGAGCCGCACGGGCGGCAGGGGGGAGCTGTCTGACATGGGTTGATTCTCCTAGCGACGGAAGTACTACGGGTACGGCCCTGACCGGACCCGTACGACTCACTCCGAAGCCTAGACGGGTTTCACCCCATGCCACCCGGTTCATCTGCCGGTCAGCCCCCGTACATGGCCGAAACCTTGACAAGTGGCGTGATCAACAAGGAGATTGACGCGCGTAGAAATGGGGAACGACTGTTCACCGTCCTCTCCTGTTGTCTACGCGTGTCACATGCCTGTACTCCCCCCACGCGTCTGGCCGTCCTCACCCCGTCGTTCCCGCCCCGGAGGGATCACTTGCCCAGCAAGTCGTCCGCGCGTCTCGCCGCGCTCACCGTCGCCGCCGTCTGCTCGGCCGCGTCCACCGTCGTCCTCGTCTCGCCTGCGCACGCGGACACCGTCCGTATCCACGACATCCAGGGGACGACCCGGATCTCCCCGTACGCCGGCCAGAAGGTGACGGACGTCCCGGGCATCGTCACGGGCATCCGCACGTACGGCTCGTCCAAGGGGTTCTGGATCCAGGACCCGAACCCGGACGACGACCCGGCGACCAGTGAGGGTGTCTTCGTCTTCACCAGCTCCGCCCCCAAGGGGGTCGCGGTCGGCGACTCCGTCACGGTCACCGGCACGGTCTCGGAGTTCGTGCCCGGCGGCACCGCGTCCGGGAACCAGGCGGTCACCGAGATCACCAAGCCGGCCACCACGGTCGTCTCCAGCGGCAACGCCGTCCCGGCGCCGGTCGTGATCAGCGCGCGGTCGGTCCCGGCCGCGTACGCGCCCGCCCCGGACGGCTCGGTCAACGCCCTCCCGCTGGAGCCGCGGAAGTACGCCCTGGACTACTACGAGTCCCTGGAGGGCATGAACGTCCAGGTCGACGACACCCGTGTGGTCGGCGCCACGGACCCGTTCACCGAGCTGTGGGTGACGGTGAAGCCGTGGGAGAACGCGAACCGGCGGGGCGGCACGGTCTACGGGTCGTACGGGTCGCAGAACACCGGGCGGCTCCAGATCCAGTCGCTGGGCGCGACCGCCGACTTCCCGGCGGCGAATGTAGGGGACACCCTTACGGGGGCCACCGCCGGTCCCCTGGACTACAACCAGTTCGGCGGCTACACCCTCGTCGCGAGCCGGCTCGGCACGCTGAAGAGCGCGGGTGTCCAGCGCGAGTCGACCCGCAAGCAGTCGCGCGGGGAGCTGGCGGTCGCCACCTACAACGTCGAGAACCTCGACCCGTCGGACAACACGTTCGCCGAGCACGCCGCCGCGATCGTGAACAACCTGAAGTCGCCCGACATCGTGTCCCTGGAGGAGATCCAGGACAACAACGGCGCGACGAACGACGGCACGACCGCCGCCGACGTCACCGTCACGAAGCTGATCGACGCGATCGTGGCGGCCGGCGGCCCGAAGTACGACTGGCGTTCGATCGCCCCTCTCGACGGGCAGGACGGCGGTGAGCCCGGCGGCAACATCCGCCAGGTGTTCCTGTTCAACCCGCAGCGCGTCTCCTTCACGGACCGCGCGGGCGGCGACGCGACGACGGCCGTCGGGGTCACGAAGGTGCGCGGCAAGGCCGAACTCACCGTCTCCCCGGGCCGGATCGACCCGGCGAACGAGGCGTGGAAGAACAGCCGCAAGCCGCTCGCCGGCGAGTTCGTGTTCCGTGGCAGGACGGTCTTCGTGATCGCCAACCACTTCAACTCCAAGGGCGGCGACCAGGGTCTGACCTCGCAGTACCAGCCCCCGGCCCGTTCCTCCGAGGTCCAGCGCCACCAACAGGCCACGCTGGTCAACGCGTTCGTCAAGAACATCCTCGACACCCAGAAGAACGCGGACGTCATCGCGCTCGGCGACATCAACGACTTCGAGTTCTCCGGCACCGCGCAGATCCTGGAGACCGACGGCGCCCTCTGGTCGGCGATCAAGTCCCTCCCGAAGAGCGAGCGTTACTCCTACGTCTACCAGGGCAACACCCAGGTCCTCGACCAGATCCTGGTCAGCCCCTCGATCCGCCGCTCCTGCGACTTCGAGTACGACAGCGTGCACATCAACGCGGAGTTCCACGACCAGATCAGCGACCACGACCCCCAGGTCCTGCGCTTCCGGCCGTAGCCGTACCTGAACGACGGCTACGACGGCCCGGTCCCCCGATGCGCCACGGGACCGGGCCGTTTCGCCGTCCCGCCACCGAATTCGCCGCGAAGTGCAGGAGGTTGACGGTCACGATCGCGGGCGCCACGATCGCCGGGGCCCTCGGGAACGCCGGTTCCAGGGAGAGGGCGAGGACGATCGCGGTGACGCCGTTCTGCTGCCCCAGCGCGAGCAGCACCCGGTCGGTGCGGCTCAGTCGGCGCGTCAGGACCGAGGCGACGACGGCGTGCGCGGCGAACGCGGAGGCGCCCAGGACAAGCCCGTACCAGAGGCTCACGCCCTCGACGAGCAGCATCCCGAGGAGGAACGCGGCGACGGCGTAAGCGCCTTGGGTGACCGCGCCGACCCAGCGCCCCAGGAACGCGGGCCGGAAGAAGAGGCCCACGACGGCGATCCCGAGCATCAGCGTGTACGACGCCGCCAGCACCAGCATCCCCACGACCAGGACGGCTCCGGCGGCGTCCGCGAGACGCCCGCGCCGGCGTCGTCCGCACCACCAGAGGGCGCCCGCGCCCGCCACCAGGGCGGCGCTCCAGCCGAGTTGGGACGCGTAGCCGCTCGCCGAGCCGCCGAGGCCCTCGCCGTCGGTGACCAGCGGGACCGTGAAGGCGGTGAGGAGGACGGTCACGGGGTCGTCGAAGGACGCCCAGACGGAGAGGATCGTCTTCGCGCGGGGGGACATGCGGGAGGAGTCGCGCAGGGCGGCGACGGAGAGGGGGTCGACCTGGGCGACGGTGACCGCGAGGACGAGGTAGGCGGGGTCGTCGAGCGTCAGCCACAACACCCCGGCGATCAGGGCCGCTTTGGCGACCACGCCGACCGTCACCGCGAGGCTGAGCAGTCCGAGGTGTTCGCGGGCCTCGCGCAGGGAGATGTCGGAGGTGCTGCCGTACAGGCCGACGGCGAGCAGCAGCATCGTCAGGAACAGGAACGCGTCGGACCCGGCGACCTCGCCGGTCCCCAGCCCCACCGTCCAGCCCGCCGCCAACAGGCCCAGCAGCAGGCCGAGTTGTTTCAACGGGTGTTCGCCAGAACGTGTTCGACCGCCCCCGCCAGCTCCCCCATCCTCACATCGGCGTGGAACACCCGGTCCTGATTGAGCGTCACCCCGAGCAGGAAGGGCCCGTCGCCGACGACGGAGTAGTACAGCGCGCCCTCGTCGACGTCGAGGACGGTCCGGGTGAGGCGGCCGGGGAGGACCGCTTTGAGGGAGTGGTTGAGGCGGGCGACGACGAACGGCAGCCGCCGGGCGACGTCCTGGTAGCGGTCGCGCCTGCTCTGGCGGCTGATGTTGCGGAAGTAGGGGGCGAGCGGGGCGAGTTCGAGGACGTCGGCGGAGAGGAACCCGGCCGGGTCGAGGTAGGCGACGTAGTGGAGGTCCTCGACGGACAGGGCGGCGGAGCAGGCGGCGAGGAGGGCCTCGGGGTGGGGGCCGACGGCACCGGAGCGGTCGGTGTGCAGGGCCTCGGCGACGGTCGCGGGCCCGCCCGGACGTGCCCCGGGCAGCGCCCCCTTGAAGGTGTCCTCCTCGAACCCGCCGTAGTTCAGTCCGCGTTGGCGCAGTATCGAGGCGAACCGGGTGGCCAGCGCGGCCATCGCGCGGTCGCCGCGCTCGTCGTGATCGGCGCCGATGCAGACGCCGGTGAGGTATTCGCCGGGGCGGACGTAGTAGTGGAAGACGGAGGCCTCGCCGAGTCTGAGGACGGTACGGATCAGCCGTCCGCTCTCGGCGGGCCGCAGCGCGCGGTCCATGCGGCCGAGCAGGAAGTTGAGCTGGCGCCCGACGCGGATGTAGAGGGAGCGGTCGACGGCGGCGTCCTCGGCGACCGACTCCAGTATGTCCACGGAGTAGTTGTAGACACCCCGGTGGTAGGCGGCGACGTGGTGGAGCCCCTGCGGGTGCAGCGCGTCGGCGCACAGGTCGACGAAGTCGTCGCTGGCGTCGGTGACATGGGCGGCGCGCAGCCGGAGCGGGGTCACCGCCCGGATCCCGGTGGGAGTGTCGGTTCGGTCGGGGTCCGCGGTGTCCATCACGCCTCCTCAGTGGCCGCCTGGGCCGAAGCCGGTGCGGAACAGGTCGGGTTCGAGCGCTTCGAGGCCCGCGCGGAACGCCTTGCCGAAGGGGCTCTGCGGGCCGGGCAGCGCCCCCTGGGCGACGGTCTGGGCGGCTCGGGGGTCGTAGGGCAGGTCGAGAATCGTGCTTACTGCCAGTGTGTCCCTGGAACGTGTGCCTCCAACACGGTTCAGCGGATTCCGTCCGGAAATTCGCGGACCCGGACCGGGTCTGTTCGCCACGTACCCCACGAGTTTGCGCAGCAGCCCCGCATGTTGGAGGCCTGCGGTGAGTTCCCGTACGGCGGGATGGGTACGGCCGTCCGGCGGGCCGACGACGAAGACGTACTCGACGACCTGGCACACCCGTAGCGCGCACGGCCCCCACCCGGCGCCGCAGTCGACGAGCAGGCAGCCGGCGACCTCCGCGAGGGACTCGGCGGCCCGTCCCACGATCTCGGGCAGGTCGCACCGTCCCGCGAACGCCGAACTCCCCCTGCCGCGCAGGCCCGTGAAGAGGGACATGTCCTTGCTGCGGCCGTCCCGGGAGCGCAGCCCGCGCAGCATCGGCTGGGCGGCCCGGTCGGCCAGCGCAATGTTCTCCTCCTGCGCGAACGCGAGCAGCCCGCACCCGCTCCGGTCGAAGTACCCGCTCTCGCGGCCGTGTTGGTCGAATGCCCCCGGCCCGCCGCCCGGTTCGCCCCACCAGGCGTCGAGCAGCGCGCTCAGCCCGGCGCTCCGGACGTCCGCGTCCATGAGGACGACGTCCTGCCCCTTGCCGCCCATCTCGGCGTCGATGATCGCCCCGGCGGTGGCCGTGACGAGACTCGCCCCGGTGCCCGGCCAGGGCGAGAGCACCGCGACCGACCAGGGCTGCCCGAACTCTCGTCCGTCCCCCATGGCCCTGCCCCTCTGTCGCACTGTCAAGTCACCACCTCATGCCCCGGATCCGGATCCTGATGCTCGATCAGATGTACGGCACGTCGAGGTCGATCTCGGTGCGCGCGGCGCCCGGCGCGCTGACGCCGCTCTCCCCGGTGCGGGCCTGGCTGTCCTGGAGGTTCCCGGCGGCGAACGCGGTGAGGGGGTGGGTGTCGCCGCAGCGCACACGCAGCAAGTCGTAGGTGAGGCGGTCGAGTTCGAGGGCGGCGGCCGACTCCCCCACGTAGACGAGGGCGTTGGCGTGGTCGAGGCCCGCGATCAGGGTCAACGGGTGGTCGTCGCCCAGGCTTTCGGCGAGGCCCCGCCAGCCCTGTTCGCTCAGTTCGAGCATGCCGTCGAGGACTCCGGCGGAGCGCAGGCACAGCGCGAGGTCGACCTGGGCGATGCGGTGGAAGGGGTGGTCTGCGCCCCAATGGGCGTAGTCGCGCACGGAGTTCCGGGCGAGCCGGCAGGCTTCCGTGTGTTCGCCGAGGAGGCGGAGGTCGGCTGCCGAGGCGAGCCCGGCGGCGATGCGTTCGTGGTGGCCGGGTCCGGCGAAGGCGAGCCAGCCGGCCATCGCGTCGGCGTCGCACTTGCGGGCGGTGCTGAGGCGGTCGGGGTCGTGGGGCCCGGTGCGGCGCAGGGTGGCGGCGAGGGCGCGGCCCGCGTACAGGGTGACGGGGTCGGACTCGCCGTGGTGGCGTTCGGCGTCCGCGAACGCCTGCCGCAGCCCGGCGAGGGAGGTGGCGTAGTCGCCGGACTCCCGGTAGCGGCAGCCGAGTTGGACGGCGAGGCTGAGGGTCAGCTCGTGCTGGATGCCGAGGACGCGGCGGCAGCGTTCGTAGGTCTCGCGGTGCAGGTCGAGGGCTTCGGCGGTCATGCCGACCATGGCGAGGGAGAGGCCGAGGTTGAGGAACGCCATCAGGGTGTGGGGGTTGTCGGCGCCGAAGACGCTGGTGAGGATGTCGGCGGTCGACTGGTCCTCGGCGAACGCGTCCTGGACCCGGCCCAGGGCGCGCAGTTCGGCGCCCCGGCCGGTGGCGCTGCGCAGGGTGTAGGGGTGTTCGAGGCCGAGTTCGGCGCGCAGCCGGTCCAGCGCGCGGTGGTTGATCTCCTCGGCTTCGGCGAAGCGCCCGGCGTCGCGGTGGATGTTGCCGAGTTCGACGGCGAGCCTCAAGGTCGGTATGTCGGTGGTGACTTCGAGTTCGCCGTGGCGCTGTGTCCAGGTCTCCAGGAGTTGTTCGGCGAGGATGCGGGCGGGTTCGAGGCGGCGGGCGAGGCGCCGGTGGCGGACCTGGCTGACGAGCCAGCGCCGTACGTCGGGGTCGTCGCTGGTGGCGGCGCCGCTCGGGCCGACGTGCTGGTCGAGTTCCTCGAACACCTCCTGCGCGCCGGTGTCGGGTTCCGGTGGGACGAGGGAGGCGAGGACGTGCTGGGCGATGGCGCGGGAGTCGCGGAACTCCTCGGCGGTGAGGGCGTCGCGCAGGAAGCGCAGGCCCATCGGGTCGCCGACGACGCGGTCGACGCCGTAGTCGACGCGGGCGAGGGCGCGTTCGCCGAGCGCGTGGAGGGCGCGGCCCGCGATGGCGGGGGCGGTGGCCTCCTCGCCGGGGCACAGGCGGCTGAGGGCGGCGGGGCTGCGCAGGACGTCGAGGGCGGCGCCGGCCGGGGAGAGGTGGGCCAGGAGCAGGAGGAACCGTTCGGCGGCGGGGTGGTCGGCGCGCAGCGACTCCATGGAGACGGCCCACGTGGCGTGTGCGGCGGCCGGGTAGCCGGGTTCGGCGGCGGCGCCGGCCCGGCCGCCCTCGGCGCGTTCGCGCATGGCGTGGGTGTAGGCGGCGACGGCCTCGCGCAGGGGTGGTCCGGCGTTCTTCACGTAGGCGGCGGCCTGTTCGACGGTCTGCGGGAGCCGTCCGCAGGCGTCGAGGATGTCGTGGGCGAGGCCGGCGGACAACCCCGGGAAGTGCAGGCGCAGTTGCTCGGTGGCCTCGGCCTCGGTGGGCATGCCGATCTCGAACCGGCGGCCCACGGAGTGCCATTCGTCGGCGTCGGAGGTGATGAGGACGTGGCTGCCGCCGCCGGGGAGCAGTCCGCCGAGGTCGGCGGGGCGGCGGACGTCGTCGTAGACGAGGAGGAAGCGCCGGTTGTCTCCCCAGCCCCCGGCGAGGGCCTCCAGGGTGCGGGCGACGGCGTCGGTGGCGGAGCGCCTCACGACGCCCAACCGTTCGCCCAGCGCGGCGAGTTCGTCGCTCACGTTGGCAGCGGTGTCGGCGCGCAGCCACCAGATCGCGTCGTAGTCGGAGGCGAAGCGGTAGGCGAACTCCAGGGCGATACGGCTCTTTCCGACGCCGAGCGGGCCGGTGAGGATCGCGGGTTCGACGGGCCGGCCGGGCGGGAACGCGTCGCGCAGCGCGTCGAGGCACTCCTCGCGGCCCTGGAAGGTGGCGCCTCGGGGCGGGGTCTTCCAGATCCTCGGGTAGCTGCCGGGGAACCGCACCCCGCCGGAACCCGGGGTGCGGGGCTGCCCGCCCCGTGCGAAGTGCTCAAGGAGCAGTTCCTCGGCCTCGCGCTCCCCGAGGTTTTGCAGATGCGGTCCCTTGAGGTCGCCGAGCGGCGGCCGTACCCGCGTCTCCTCGACCCGCACGGCGACGATCGAGTCCGTCCGGTCCCCCGACCCGAGGCGCCCGGCGGCGCGCATGTGCTGCTCGATGACCGCGTCGAGCGCGGGCGCGGACTGAAGAGCGGGGGAGACGACGAGGACGGTGTACGTCGGCTTCGTGTCCGCCGGCGCGGTGTGCGCGTCCCACCTCGCGGTCGTCTCGCAGCTGATGCCGAGCCGGGCGAGGACGCCGCGGATCCACTCGGCCCACAGCCGGTCGCGGGCGGCGTGCACGATGCGCGCGGTGCGCCGGCCGGGGGTGCGGACCTCCTCGAAGCGTTCCGCGAACCTCAGGCGCAGGGGTTCGGGGACGGGCCGCACGGAGGAGATCTTGCCCCGGCTGATCTCCTGCGCGATCCGTACGTAGGCGTCGAGTTGGAGGGATTTCGTGCCGGGGCGCAGGGTGAAGGGGACGAGGATCTCCTCGTAGGCGAAGGCCGGGTGGTGCGGGACCTCGACCTGGCCCCAGTACTCGTCGAGGGAGCCGGTGGTGAGCGGGGCCACGAGGCCTGCGAAGCGCTGTTCGACGTAGGCGCGGCGGCGCCCCGCCTTGCCCGGCTCGGCGTGCTCGACGCGCATCGGGACGGGCAGGATACGGATCTCCCGGCCTGCCTCGCGGGCCTGTTGGTGGATCTGGTGGGCGACGGAGGCGGTGCCTTCGATGGACTGGTTGCTGAGGTTGAATCCGGCGACGACGACGTCCGGCAGCCACAGGGTGCACACGCTGGCGTTGTCGGAGTGGCCGGTGCGGCTGTCGATCAGGACGTAGTCGTACGGGCCTTGGCGCAGCCGCTCGCGCAACGCCTCGACGAAACGCCGCCCTTGGTGCTGGCTGTAGAAGGCGGCCCAGTCGAAGTAGGCGACGCGCTCGCTGTACCGGTCGTTCTGGATGCCGGGGCCGAGATAGTCGACGGTGCCGGGGGTGTGGAAGTCGCTCCAGCGGACGGTGTCGCGGTGGGCGAGGACGTCCGTGTGCTCCGACAGGAGTTCCCCGAGGCGCAGTTCGAAGGTGTCGTCGTCGACTCCCTGCTCCAGCAGGGCCTCGACGTCGCGGCCGTAGCCCTGGATCAGGTCGACGACCCCGGTGGTGCGGCTCAACTCCGGGTCGTTCAGGAAGGGATGGTAGAAGCGGTGGAGCCCGGGGGACTCCAGATCCCAGTCGACGACGAGCACACGGCTGCCCTCCGTCGCCAGGATCCAGGCGACGTTGGCCAGGGCCATCGTGCGGCCCACGCCTCCCTTGTAGGAGTAGAACGTGACTACGGTCGCCGGTTCATGGGCGGCCTCGGCGCCGGAAGGTTCCGGCTCCACGCTGCTCATTGATGCTGCTCCACATGTTCGCGTCAGCCATGCGGTCCACGGAGGACGGGACGCTCACCGTCCTCCGGGGAGGAGAACCACGATCTGGTGCGACGGGGCGGGGCGGGCCGCCCGGTCGCGGCCCCGGCCGGGGCCGTCTCCCCCGGGATACCCGTACGCCTGCCGAGCCACGGTACCGGTACGGGGGCAAGGTGCACATCCCATGAGACCGCAGACGTACGGGACATAGCCCGGAATGGGGTGAGGTACCCGACATCGTGTGCGGTCATGGTGGGTGGTGTGCGGTCCGCTGCGGAGAGTACTCGTTCGGCGACATTCCGCACCACTCTCAGGTAGCCGCCACGCGCCGCCGGGTCGTGCATCAGCGGGCCGACGCCGCTGCGGGGATAGTCGGCGCCGGTGGCCGGGCCCGACCGCCGGGCGGTCTCCTCCACCAGGCGCGCGGGTAACCCGGCGCTCTGCCACACCACCTCGACGGGCCGCACGGAGGCGTCGCCGGTGCGGTGCAGCCGCCAGCTGAGACGCTCCTCGAAGACCGTGAGGTCGTAGGCGCAGGAGGGGCTGCGGAAGTACTCCTGGGAGTAAAGGACCACCAGACAACGGCAGTTCATCGCCGGGACCTCGGACGGCGGGGCGAGCGCGCGGTCGCTGCCGCGGTGGTCGGCGAGGACTCCCTCGTACCCGGGCTCACGGCCCTTGCGGACGCGGATCTCCGTCTGGACGTCCGCGTGGAAGTGCTCGACGTCCCGCCGGCCCACGCCCTCGACCGCGTGGCTGACGAAGAAGTACGGCACCATGATCCCTCCCCCCGGACCTCGCCCAGGCCCTTGCGATTCCTTCGTTCAGTGCAACGGCTCGGCCCCGGCGGGCCTCCCCATCGTAGGAGGATTCCCTTGCGCTGTAACGGGGTTGTGACAGCCTTTCACCAGTGCGAGCAGACTGTCGTTCACGCGTTCGGAAACGTGCGCGATGAACGCCCGCAGGTCGGCGCAGTAGCACGACGGGTTGTCGTAGCCGTTCTCCCGCCGGTACCGGTGCGCCCGCAGACCACCGCCGCACACCTGGACGACGGGACAGTCCCGGCAGGTTCCGCAGAGCCCGGCGAGCCCCGCCCGCTCGGCCGCGAACCCCGGATGCCCGCCCGCCTCGTCGAAACTGTGCCGCCCGACGTGGAACCCGGTGTACGCGGCCCCGTCGTGGACGGCCTTGAGGATGTCGTTCTGCTCGATCGCACCGTCGGGCTGGACCACGACGACGTCGGAACCCCCAACTC
Organism: Streptomyces sp.; assembly: GCA_036569285.1. Taxonomy (GTDB): domain Bacteria; phylum Actinomycetota; class Actinomycetes; order Streptomycetales; family Streptomycetaceae; genus Streptomyces. The sequence goes on from DATCQX010000791.1 coordinate 17,551, forward strand.
CCCACAGTTCGGTGCCGGTCGCCCCACCCAGCAGGACGTCCACCAGCGAGTCGAACATCCGCACCGGCACCTCCCGCACGGGCGCGTCGAACCACCGGTCGAACACCGCCGCGAGCCAGCGGGCGTACGGAGTGCCCGTGGACGGCAGTCCGGGCGGCGGGTGTTGACGGGTGCCGAGCGGCAACAGCAGGTCCAGGGAAGGGGGTTGGTGCTTCAGGAGCGCCTCGTACGTCTCGACCGGGTCGGCCGCGAGATCGACGGTGCACAGCAAACCGGCGTAGAGAGAGGGCCGTTCGCGCAGCAGCTCCAGCGCCTCGACGACGTCGTCATACGTCCCCTCGCCCGAGACGCGCCGCCTGCGCCGGTCGTGCGCCTCCCGGGTGCCGTCGAGACTGACGCCGACGCGGATACCGTGCCGCTCGAAGAGGTCCAGCCAACCGCGGTCCAGCTGTCCGCCGTTGGTCTGGACGACGAGGTCCAGCGAGGTCTCCAGGTCACGCCACTCGCCGCGCAGGGCCCGCGCGAAGTGGGCGACCCGGCGGTGGCCCGCGAGGAGGGGTTCACCGCCGTGCAGCATGACGCGGGCGCGGGGCGGGCGGTGGGCGCGGACGTGCTCGGCGATCCGACGGACCGTCAACTCCCTTATGGCGTACGGCATAGCGCGCGGTTGAGTGGACCAGCCCGTGTCGCGCAGGGCGTAGATGTAGCAGTCGGGGCAGGCGAAGTCGCAGCGGCTGTGCAGCTTGACCACGAACTGGGAGAAAGCAAGGGGTGACGGCACGGCGTCACACCGCACTGTGCCACCCCGGCGGGGTCAGGGGATCGCGTCGGCCCCTGCGCAGCAGCGCCTCCACCACCGCCGAACGCGGCAGGCCCGCCACCCGCTCGGCGGGCACCGCCTCCGCCAGTCCGGCTAAGTCGCCCCGCTCCCGGCCGTCTTCGCAGCCGCGCTCGCTCGTCGTCACGCCGGCCTCCCCTCCCCGGGCCCCGCGCTGACACCGGGACCGCCCTCGGACCCTGCTAAAGTCCGGGACTCGTGAGACGTCGGCGAATATCCACCCCGTACGCCTGACGTGTGCCCGTACGCCTGACGTGTGCGCCCGCCAGGCACTCTTCACTGTACCCAGGGCGGTCTGGGAAGCCTATCCTCAGAAAGCGGGGGGACCCTGACCGTCCGGGGGCCAGACGCTGCGACGCACATGTCCGGGCCGGTGAGCAACGCCCTGCCGGCTTCCCGGCGGCAGTCTGCGAGGGGCGCGTGGATCGATCCGTCAACTACTACTACTTCTACACCAGTTGCACCCGCAGCGACGGCTGGCCGTCGCTCAGCCGCTTCCACGCCGACCTGGAGTACCGGCTCAAGGCCCAGGAGGGCCTGTGGGTGGAGGGGGTGCTCGGACCGCAGACGGGTTCGGGGCCGGTGCTGGAGAGCTGGGTCACGCAGGTCGGTGTGATGGTCGCGCTGTACTCCCCGGAGTACTTCCGCGACCGTGACTGCGGGCTGGAGTGGGCGGTGTTCCGGCACCGCATCCGCAGCCAGGAGTTCCTCACGGACCGGCCCGTCGCCGACTGCCTGATCCCCCTCGTGTGGAAGCCGGTCCCCCGGCACGAACGCCCCCGGACGATCACCGACCCCTGGCCGTTCCTCACCGATCTGGAGGGCGTCGCCCCGGAGGCCGGCCAACTGTACGAGGACGGCGGCCTGTCGGGCCTGATGCAGTCCCAACTCCCCGAGGCGAACGACCTGTACGTCGCCCTCCTCGGCCTCCTCGCCCGCCGCATCGCCACCGCACGCGCTGTCGCACTCGAACCTCTGGAAGGCATCCGCCCGCTCTCGCTGCACCCCGCGTTCGGCACGAAGCGCTCGCACATCCGCCTGACCACTCCTGAACGCACGGCGGTTCGCACGGGCCCAGGCCTGCGCGAGGACGACGGCTACCTGCACTACTCGGACACCGCCCACCGCCCCGCCGCACCCCGCTCGGTGGCCATCAGCTACGTCGGCGCGGACCAGCCGTGGGCCGACTGGATGCAGGAGGTACTGGAGGGCGGCACAAGCGACACGGACGGCCCTGGCGGTCCTGGCGGCACCCGCGTCGAGGTCCACCAGGTCCGCTGGAGAACGGAGTTGGAGCCCCTGTCGGCGGCGGTCGAGCGGGCGCGGGCGCAGGCGTCCCAGGTCGTCGTCGTGTTCTCGCGCAGCTACTTCACCGCCGCGACACCGGACCCCTACCAGTGGGAGGAGGTGTTCGTCGGCCCGGAAGCACGGGATCTGATCCCCATTCAGATCGACTACGAGCCCCGGCCGTTGCTGGTGCGCCGGGTGGTGGAGGTGCAGCAGCTGAACGGTTCGGACGAGGGCCAGGCGCAGGTGCTGCGCGACATGGTCGAGGACGCGGGGAGGACCGTACCGGGGCAGCGTGAGGGGGAGTCGCGGTGACCCTTCCGCTGCCGCTGCCGCGTTCCGGCCGTCCGGCGACGGCACCGCCGCCCATATCCAACATCCCTGAGCAGAGCCTGCCGTTCGAAGGCCGGGACGAGCAGATAGCCCACCTGATGAAGCTCTTCTCCCAGTACGGCCACGTCCTGCTGCACGACGCGGATTCCGGCGAGGGCTTCGGGAAGACGCAGATGGCGATCGCGTTCTGCAAGCAGTTCACCCGGCGCTACACCGTGGCCTGGTGGTTCGAGTGTTCCGGAGAGACCGACAACGAACGGCTGGCCGCGCGCATCGAGCAGCAGTACCACGAGCTGCGCGAGCTGCGCGCGAAGACGCTCGGCGAGCCCGAGACCAGACCGGACAGCAAGTGGCTCTTCGTGTACGACGACGTCTTCGACCCCGACCGGATCTACGAGCACTTCGTCCCCGGCGGCGGCCACCGCCTCGTCACCTCCCGCGCGAGGGGCCTGACGTGGGGCGAGAACCGGCTCGCTCTCGGTGGCCTCAGCCCGACCGTCGCCGAGGCCCTCCTGCTCAAACAGACCGACGGCCTCAGCCCGGAGCAGGCCGAACGCATCGCCCGTCACGTGGGCGGGCGGCCGGACAAGCTGCTCACGGCCGCCGAAAGCGTCTTCCAGATCGGCTACGAGGGCTACACGGCCCAGCTCGAACCCTCCGCGCTGGACACCCCGCCGCGCGGCATTCAACTCCCGGGCCCCGGCAGCCTCCTCGACCAGACCGACAAACGCACACTGATCGAGGCCCTCCTCAACTCCCCCGCCAACCGCAGCCGCGACGCCTTCGACCTGTGGGTCGAGTCCATCAGAATGGCCATCGCGCCCCTGGAGCTCACGCCCCTGAGCGACAGCGGCACGGCCCGCAATCGCATCGTCGCCATCGTCAACTTCGCTCTCTCCCGGCCCACTTCGACGGTCCTCTCGGCCCTGGCCGGCGCCGTGGAGGAACTGGGCGGGGCGGACGACGAGGAGGCGCGGCTGGTCCGGTTCCTCGCGGACAAGGCGGCCCGGAAGACGAAGGCGAGCCACAACGGCAGAAGGTGACTCCGCCGGCCTCGCCGACCCGGCGAACACCGCGTCCGCCAAGGGCATTTCGGGCACACTCGGGACATGCCGACCGAGCGACCGCCCTTCTTCTTCACCAGCCACGCCGAACACCCGTCCGACGCCCCGCTGATGGAGGCGTTCCACCAACGCCTCCAGCGGGAGACGGAGATCAAACGCGGGCGTTCGGCTCCGCACGAGGGCTTCCTGAGCGTCGCCTCAGAGGCCCTCGGCGAGAGTCGGCGCCAGAAGACCGGCTCGGCACTCGCCCGGACCCGCTTCCTCGTCGCCCTGCTCACCGACGACTACCTCACCAGCCCCTGGTGCGTCCGGGAGTGGGCGGTCGTACGCGAACGGATCCGGCTGGCGGCCCCCGAGGAACCGACCGCGATCCTGCCCCTCTTCTGGACCCGGCCCAGCCGTGAACTGCCCCCTGAAGTAGCCGACTCGCAGCTGAGGATCGCCTCGCTGGGCGCCGTGCACACCGACACGTGCCTGGTGGATCTGATGCGGGGGGACGCCGCGGGGTACGAGAGGTTCGTCATCGGACTGGCGGACTACATGGTGAAGACGGCATCGGTGGAACTGCCGTGGATGGACGCGGAGTTGGCGGCGACCTATCTGGGGGCGCCGGAGGGAGAGGGAAACACGGGGACGACGGTGAAGGCGGCGTCGGCAGTCGAGCCGGTGGAGTCCGTGAAGGCGGTAGAGGCCCCCGTGGAGACCCCGCCCGAGCCCTTCAAGAAACTCCACCTCATCGACGCCCTCCTCCTCTCCCCCATCTCAGGCCCCCGCGACACCTACGACCTCTGGCTCGAATCCGTCCGACTCCTCATCGCCCCAACCCAGTTGGCCCCCAGCACGGACGCGGGCTCCCTGCGCCCCCGCGTCACCGCCCTGGTCAACTTCGCCCTCCGCCAGAAGACCCCCACCGTCCTCCTGGCCTACGCCGAAGCCCTGGAGGAACTCGGCGACGACGAGGCGACCACCGAAGTCCGCCGCCTCGTCACGCTGGCCGCGACCAACTGGCCCTAGCCGCCCCCTACTTCCCGAACACCCCGTCCAACCACCCCTGCCAGGCAGCCTCCGTGCCCTTCGAGTCGGCGTCGTCCGCGAAGTCATGCACGCTGATCCCCACGGGAGCCCCCCACCTCCCCCGCCCGAACACCCGGACAAGCGCATGCTCGGTCCGCAGCCCGATGAACTCCGGCGTCCGATAGTCGAGTACGGCGTCGAACTCCCCGGGCCCCCGCACCCGCAGCTTCTCCCCGACCGTCTCCCCGACCCCCAACTCCCGCGCCACGACAGCCATCGCGTCCGGCACGGCGGAGGCGGCCGGCCCCTGGGCGGCCGAGAAGACCACGGCACTCGGCGCGAAGTGCACCAAGTACTCGCGCAGGGTGTGGAGATAGAAGTCGGTGTGCCGCCCGGCCCCGTCGTACTGGGTCTCCCACTCGTCGACGAAGATCCCGCTGTGCACGTACCGCACCCAGGCCCGCCGCCCCTCGTCCCGCGCCTCGATCGTGTAGTCGAGCTGGTTGCGGGACTGGGTGGCCATGCCGACGTCGTCACTCAGGTTGGTGTACCGGTGGGGCGGGTCCCACGCGGTGACGGTGGACCCGAACGGCCCGCTGCCCCCGAGGCGAGGCTCGGGCGCCTCCATCGGCCACAGATACGCTCCGGGGTTGCCCGTCACCGTCTCCCACACCTGCTCCGGCGTGGCGTCCACCTCGAACTCGCGGACGATCTCGAATTCCTTCTCCGTGCCCTTGGGCGTCGCAGACATGGCACAGCTCCTGACTAGTCGTTCAACTCGGTTTCGGGCAAAGCTGGTTGCGGCGTCTGTTTCAGCGTCGGATGCAGTGCGAGGACGATCCGGTGATCACGTCCGCCTTCCGCGTCCGGCGCGTCGTACTTCCGGATCAGCGCGCTCACCCCGGCCGTCAACTCCCGCACGAACGCGGCCCGTTCGGCGGCGGAAGCGAACCGCACCTCGCCGTCCAGCGCGTACGTCGCGAGCGGTTTCCGCGCCTTCGCCGCGCCGGTGATCAGCGAGCCGACGTCCCGGACGAGCCGGGCGCCGAGCGCGAGCAGCCAGCGCGCGGAGAGCTGGTCCCGGAACCGGTCCGGGTCGGGCTGCACCTCGGCGAGGGCGAGCGGCGAGATGACGTACGACGCGGCGGTGGCCCGCATCAGCCGCTCGGTGACGTTCCCCTTGCGCCGCTCCCCGGCCAGCTCCACGAGCCCGTGCTTCTCCAGCGCCTTGAGGTGATAGTTCACCTTCTGCCGGGGCAGCCCGACCTGCCCGGCCAGCATCGCGGCCGACGCGGGGCCCTCGGCCAGCTCCGCCAGCAGACGCGCCCTTATCGGGTCCAGCGTCGCGGCGGCGGCCTCGGGGTTCTCGATCACGGTGACGTCCAGCATGGGTCCACCATCTCACCGACAACTTTTTTTGTCCAGGAGAGATTTTTATTCGGTTGAACCGCATGCCGACGCCAGCAATAGGGAAGCACTGCTAACGAATAATGGTCAGCAAATTTAAGTAGATCTACACCGTCACCTCGCCGACACTACCCCCATGACAACGACACCTCCCTTCGGCCGCGCCCTCTGCGCGATGATCACCCCCTTCACCGAGACCGGCGTCCTCGACCTGGACGGCGCCCAGCGCCTCGCCGCCCACCTGATCAGCGAGGGCTGCGACGGCCTGGTTCTCTCCGGGACGACGGGCGAGTCCCCCACGACGACGGACGCGGAGAAGTCGGCCCTGGTGAGGGCGGTCCGGGATGCCGTGGGCCCAACGACCCCTCTCCTCACGGGAGTCGGCACGGCGGACACTCGCCACTCGATCCACCTCGCCGCCGAGGCAGCCGAGTCGGGCGCGACGGGTGTCCTCCTCACTGCCCCGTACTACAGCCGTCCGCCCCAGGACGCCGTAGCCGCCCACCTCCGCGACGTCGCCGACGCCTCCGAACTCCCCGTCATGCTCTACGACATCCCCTCCCGCACCGGCACCCGCATCGCCCCCGACACCCTCCTCACCCTCGCCGGCCACCCCCGCGTCCTCGCTGTCAAGGACTGCTCCTACGACTTCCTCGCCGCCCAAAAGGTCATCTCCCGCACCGACTTGGCGTACTACGCCGGGTGCGACGAACACAACCTCGCCCTCTACGCGGTCGGCGGCACGGGCTACGTCAGCACGGTCTCGAACGTCGCCGCCCGCCAAGTCCGCGCCGTCCTCGACCTGTTCGACGCGGGCGACACGACCGCAGCGGCGAAGGCCCAACAACGCCTCATCCCGCTGACGGAGTTGATGATGGCCTCGAACCTCCCCGGCACGGTGACGGCGAAGGCCCTCCTGGCAGACCTGGGCCTCCCCTCGGGCCCGGTCCGCCGCCCGTTGCTGGACGCGGACCGCGAAACGACGAAGGCTCTGCGAGCGGCGTACGAGGAATGCGGCTGACCGACCCGGCCGCCCCTCACCCCCTCGCCGCCCTCACCCCTCGGCCACCCTTCACCGCCGCGCCACCCTCACCCCTCAAGCGCCCTTCACCGCCTCCCCGCCCTCACCTCTCAACCACCCCTCACCCCCTCCGCGCCAGCCACCCCGCCTTCTTGCGCACCGCAGGACTCGGGTCGTGCGCATGAGACTCCGCCAGGGCCGCCGCAGCACGCTCCTCGGAACCGGCGAACTTGGCGACGAGTTCGGCGGCCATCGCCCGGACGTGGGCGTCCGGGTCCGAGGCGAGGTGTCGCAGCCCCGGTTCGAGGACCCGGTCCGCGCCCGGGGCGCAGGTGTCCCCCTTGCACCGGTCACACGCCAACGCGTGGAACGCGGCGACCCTGACCTTGGCGTCGGGATCGTCCGCCATCCCGGTCAACTCCCCCATCGACTCCACGTCGACGAGATGATCGAGCAGCCGACAGCACCCCTCCCGCACCCCCGCGTCCCCGCTCTTCAGCCCCGCCCGAATCGCCGCGAGCGCCCCGTCCCCACGCCGCAGCAACTCCCGGTACGCCGCGCTGACGCGCTGGGGATCCCCCAGACACGCGACCAAGGCCTCGTCATCGGTCCTCACAAATCCGAGCATGCCCTCAGCATCCGCTCACGCCCGCCGCCCGGGCAAAGCATTTCCGAAGCCCCCGAAAACCCCGGCCCGAACCACCAACTCCCCTCTACCGTAGGCAAGATGCCACCCCGCCCTCTCCTCTTCCTGGACGTAGACGGCCCGTTGAACCCCTACGCGGCCCAACCCGAGCGCCGCCCCGAGGGTTACACCACCATCCGCGCCTCCCCCACCCCGGACCGAGGCCCCTTCCGCGTCTGGCTCAACCCAGCCCACGGCCCGTCCCTCCTCGCCCTGCCCTACGACATCGTCTGGGCAACCACCTGGATGTCCCACGCCAACACCTGGATAGCCCCCGTTCTCGCCCTCCCGCCCCTCCCCCACGTCGACTTCGGCCCCGACCTCCTCGCCCACCGCACGGACGAAATCCACTGGAAAACCCGCCACTTGCTGAAGTACGCCGCAGGCCGCCCTTTCGCCTGGGTGGACGACGAGCAGTCCCCGGCGGACACGGAGTACGTCGCGACCCGCTACCCCGCCCCGGCCCTCCTCCACCACGTGAACCCCCGAGTGGGCCTGCGGGAGGACGACTTCAGGGTGCTGGAGGAGTGGGCACGGGCGTGACCGCCGCCGAACCCAGGCGTGACCGCCGCCGAACGCGGACGTGACCGCCACCGACCACACGCGTGAGCGCCCTCCCGGACCCCGGAAAGGCGCTCACCCGCACGGCATTTCACCGGCGCCGGTTCACTCACCGGCCGCCGCCCCCTCAGTTGTGGCTGTGCAGAACCTCGTTCAACCCGCCCCACACCGCGTTGTTCGGCCGGGCCTCGACCGTCCCGGTCACGGAGTTGCGGCGGAAGAGGATGTTGGACGCGCCGGACAGCTCGCGGGCCTTGACGATCTGGCCGTCGGGCATGGTGACCCGGGTCCCGGCGGTGACGTACAGCCCCGCCTCGACGACGCACTCGTCACCCAGCGCGATCCCGACACCGGCCTCGGCGCCGATGAGGCACCGCTCGCCGATGGTGATGCGGACGTTGCCGCCGCCGGACAGCGTGCCCATCGTGGACGCGCCGCCACCGATGTCGGAGCCGTCGCCGACGACGACACCGGCGGAGATGCGGCCCTCGACCATGGACGTCCCGAGGGTGCCGGCGTTGAAGTTGACGAAGCCCTCGTGCATGACGGTCGTGCCCTCGGCGAGGTGCGCGCCGAGGCGGACGCGGTCGGCGTCGGCGATACGGACGCCCTTGGGGGCGACGTAGTCGGTCATGCGGGGGAACTTGTCGATGGACGTCACCTGGAGGTGCAGCCCCTCGGCGCGGGCGTTCAGGCGGACCTTCTCGACGTCGTCCACGGCGACCGGCCCGAGGGAGGTCCAGGCGACGTTCGCGAGGAGCCCGAAGACGCCGTCCAGGCTCTGCCCGTGCGGCTGCACGAGCCGGTGCGAGAGCAGGTGCAGGCGCAGGTACGCGTCGTGCGCGTCGATCGGCTTCTCGGCCAGCGAGGAGATGACCGTACGGACCGCGACCACCTCGACGCCCCGGCGCGCGTCCGGCCCGATCGCCTTCGCCGCACCCTCACCGAGCAGCTCGACGGCTTTCTCCGCCGACAGCCGCTCGCTCCCCGAGGGCCCCGGCTCGGCGACGAGTTCGGGGGCGGGGAACCAGGTGTCGAGAACGGTGCCGTCGGCGGCGATGGTGGCAAGACCGGCGGCCACCGCGCCGCTGGTACCAGGTGCAGTCGTGTCGCTCATAAGGGGAAACCTAACCGGCGAATGCCCGCAGAAGCGAACCGGCGGCCGGGTGTCTCAGGGTACGAACGACCCGCCGGCGGTACGACACGCCGCCCGCCCTCACTCCTTACCTCCCGCTACGACTCTCCCGAACACCTCCCGAGCCGCCCCCTCGTCGTACCCCTCCCCCGTCAGCAGTACCTGAAGGCAGATCCCGTCGATCAACGCCACCACCCCCCGAGCCGTCACCTCATCCATCCACGCCGCCAACAACTCCCGCGCGGACCCGGCCCATTCAGCGGCCACCGCCTTCAACGCGGGCTTCCGCAAAGCCGCGAGGTACAGCTCGTACTCCAACTCCACCCGGCCCACGTCCCCTTGCAGCCACTCCCCCAGCAACTTCGCGAGGCTCGCGGCGAGATCGCTCCCAGGCGCCCACAACTCCGCCTCCGCCGACAGCATTTCACCGAACCGATCGCCCGCCTGCCGAAGCGCCGCCACCATCAGCTCGTCCAGCGTCGCGAAGTGATACGTCGTCGAGCCGAGCGGCACATCCGCCTCGGCGGCGACGCTGCGGTGGCTGAGCCCGTGTGTACGAGCGCACATATCGATGCGTTCGGCTGTACACATACACAGGCGCCCGGCCTCGACACCTCGCGTTGTGAACGGCAGTTGAGAAAGCGTTATCGAACGCGATCACCCAAACAGCTACTCCCCAGTCACACAGTCCACTACTGTTTCACTGTTCACACACCGGGCCCCCGCATTCGCGGCCCCGTCATGGGCGCCGCTGGAGGAATCAGCGCATGC
>DATCQX010000792.1:0-4668 GCA_036569285.1 Streptomyces sp.
GGGCAGCTGAGGCCGGAAGACGGACGGCTGACGCGGGACGGCTGACGCGGGGCAGCTGAGCCGCGCCCGGGGCCGGGGGGCCTTCAGGGGTACGGGGTTTCCCTTACGGGGAGACCTGCGGGGGACCGAGGGCTACCGCAGAGGGACGCCCGCCGTGTGACGACACGCGGCGGGCGTCCTCGTATGTGACATACGCCCCGCGTACGCCAGGACCGCCCGGCGTACGCCGTAGTTGAACAGTTGAGCTGTGGAGCCCTCTGAGGGATGGAAACCCCACGAAGTTGGGTAAAAACGCTGTGGCGGGACCGCAGTCCATGATTCCCTCTAAAACACCAACGCAGCCCCCCGGACCCCTCGGACTTCCCGTGCGGACGTCCTCTCAGACCGGGCCGGCCGGGGCTGGACCCCGGAGTCGACCGGGGTGCGCCGGACCTACCCGCTTCTTCCTCGCGTGCTTGCGGAGCCGATCCATGCTCACGACCCTGACCACCTCCTACACCGACACGCGCGCGGCCGACCTCGCCTGGGCCCTGGGGCGCGAGCCGCTGCCGGCCCTGGCCACGCTCGACCTCGAACTGTCCGGTGCCAACCTCCAGTTGAGGCTCCTCGGCGCCTCCCACCAAGTGCTGCTGGAGGAGGAGCAAAGCTCCTGCTCGGAGACGGTCGCCTGCATCCCCGGCAGCAGCACGCCACTCCCGCTGGGCGTCGCCAAACGCGTCGGCGAGTGGGAGTACGAGTTCGCGGCGCGCGTCGAGGTGCTCTCGCCCGACCGGTTCGCGAGCCGGGCGCAGGAACTCCTCGCCCTCGTCTCCGACCACCCCCACGGCCTCGCCGGCGTCTTCCCCGGCAGCCCGCACGCCTTCACCGCGCTGCTGGCCCAGCGGGTGGACGGCCATGTGCACTGGCGCACCTGGCACGCCTACCCGCAGGACGGCCAGCTCGTCGCGACCCGGACACGGGTCGGGGTACGGGTACCTGTGGGGTAGGGGGCGTACACGAGCCCCTCCTGCGGGGTGTTCCGGCTGCGCGAGACTCCGGGGTACGGCTACCTGGGAGGCAGGGGCCGTACACCTTCGGGTGGAATCCACGCCCGGCCGGGCGGCGTCACCCGCCCGGCGCACTCCCCCTCCTCACACGGGTGGAGCAGCCCGTCAGGACCCCCTCCGGACCCCCTCCCGTAAACCCAAGGGACCACTTCGGCCTCCGGTTTCACGCGTGTGGGTGACATGACGTGCTGAGGCCGTGACGTAACGTCGCAGTCGTGATCGAACCGCACGCGCCCGCTCCCCCCGGTGCCCCGCCTCCGTGGGGAGGCCGGGCCCCGTTGCCCGTCCGGCCGGCGACGGGGCGGTTCCTGGTCCTGGCCTGTGTGTTCGTGTGCGCCGCGTGCGGGCTGGTCTACGAACTCGAACTCGTCGCGCTGGCCTCCTATTTGATGGGCGACTCGGTCACGCAGGCGTCCGTCGTGCTGTCCGTCATGGTGTTCGCCATGGGCATCGGCTCGCTCGCCGCCAAACGCCTGCGGGGCCTTGCCGCCGCCGGTTTCTGCGCGGTCGAGACGGCGCTCGCGCTGATCGGCGGGTGCAGCGCGATGGCCCTGTACGCGGCGTTCGCCTGGACCGGCGACTGGGGCGGCCTGTGGGCGAACGGCCCGCGCGTGCTGCTCGTCGCGTTCTCCCTCGGCATCGGCCTGCTGATCGGCGCCGAGGTACCCCTCCTGATGGAGCTGATCCAGCGCATCCGCCGCCAGGACGCGGGCGGCGCGGTCGCCGACCTGTTCGCCGCGGACTACGTCGGCGCGCTCGTCGGCGGCCTCGCCTTCCCCTTCCTCCTCCTGCCGTTCCTGGGGCAGTTGACGAGTTCGCTGCTCACCGGCGCCGTCAACGTCGTCGCCGGCAGCGCGCTGATCCTCGGCCTGTTCCGGCGCGACCTGACCCGCCGGGCACGCTGGCTGCTGCTCGTCGCCAACGTGACCGTGCTCGGCGTCCTCGCCGCCGCGGCCGTCCTCGTGGACGACTTCGAACGGGCGGCCCGCCAGGCGGTCTACGGGGACGACATCCGCGTGGCTCTCCAGACCGACGTGCAGGAAGTGGTCCTCACCGGGGGTACTCCGGGTCATCCCCTGGGGCTCTACCTGGACGGCCGGCTGCGGGTCGGCGGGCGGGACGAGCGGAGGTATCACGAGGCGCTCGTCCACCCCGCGATGTACGGGTCCCATGCGCGCGTCCTGGTCCTCGGGGGCGGGGACGGGCTCGCCGCGCGCGAGGTCCTCACCCGTCCCGGTGTCCGGCGCGTCGACGTCGTCGACCTCGACGCGGGGCTCGTCCGCCTCGCCCGCACCGACCCGGCCCTCTCCGGCCTCGGCGACCACGCCCTCGGCGACGCGCGCGTCCACGTCACCGTCGGGGACGCCTTCCACGTCCTGCGGACGACGCCGCCGGGCACGTACGACGTCGTCGTCGCCGATCTGCCCGACCCGGGGATCACCGCCAGCACCAAGCTGTACTCGGAGGAGTTCTACGGCCTCGCGCGCCGCTCCCTCGCGCCCGGGGGGCGGCTGGTCGTCCACGCGGGGCCGGTGACCACGCGGTCCCGGGTCTTCTGGACCGTCGACGCGACGATGCGGGCTGCGGGGCTGGTCACCGTCCCCTACCGGGTGACCGGCAGCGGCTCCGGGTTCGCGGCGGGGCCCGACCGTACGACCGCGCGCTCCCGGGCGCCGAAGGACTGGGGGTTCCTGCTGGCCTCGGCCGGGCCCCGGGTCCCCGTCCTCGCGCTCGACCCGCGCGCGCCGCGGCCACGGACGCTGAGTCCGCGGGCGCTGGCTGTGGGGGAGCGGGAAGCGGAGGCGACGCGGGTGGAGGGGGTGCGGGTATCGACGCTGGTCCATCCCAGGTACTAGGGGTACGGGGTGGGGGTGGGTGCGAGTCGGGCTGGTGCTGGTGCTGGTGCTGGAGCTGGAGCTGTGGGGTGGGCGCGGCTGTGTGGGTGGCTGAGGTGGGGGACGTTGTCGCTTGCCCGCGCTGGTGGGGTGCCTCCCCCAAGCTCTTCGAGCAGGGGGACCCTTAGCCCACTCGTGCCGCCCCCTGGGGCTTTGAGGCGCGGGGGGAGGCACGACTGCCCGCGGCTGGGGCGAGGAGGAGTGGCTGCGGGCGGGTGGGGCGGTGGCCTGAGGTCGGGGCCTGGCGTAGGGGTTGCTCAACTCGGTCGCTTGGTAGGTGATTTGACCGGGCGGCGTCGAGCTGGGGGCGAAATCCTTGCCGTCCTCGGCTCCGGGCGTCCGGAAACCGCTTCGCCCAGCCGTCGGCCCACCGGAGCGAATCCCCCTCTCCGGGGGTGCTTTTCCCGAACCGGTGGGTAGGCTCCAGCGTCATGGAGCAAGAGGTGTTCGTTCCGGTTTCGGCGGAGCGGCTGCGAGCGGCCCTCGCCGACCCCGCGCAGGTGGCCCGCGCGGTCCCCGGCCTCCAGCAGGACGCGGGTACGCCGCCGATCGCCGGCCGTCTGAAGATCCGTGTCGGCAGCCACACGATCACCTACCGGGGTACCGCCCAGGTATCACCCGCCGCCGACGGCACGTACACCCTCCGGGCGGACGCGGCGGAGGCCAGGGGCACCGGCAAGGTCCACCTCACCCTCACCCTCACGGTGACCCCTACGGGTACGGCCACCGGGGCGACTACGGGTACGACCCTGAGGTTCACCGGCACGGCACGGGTGGACGGCCGGATCGCGGAACTCCCGGCGGAGACGGTCACGGCCGCGGTGGCGCGTCTGTTGAGTCGGTTCGGGGGGAACCTGGGGGGTGCGGGGTTGGGTGCGGAGCCTGGGGCCGGGTCGGAGGAACTGTCCTCGGCAGGGGAACCCGAGCTGGACGGGGCGCAGAGCCCGCAGGCGAGGCGGGACGCGGAGCGGCAGCGTGGGGCGAACGCTGGTCGGGGTTCCGGCGACGAGCAGGGGGCGGACGTCGGGCGGGGCGACGAGGTTGAGCAGAGCGGTGAGGGTGAGTGGGGCGGCGAGGCCGAGCGGGATGGCGAGGCCGGGCGAGGCGGAGAGACTGAGCGGGATGGCGAGGCCGGGCAAGGTCCCGACCTCCAGCAGGCCTCCGATCACCGGCAGACCCCTGACCCCCAGCAAGGCCGTGACCCGAAGCAAGCCCCCGACGCCAAGCCGGCCCCCGAGTCGGACCCCACCCCCGAGCGGAAGCCCGAACACCCCTTCCCGCCCACGATCTTCGAGACCGACATCCCCTCGTCCGCGCTCGACCCCTTGGACCCCCCGGCGGAAGCCGCCCACGCCCGCCGCACGATGATCGGCCGAAGCGCGGAAGAGGTGGACCACGCCCCACCGAGAGGCCGCTACGCCCCGGTCCCGGCCCCTCAGACCTTCACCCCAGCCAACACCCTCCGCTGGGCCGCCCCCGCAGCGGCCCTCGCAGTGGTCTCAGCGGTGGTCGTGGGCCGCGTACTACGCAGACGCCGCTGACCACACGGACGGCCAGTGAGCAGGGAAGCTCGCGAAGCGGCACCACCACGGAGCAGGAGGCCCGAACGGCCACGGCACCCGTGGGGCACACCGCGCCCGTCGCGCGAACGGCCCTCACCGACAACCCCGCCCCACCCACCCGCACACCGGCCCCCACCGAACCCGCACCCACGCACACCGCCCCAC
>DATCQX010000793.1:0-3602 GCA_036569285.1 Streptomyces sp.
ACGTCTTCGAGGTCGGCCTCGTCGAGAGCGACGTCCGTCACCTCGTACCGCTCGATGACCGCCTTCAGCGCCTGGTGGACCGTCGGCGCGTCCGGGCCCTCGGGGCCGAACACCACGACAGGGCCCTCCCGTTCGACGACGGATATCCCGCGCAGCGGCGTCACCTCGGTGTGCGGGTCGGCGAGTGTGGCCCGCACCTGCCAGGTCGAGCCGAACTTGCGCCGGATGTCCTCCAGCGGACCGTCGAGGACCAGCCGCCCGTGGTTGATCAACACCACGCGCTCCGCGAGGCGTTCGACCTCCGTCATGTCGTGCGTCGTCAACAGGACGGTACGGCCCCGCTGTTCGACCTGGTACCGGAGGAACTCCCGCACCTGTTCCTTGACGACGACGTCCATGCCGATCGTCGGCTCGTCGAGGAACACCACGGCCGGGTCGTGCAGCAGCGCCGCCGCGAGATCGCAGCGCACCCGCTGCCCCAGGGAGAGATGGCGCACCCGGGTGCCCCAGAACGAGGAGAGTTCGAGGAGGTCGTCGAACTCCTTGAGCCGCGCGGCGTGTTCGGCCTTGGGAACCTCGTAGATGTCCCGCAGGATCATGAACGACTCCCGCACCGGGAGGTCCCACCAGAGCTGGGTGCGCTGCCCGAACACCGCGCCGATGTTCCGGGCGTTGCGCTCACGCTCCCGGTAGGGGACGACGCCCGCGACCCGCGCCTCGCCGGAGGTGGGCGTGAGGATGCCGGTCAGCATCTTGATGGTCGTCGACTTGCCCGCGCCGTTCGGGCCCAGCAGCGCGAGGAGTTCGCCCTCGGCGACGTCGAAGGTGATGTCCTGCACGGCGTGCTTGGCGACCCGCTCGGGGTCGACCAGCGAACGCAGCGCGCCCGCGAAACCGGGCCGGCGGACGGTGGTGTGGAAGGTGCGGGACAGCCCGCGCACCTCGATGCTGCCGCTCACTCGAAGAGCCTCCATACAACACGGGGACGGATACGAAGGGAAAGCGAGAAGGGCGGGGGTGGCAGGCGCACAGCCGAGGCCGGCCCGGAGGGTGCCGGGCCGGCCTCAGGGAGATCAAATACCGTGCGGATGAGGAGCCGCGCGGGTCACACGGATCACTCCGCTTCCGAGAACACGAACGAGAACTCGGCGGCGCCGGCCCGCAGTTCGTACTGCGGGAGCGGCCGAGGCCCGCAGGCCTGCGTCCCCACCCCGTGCGCCGCGTGATCCAGGTGTACCCAGACGGTTTCGCCCGGCACCAGGTCGGTGCGGTGACGCGCGGCGTCGAGCTGCTCGGTGGTCCAGCGGCGGGCCGTGAACCAGAACTCCGGGTCGCCCTCGACCTGGAGCCCGCCCAGCGTAGCCCTGCGCACATCGGCCCGCGAGCCGTTTTCCTGCGGGTACACGTACGGTGTCTGGAGTGCGTCCACCGTCGACTGCCAGGCCCCGATCCGCGACGCCTCCCGGGTGTCCGGGTACGCCTCCAGCGGCCCGCCGCCGAACCAGCTGACGGCGTCCGTCGACCCCGGCAGCCCGAACCGCACGCCGAGCCGGGGCAGCGGCACCGTCCACTTGCCCTCGGGCGTCACCGACACCGTCAGCTTCAGCCGCTCCCCGTCCGACGTCCACCGGTACACGGTCGCGAGCCCCACCTCGGCGGCGGCCGGCGCCACCCGGGTCCGCACGGTCAGCGCGTCCCCGTCCACCTCCACGGCGTCCAGCCGGTGTCGCATCCGGTGCAGGCCCGACTTCCGCCACAGCTCGGTGTAGTTGATCCCGGTGAACCACTCGGTCCCGTTGTCGTTGTCGGTCGTCGCCCGCCACACGTCGAGCCGCAGCCCGCCCGTCACCGGCACGGAACCGATCGAAGTCAGCTCACCGGTACGGGAGTTGAAGACGCCCGGGCCGAGCGTGATCGCGTCCGGCGCGACGACCGGCGCGACCCGCGCACCCAGCACCGGCAACGCCCGTGCGGCAACCGGCACTTGACCCCACGCGACCTCGTGGCCCTCAGCACCCCACAGCGTGTCGGCGGCCAGCACCGCACGCACCGTCCACCCCGTCTCCGCCCCCACAGGCGCCTCCGAAGGCACCGGCGGCAGCTTCACCTCCGCCGACTCGCCGGCCGCGAGCGCGGGCACCTCCAGTGGACCGGACGCGACCTCCTCGCCGTCCACCTGGAACGCCCAGGTGAACGCGAACGCCGAAAGGTCCGCGAAATCCTGCTTGTTGGTGACGGTGACCGTGTCCGAGCCGCCCGCGAAGGACACCGGCTCGATGACCTTCTTGAACTCCAGCAGCCCGGGGGAAGGCGTGCGGTCCGGGAAGATCAGGCCGTCGCAGACGAAGTTCCCGTCGTGCAGCTCCTCACCGAAGTCACCGCCGTACGCGTACCCGAACTCCTCGTGGACGATGCCGTGGTCGATCCACTCCCAGATGAACCCGCCCTGAAGGCGGTCGTACTTCTCGAACAGCCGCTGGTAGTCGACGAGTCCACCCGGACCGTTGCCCATCGCGTGCGCGTACTCGCACTGGATGAAGGGGAGTTCACGCCGCTTCGCGGCGCCCCCGTCCAGCCGCTTCCCGATCTCCTCGGTCTCCCCGTGGAACGCGTACATCCGCGAGTAGACGTCGGTGTCCCGGCACGACCAGTCGCCCTCGTAGTGCACGAGCCGCGACGAGTCCCGCCCGTGGATCCACTCGGCCATCGCGGTCAGCCCGCGCCCGGTGCCCGCCTCGTTGCCGAGCGACCAGAAGACGATCGAGGGGTGGTTCTTGTCGCGCTCGACCATCCGCTCGGCGCGGTCGAGGAGCGCCGGGGTCCAGCGGTCGTCGTCGACGGGGTTGTCCCGCCACTCCTGCTCGACGAAGCCGTGCGTCTCCAGGTCGCACTCGTCGATCACCCACAGCCCGTACTCGTCGCACAGGTCCAGGAACGCCGGGTGCGGCGGGTAGTGGGAGGTGCGGACGGCGTTGATGTTGTGCCGCTTCATCAGCAGCACGTCCTCGCGCATCGTCTCCAGGTCGAGCGCGCGGCCCGTCTCGGGGTGCCACTCGTGCCGGTTGACGCCCTTGAAGAGGATCGGCGTCCCGTTGACCTTGATCAGACCGCCGTCCAGCGCGACCGTCCGGAACCCGATCCGCAGCGGGACGCGCTCACCGGCGGTGGCCAGGACGGCGTCGTACAGGCGCGGCGTCTCGGCGGTCCACGGCTCCACGGCCAGCGACACCGACGAACCGGTCTCGATGTCGAGGCCCAGCTCAGGGACGGTCACCCGGCCGGGGACGTCCGAGTCGACGCACAGGGTGCCGGTGCCGGTCACATGGTCGTACGAAGCACCGACGAAGAAGTCCCCCACAGCGCCCTCGGGCCGGTGCAGCAGCGTGACGTCGCGGAAGATGCCCGGCAGCCACCACTGGTCCTGGTCCTCCAGGTAGGAGCCCGCGGACCACTGGTGCACACGCACCGCGACAACGTTGCCTTCGGGCCGCAGCAGCGCCCCCACCGAGAACTCGTGCGCGAGCCGCGAGCCCTTGAACTCGCCGAGCTCCGTGCCGTTCAGCCAGACGCGGGCGCAGGACTCCACGCCGTCGAAACGCAAG
>DATCQX010000794.1:0-3336 GCA_036569285.1 Streptomyces sp.
TCGGCGCGCAGGACGCGGCACGCCTGGGTGCCGGAGTAGTCGAACTCGGCGGCCTGGCCGATGACGATCGGGCCGGAGCCGATGACCAGGACGGACTGGATATCGGTGCGCTTAGGCACGCTGGCCCTCCAACAGGGTGACGAAGCGGTCGAACAGGTAGGCGGCGTCGTGCGGGCCGGCCGCCGCCTCGGGGTGGTACTGGACGGAGAAGGCGGGCTGGTCGAGGAGGCGCAGGCCCTCCACCACGTCGTCGTTCAGGCAGACGTGGGAGACCTCGGCGCGCCCGAACGGCGTCTCGCTGACCTTGTCGAGCGGCGCGTCCACGGCGAAGCCGTGGTTGTGCGCGGTGACCTCGACCTTGCCGGTCGTCCGGTCCTGCACCGGCTGGTTGATGCCCCGGTGGCCGTACTTCAGCTTGTACGTGCCGAAGCCGAGGGCGCGGCCCAGGATCTGGTTGCCGAAGCAGATGCCGAACAGCGGTGTCTTCCGCTTCAGGACGGCCGTCATGAGGGCGACGGGGCCGTCGGCCGTGGCGGGGTCGCCGGGGCCGTTGGAGAAGAACACGCCGTCCGGGTTCACGGCGTACACATCGTCCTCGGTCGCCGTCGCGGGCAGGACGTGCACCTCGATGCCGCGCTCGGCCATGCGGTGCGGGGTCATGCCCTTGATGCCGAGGTCGATCGCGGCGACGGTGAACCGCTTCTCACCGACCGCCGGGACGACGTACGCCTCCTTGGTGGCGACCTCCTCGTACAGCGAGGCGCCCTTCATCTGCGGCTGCGCCTGCACACGCGCCACGAGGTCGGCTTCCGGTGCGATCTCCGAGCCGGAGAAGATCCCGGCGCGCATCGACCCGCGCTCGCGCAGGTGCCGGGTGAGGGCACGGGTGTCGATCCCGGAGATGCCGACGACGTTCTGCGCCACCAGTTCAGCGTCCAGCGAACGCTTGGCGCGCCAGTTCGAGGGCACGCGCGCGGGGTCGCGGACGACGTAGCCGGAGACCCAGATGCGGCTGGACTCGTCGTCCTCGTCGTTCCAGCCGGTGTTGCCGATCTGCGGGGCGGTCGCCACGACGATCTGGCGGTCGTAGGACGGGTCGGTCAAGGTCTCCTGGTAGCCGGTCATGCCGGTGGAGAACACCGCTTCGCCGAAGGTCTCCCCCACGGCCCCGTAGGCGCGGCCACGGAAGACCCGGCCGTCCTCCAGGACGAGTACGGCGGGAGCTCCCTTTTGTCCCTGCGGGGCAGTTCCCTGGATGGAGGTCGTCATCGTTCGGCGCCTTCCGTCTGCTTGTCGTTGATCATGGAGTTGATGGCTTCGACCCACGCGAGGTGCTCGGCAGCGTGGTCGGAGCGGAAGCCCGAGTCGATCAGCTTGCCGTCGTGCTCCCAGGTCACCACGAGGAGCCCGCCCTCGCTCAGGACCTTCCCGGCGATGCCCTTGCCGAGCAGCGCCTCGCGCAGCGCCGCGGCCGGCACGAAGAAGTCGGTGGCACCGGGCCGGACGACGTCCAGGCCCGCGTCCGTCAGGGTCAGCTCGACCCGGCTGCGGGTGCCCAGGCCGTGCGCGACGATGCGGTCGAGCCACTGCCCGGCGGTGGTGGAGCCGTGGTAGCGGCCGGTCATCGTGAGGCGCGGCTCACCGGGCGCGTCCGGCGCCTGGGGCAGCTCCGGCAGGTCGCCCTGGAGCGTGCCGCGCCATTTCCAGCCCTCGCGCATCAGCCAGTAGACGAGGGCGACGAACAGGGCGAGTCCGACGACCCAGCCGATCCGCGCGGCCCAGTCGGTCACCGCGGCCGATTCCTTCTCGGCGGCGATCAGGAGAGGTGATGTCACGTGAGCTTCCCGTCGACGAGCGTGGCCTTCCCCCGCAGCCAGGTGTGCGTCACACGGCCCGGCAGTTCACGCCCCTCGTACGGGGTGTTGCGGCTGCGCGAGGCGAAGCCCTCGGGGTCCACGGACCCACGGTATGCCGTGTCGACGAGCGTGAGGTTGGCGGGCTCACCTGCCGAGACGGGGCGGCCGTGGCCCTTCGCGCCGCCGATCTCGGCCGGCTTGGAGGACATCCGCTCAGCGACCCCGGCCCAGTCCAGCAGGCCCGTCTCCACCATCGTCTCCTGCACCACTGACAACGCGGTCTCCAGGCCGACCATCCCCATGGCGGCGGCGGCCCACTCGCAGTCCTTGTCCTCGTGCGGGTGCGGGGCGTGGTCGGTGGCGACGATGTCGATGGTGCCGTCCGCGAGCGCTTCCCGCAGCGCGAGGACGTCCCGCTCGGTGCGCAGCGGCGGGTTGACCTTGTAGACCGGGTTGTAGGAGCGGACCAGCTCGTCGGTGAGGAGGAGGTGGTGCGGGGTGACCTCGGCGGTGACGTCGATGCCGCGGGACTTGGCCCAGCGGACGATCTCGACGGAACCCGCGGTCGAGAGGTGGCAGATGTGCACGCGCGAGCCGACGTGCTCGGCGAGCAGGACGTCCCGCGCGATGATCGACTCCTCGGCGACCGCCGGCCAGCCCCCGAGCCCCAGCTCGGCGGAGACGACGCCCTCGTTCATCTGGGCGCCCTCGGTCAGCCGGGGCTCCTGCGCGTGCTGTGCGACGACCCCGCCGAACGCCTTCACGTACTCCAGCGCCCGGCGCATGATCACCGCGTCGTCCACGCACTTGCCGTCGTCCGAGAACACGGTCACCCCGGCGGCCGACTCGTGCATGGCCCCCAGCTCGGCGAGCTTCTTGCCCTCCAGGCCGACGGTGACGGCGCCGATCGGCTGGACGTCGCAGTAGCCGTGCTCCTGGCCGAGCCGGTAGACCTGCTCGACGACTCCGGCCGTGTCGGCGACGGGGAAGGTGTTGGCCATGGCGAAGACGGCCGTGTAGCCGCCGCTCGCCGCCGCGCGCGTGCCGGTCAGCACGGTCTCGGAGTCCTCGCGGCCGGGTTCGCGCAGGTGGGTGTGCAGGTCGACGAGGCCGGGCAGCAGGACCTTGCCGTCGGCCTCGATCACCTCGGCGCCGTCCGCGCTGAGGCCCGTACCGACGGCCTCGATCACAGCGCCGTCGATCAGCACGTCCTGCGGCTCGCCGCCGAGCACCTTCGCACCACGGATCAGGATCTTGCTCATGGTCTTACTTCTCCTCGGGACCGGTGGTGGGGCGGGTGTGCGTGACGGCGGGCTCGTTGCCGCCCAGAAGCAGGTAGAGGACGGCCATCCGGATCGAGACGCCGTTGGCGACCTGTTCGACGACCGTGCAGCGCGGGGAGTCGGCGACCTCGGCGGTGATCTCCATGCCGCGGACCATCGGGCCGGGGTGCATGACGATCGCGTGCTCGGGCATCCGC
>DATCQX010000795.1:0-4735 GCA_036569285.1 Streptomyces sp.
ATGGTCTGGAACTACGGCCTGAGCGGCCTGCAGTACGCGAAGGACACGCCCGGCACCTACCGCGGCCCCCTGCACATCCGGATCACCGGCCACGGCTGGACGTCGGCGGGTGTGCCCGAGCGGACGGCGACCGTCCCGGCGGGCGGCACCGCCGTCTTCCCCGTCACCGTGCCGATGCCGAACGCGGCGGGCGACACACCGTTCTCCCTCCAATTCACGTCGGCCTCGGGGCAGCACCTGTCGCTGCCGGTGGCCCGGCGGACGCTGGTCCCGGTCGACCCCGGCTACAGCACCACGTTCACCACGCGGATCACCGGCGGCGTCGGACGCGGTGTCGGCCAAGCGGGCGGCTACTACCTCGACGTCCCGGCGGGGCGGCGGAACCTGACGGTCGACCTGACCGCGCAGGACGCCGACACCAAGCTCACCTGCTACCTGGTCAGCCCCCAGCAGCAGACGCTGGCCCGCGACACCAACCGGACGGGCGCCCAGGGGACGACGCCGACGAAGTACGCGAGCCTGACCGTCGACCGGCCCGCCGCCGGACGCTGGACGCTGATCGTCGTGCTCCCGGACGCCGTCAGCGGGAACGAGGTCAGCCAGGAGGTCACCGGGCGGGTCCGCCTCGACGCGGTGACGGACGTCGCCGCCCCGGGCCTGCCCGACAGCGCGTCGACCGTCGTCAAGCGGGGCAGCGGGCTGAAGGTGACGGTGCGGGTGGCCAACCCGGGCCCGGCGGACCGGTCCTACTTCCTCGATCCGCGCCTCGCCGGTTCGGCCGACGTGGTCCTCCCTGAGATCGACGGCAAGTCCACGCTTCCCCTCAACACCCGTGACTTCAGGTCGTATTGGGTGCCCACGCACACCACGGCGGTACGCGCGACGTTCACCGCGGACACCCCCGTCCAGGCGTCGGCGGCGCCCTGGGAGGGCGGGGCCGAGGTCCTGGGCACGACGGGTCCCGACGGATCGGCGACGGTCACCGCCACCGCCGACCAACTGGCCCCGGGGAAGTGGTACGTGAACGCCTCCTCACCCGGCACGTTCACGGACACCCCCGCGCCCAAGGGCGACGCCAAGGTGGTCCTGACCGCCACCACCCAGCCCGTCGACCCGGCGGCACAGGCGTCGACCGGGGCGTTCTGGGACTACGGCGCGAAGCATGAGCCGGTGGCCGTCGCCGCCGGGGGGACGGGGACGATGACCCTCACCCTCGCGCCCACGGCGGCTGTCGGGACGGTCGTCCACGGGGTTCTCTACGTGGACACCGTCTCGCCGAACACCAATGCGAACGGCTCCGAGATCGTCGGGATCCCGTACGCGTACACCGTCGGGTGACGTAGCTGTTCATCTGACGCGACCGGCGGCCGACCCTTAGGGGACGGCCGCCGGTTGTGTGTAAGGGCCCCTGTTAATCTGCGGCGACTTGAAACATGCGTGCGAATCCAGCCAGGGGTGGGGGCAGACAGTGAGCGGCGTGGGGCCGAGTTTCGACGTGTACGAGAACACGCCGGAGCTGATTCCGTTGCGGGACGCGGTGAATGCGGGGGACTGGACGGCCGTCCGGGGCTTCCTCGGGCGGCTGGGGTCCATCGACGACCTGATCACCGGGATGAACACGGTGGCGATGATCGACGGCTCCGAGCGGCTCCTGGAGTGGGCGGCGCAGCAGTTTCCCGCCGACCCGCTGCCCCGGACGATCCTCGCCAAGAGGTACCTCATCATCGGCTGGGACATCCGTGGCGCCGCCCTCGCGAAGCACGTCTCACGGGAGCAGTTCGACCAGTTCCACGCGTGGCTGCGGCGGGCCGAGCAACTCCTCATCCAGGTCTGCGCGGAGCAGCCCGCGTACGCGCCCGCGTGGTACGTCCGAATCACCCTGGCCCGTGGGCTGGAGCTGGGGCAGACCGAGGCCCGGCGCCGCTACGACCGGCTCCGGGCGCACCACCCGCACGTGTACGGCGCCCAGGCCGCCCTCCTCCAGCAGCTCTGTCCGAAGTGGGGCGGCAGTTGGGAGGCGGCGCACGGCTTCGCCGTCGAGGCGACCCGGGATGCGCCGGACGGCGCGATGACCGGCGTCCTCGTCGCGGACGCGCACATCGAGCACTGGCTGTCGCTGGGGGACCAGGGCGGGGCCTACATGCGAGGGGTGAACGTCCTCCAGGACCTGCGCAACGCCGCCGCGATCTCCCTGCGGCACCCGGCGTACCGGCCCGACCTGTCCTCCGTCGCCGCGCACAGCACCTTCGCGCTCGCGTTCTCCCTCGGGGGGCACCACGCGGACGCGGCGCCGCACTACGCCGCGCTCGGGGAGCGGGCGAGTGAGCATCCGTGGGCGTATCTCGGGGACGGGAAGGCCGCGTTCCGCAAGTTCAGCAAGTCCGCGCGAGAGGCGGTTGGCCGATGAACTCCACTGTCGTGCAGGGGATACCTGTGCTGTACGCCTCGGGTACTACGGGTACTACGGGGCAGGCGGCTGCGAGGAGTACGGGTGCCGCTGGTACTACGGGTACTACGGGGGAGGTCACCGCCGGTCTCATGTTCCGCGTAGGCCGCGCCGACGAGACCCTCGCCACCGCCGGTATCACCCACCTCGTCGAACACCTCGCCCTGCACCGGCTCGGCCTCTCCGACCTGCACTACAACGGGGCCACGGCCACCACGTACACCCTCTTCCACGTCACCGGCACCGAGCAGGAGGTCGTCACCTACCTCAACGGCGTGTGCGCGGCGCTGCGGGAACTCCCGCTGGAGCGGCTGGAGACCGAGAAGGAGATCCTGCGGACGGAGGCGGCGGGGCGCGGGGGCTCCTCGCAGCTCCCTCTGTGGAGGTACGGGGCTCAGGGGTACGGCCTCACGAGCTACTCCGAACTGGGGACGTGGGGCCTCACGCCGGACGCCGTCCGGTACTGGGCCCAGACCAGGTTCACCCGCGACAACGCCGTCCTGTGGCTCACCGGCGACCGCATCCCCGCCGGTCTCGACCTCACCCTCCCGCCGGGCACCCGCATCCCGGCGCCGCCCGCGAGCAGCGCGCTGCCGGTGACGCCCGCGTACATCCACGGCGACGACGGGAACGTCGTCCTCTCGGCCGTCGTCCCCCGCTCCGCCGCCGCCATGGTCTTCACCGACCTCTTCGGGCGCGCCCTCTTCCACGACCTGCGCCAAGAGGGCGGGTACTCCTACCAGGCCGACGCGGACTACTCGCCGCGCGACGCGTCGTACGCCACGATCACCGCGTACGCCGACGCCCTCCCGAAGAAGCAGGACGCCGTGGTCGGCGGGTTCGTCGACACGCTCGCCCGGCTGCGCGCGGGCACGATCACCCAGCAGGAGCTGGACTCCTCCCGCGCCCGCCTCGGGAAGCGGTACGACGACCCCGCCGGCCTCCTCCCCGGCAACGCCCTCAGCCTCCTCCTCGGCCACCCCGTCCTCTCCGCCGAGGAACGCCGCGCCGAACTCGCCGCGGTGACGCTCGCGGACGTCCATGAAGTCGCCCAGCGGACCTGGGCCGACGCGTTGATGCAGGTGCCGGGGAGGGGCGTCGACTGGGCCGGGTTCACGGCGGCGCCGCAGTACTCGACGACGGCGGTGACAGACGGTACGCGGCACCGCTCCCTCTCGGACGAGGGCGTCACGCTGACGATCGGCGCGGAGGGCGTCACCCTGACCACCCCCGGCGGCCCGGTCACCGTCCACTACGCGGCCTGCGCCGCCATGACCACCCGCCCGGACGGCTCCCGCTCCCTCACCGGCCACGACGGCTTCCAGGTCGCCATCGAACCCACCCTCTACACCGGCGTCACCCCCGACCGCATCGCCGCCGTCGACACGGCCGTCCCCTCCCACGTCGTCGTCCACCTCCCGCCCCGCGACCACATCCCGACTCCCCAGCCCCGCCCTCGGCAGACATCCACCCCAACACCCCGCCGCTCCCGTGGCCGGACCGTCGCCCTGTGGATCGTCGGGTTCCTCGCCGCCGTCTGGGGGCTGCTGTCCGCCGTCATGACCGCCGACAGCACGAACACGGCGGACGTCGTCGTGACGGCCTGGGTGATGTGGCTGCCGCTGGCCGCGGGGACGGTCGCGTTGTACCGGGGTGGTTCGGGGCGGTGAACCCTCCCTACCGCCGCGAGGCGCAACCATGGCAGGCTCATGCCGCATGATCGACGAATTCGCCAAGAGCAACCTGCACAGCCGACTCCGGCGGGACCGTGAGGCGTTGCTCTGGAAGCTCGACGGGCTGTCCGAGTACGACGTCCGACGGCCGCTGACCGTGACCGGGACGAATCTTCTCGGGCTGGTCAAGCACGTGGCCACTGTCGAGGCGAGGTATCTCGGAGAAGTCTTCGGACGGCCCTCACCGGAGGCCTTGCCTCGCTGGCAGGATCACGACGGCAGCGATCTGTGGGCCGCCGCGGACGAGACCCGGGAGCAGATCATCGGGTTCTACCAGCGGACCTGGGCCCACTCGGACGCCACGATCGACGCCCTTCCCCTCGACGCCCCCGGCCACGTCCCCTGGTGGCCCGACCCCTCCCCCAACACCAACCTCTTCGCCGTCCTCACCCACATCCTCTGCGAAACCGACCGGCACACCGGGCATGCGGACATCCTTCGGGAGAGCCTGGATGGGCGGACGGGGTTGCGGGCGGAGCATGAAGGGGTGGTTGATGAGGGGGAGCGGGCGGCTTATTGGGCGAAGGTGGA
Source organism: Streptomyces sp. (assembly GCA_036569285.1). GTDB lineage: Bacteria > Actinomycetota > Actinomycetes > Streptomycetales > Streptomycetaceae > Streptomyces. The sequence goes on from DATCQX010000795.1 coordinate 4,711, forward strand.
GGGGGCGGCGAGGGGGGCTGGGGAG
>DATCQX010000796.1:0-3608 GCA_036569285.1 Streptomyces sp.
GCTCCTCGGCGGCACCGTGCGGCTCCCGCTCGCCTTGGCCCAGGAAGCCGGGCGGGAACTCGCCGCCTTGCCGGGCTGGGCGGACGAACCCTGGCTGCGGTACGCGAAGGCCCTGGTCCTGGAGGAGGACGGACGAGCGCAACTCGGCGACCAACACGTCACGTACGACGCAGAGTTGGGACTCGTGACGACGTAACACCCGTCCGTGGGAAACCCCGCTGGCGCGGGGACGACGGCTCCACTAGGAGTCCAGCGGGAATACCCCCGCGCTGCGGGGAGAGGTACGACGAGCGTAGCTGCCTGACGGATGGGGTCATGCTGACGATCGAGTGTTTATCACCTGATAGCAGATTCGCGCGTTTATTGACGTACTTCGACCAATCGGCCCGATCCTCCACGAGGAGTACCAGCGTTCGGAGAAGCTTGTGGAACGTGAGCGGGTCCCACGGGCCCGCAGGCAACGCCACGAGAGGAAGCCACCGTGTATCCAGAGGAGGACCTCGTCCGAGGCGGATGGTTACGCGCCGTCCGTCTGGACGGCGAGGTCTGTAGCGCCGGGCTGTTACGGACCCTGGCCGACGCGCACGAGATCCGGCACCTGGACCTGCCGGTGGCGACGATGCTGCCGGCGGTGCTGCGCCAACTGCTGCTGCCCGTGGTCGTCGACGCGCTGGGGGTGCCCCGCGAGAACGACGAGTGGCAGCGGAGGTTCGAGCAGGGCCGGTTCTCCGAAGAGGACATCGAGAAACTCACCGAGTACCTCACCGTCCGGTACGGCGACCGCTTCCACCTCTTCGACTCCGAGCGCCCCTTCGGCCAGGTCGCCGGTCTGACTGCGCTGAACAGGGAGACCAAGTCCTCGACGCTGCTCGTGCCGTATGCCGGTTCGGGGAACAACGCACCTATCTTCACCGGCCTGAACGAGGCCGACTGTCTGGATCTGGCGCCCGGACAGGCCGTGCTTTGGCTGCTGCACACCCAGTGCTGGGACACCGCCGCCATCAAGACGGGCGCTGTGGGCGACCCGCAGGCCAAGAACGGCAAGACTGTAGGCAACCACACCGGGCCTCTGGGCCAGTACGGGGTGATCGTCCCGACCGGCCGCAACCTCTACGAGACACTGCTGCTCAACATCCCGGTGGTGCCGGACGGCCTGGCGGCGACGGACCGTCCGCAGTGGGCGTGGGACGAACGTCCGTCCGCGCTCGGCTGGAAGAGTCCGGCTGGCCCGGAGTGGTCGTCGCGTCCGGCCGACGGCCTGCTGGACCTCTGGACGTTCCAGTCACGGCGTATCCGGCTGATCGCCGAGGAGACAGGCCGGGGGACGGTCGTACGGCAGGTGGTCGTCTGTGCCGGCGACCGGATGCCCGCCACCTCCGGGAACGACCCGCACACCGCGTGGTACCACACGGCGAAGCCGAAGGCGGGCCGTCCGAATCGGCGTCCGCGCCGTCACGCGTCCGGGCGGGCGGCCTGGCAGGGACTGGGCGCCCTTCTCGCCCTCGCCGTACCGGAGGAAGGCGACGGACCGTACACGTCCGCGCTGTTGTTGCAGGCCGGGGATCTGCGGGCGTACGGGGTGCTGCCCGCCGACTACCCGCTGGGGGTGGAGATCTGCGCCCTGGAGTACGGCAACCAGTCCGCCGTGGTGGAGAACGCCGTCGCCGACTCCCTTCCGCTGCCGGTGGTCTCGCTGGTCGTCTCCGAGGAATGGCTGCGGGCGGGGCTGCTGGAGTGCGTGGATCAGGCCGACCAGGTGGGCCGGGCGCTGGACGGTTTCCATGCCGACCTGCGCCGGGCTGTCGGCGGCCAGCCCCTGCCGAGGGACAAGGGCGAGCGCCCGTCGGGACGGCTGCTGCACGCGGTCGACGTGAGCATGCGGCGCCTGCTGAAGGGGCTGAGCGGTGTCGGTGACGACAGTGACCTGCTCGAACGCGCCCAGGAGGCGTGGGAGGTGACGCTGGACCGGGTGGCGCGGCGGGAGGCGGACGCGCTGCTGGCGGCCGTACCGGCGCGGGCTGTGGTGGGGCGGGTGGAGAAGGTGAACGGGAAGGACGTCGTCTTCCGCAGCGGGAAGGCCATCGGGGTGTTCCGCAAGCGGCTGACCGAGATCCTGCCGCGTGCGGCCGAAGCGCGGGAGGCTGCCGCATGAGCACGCCGGCCGCCAAGCGGGACTACCGGCCCTTCTTCTGGGAGGAGTTCACCCAGGCTCAGCTCACGGAGGCCGGGGGCGGGGCCGTCCCGGCGTGGGCGGAGCGGGGACTGCGTGCGCTGCGGGACGGTTTGGGCCGTGAACCGGGCGAAGTACCCGCGATGCGGCGCCTGCACCGCGTGGAACTCACCGACGCCCAGCGGTCCTCGTGGCAGCTGACCGGCAGCTACAAGGCCGAGCACGTCGCCCTCACCCTCTTCGGCCTGCACCAGACCGCCGACGGCCGGTCGGCCCACCGTCCCGGTACCGGGCTGGGCACGGCAGTGCGGGCTCTGACGGAGCGGACCCTCTCTCGCAAGGCCGCCGAGCGCCGTCTTCAGGCTGCCGCGTCGGCCCAGGACGTCGAGGAACTCGCGCAGCATCTGCGCGGCCTGGTCCCTCTGCTGCAGCATGCGGACATCGGCCTGGACTACACCCTGCTGTACCGGAACCTGACGGCATGGCAGACGCCGGACAACGGCAAGGTGCTGCGCGCCTGGGGCCTCCAGTACACCGACCCGGCCGCTGACCCTGGGTATCAGGCCCCGGTGGACGGCGAGTTCATGGACGGCCCGCCCTACTGGTCCACCGTCGACCTCGACGACCGTGACACGTCGGCCCGGCTGGAGGCACTGCGCTCCGGCGCCGGGCGCGAAGCCGGAACCGTACCCGCCATGTGGGCCCTCTACCGCACCCGGATCAGCACATCGGCGCGCACCCAGGGCGCCCCGAATCGCCGTCTCGCCGCCGAGCACACCGCGCTCACCGTCTACGGCGTGCACCAGCAGGGCAGGGAGACGGGCGTCCACGCACCCGGGCTCACCCCGGGCGACGCCTGCCGTCTCCTTCTCGCCCGGGATTCCGGCGCCGACCGCACCGCGATCGAGCGCCGCTTCGGAGCCCTGCTCACCTCCCTGGACGCGGGGGAGCTGGCCCAACACCTGCGCGGACTCGTGCCGTTGCTGCGGCGCGCGCACATCGGCCTCGACTACGACGCGGTTCACCAGGCCTTGCTGGCCTGGGACGACCCGCGCAACCCGGACGCACAGTCCCGGGTCCGCAACGCGTGGGACCGCGACTTTCGCACCGATACCACCACCCGGCAGCCCTGACCGGGCCCTTGCCTTTGACGCTGGGCGCCCGGCGTCGTCCGCATGCGCCGAAATCACCTGTGAAGGAGCCCCCTCATGACCCGACCCACCCTCTTCGTCGAGGTGCACATCCTCCAGAGCCTCCCGCCGTCCAACATCAACAGGGATGATTCCGGCACCCCGAAGCAGGCCCTGTACGGCGGTGCCCGCCGCGCGAGGGTCTCCTCGCAGGCGTGGAAGCGGGCCACCCGGATCGAGTTCGCCAAGGCCGAACCGGCCGCGGACCGCGCCACGCGCACCAAGAGGATCGCCGCCCTGCTGTCGGA
>DATCQX010000797.1:0-2811 GCA_036569285.1 Streptomyces sp.
GCGGATCGCCTATGCTGGGGGCTGCTTCGTGAGGCCCGAGAGGCCCGTGAGGCCATCGAGATCTGCTTGTGAGGAGGGTTGGGAACCATGCACTGCCCCTTCTGCAGGCACCCCGACAGCCGTGTGGTCGACAGCCGTACGACCGACGACGGCACGTCGATCCGCAGGCGCCGTCAGTGCCCTGACTGCTCCCGTCGCTTCACGACGGTGGAGACCTGCTCGCTGATGGTCGTCAAGCGCTCCGGAGTCACCGAACCCTTCAGTCGCACCAAGGTCATCAACGGCGTGCGCAAGGCGTGCCAGGGACGGCCTGTCACCGAGGACGCCCTCGCGCAGCTCGGCCAGCGGGTCGAGGAGGCGGTGCGGGCCACCGGAAGCGCTGAGCTGACCACCCACGACGTGGGCCTGGCCATACTCGGCCCGCTGCAGGAACTCGACCTCGTCGCCTATCTGCGGTTCGCCTCGGTCTACCGCGCGTTCGACTCGCTGGAGGACTTCGAGGCCGCGATCGCGGAACTCAGGGAAGAGACGGGACCCCCGGCCGCGGACGACGACGTCCGCGAAGGAGACCACGGCGGGAGCGGGGGCGTCCAGGTGCCCCACCCCGCCGGCACCGCCGACTGATCCGAGGGCCGGAACCGGACGGAGACACCGGGGACGGCCGGGCGGCGGCGAAGAAGAGACCAGTTGCGGGCGAGTGCGTTTCGGGGCCCGCAACTTCAGAAATCACACTGTGTCACGGGAACAACGTGGCATTTCTGGGCGTTTTTGCCTGTACCAGGGAGGCGGCATGACAGAGACGGCGAGCGGTCCGGCACGAGGTTCCCGAGCGAAGGGCGCCAAGGCCACCAAGGGGCTGCGCATCGAGCGCATCCACACCACTCCCGGCGTGCATCCGTACGACGAGGTGGTCTGGGAGCGCCGTGACGTCGTCATGACCAACTGGCGCGACGGCTCGGTCAACTTCGAGCAGTACGGCGTCGAGTTCCCCGACTTCTGGTCGGTGAACGCGGTCAACATCGTCACCAGCAAGTACTTCCGCGGAGCGGTCGGCACCCCCCAGCGCGAGGTCAGCCTCAAGCAGCTGATCGACCGCATCGTGAAGACGTACACGAAGGCCGGTGAGGACCACAAGTACTTCGCCTCGCCCGCCGACGCGGAGATCTTCGAGCACGAACTGGCGTACGCCCTCCTGCACCAGATCTTCAGCTTCAACAGCCCCGTCTGGTTCAACGTCGGCACCCCGCAGCCCCAGCAGGTGTCCGCCTGCTTCATCCTCGCCGTCGACGACTCCATGGAGTCGATCCTCGACTGGTACAAGGAAGAGGGCATGATCTTCAAGGGCGGCTCCGGCGCCGGCCTGAATCTCTCCCGCATCCGCTCCTCCAAGGAACTCCTCTCCTCCGGCGGCAACGCCTCGGGTCCGGTCTCCTTCATGCGCGGCGCCGACGCCTCGGCCGGCACCATCAAGTCCGGCGGTGCCACCCGCCGCGCGGCCAAGATGGTCGTCCTGGACGTCGACCACCCGGACATCGAGGACTTCATCGCCACAAAGGTCAAGGAGGAGGAGAAGATCCGCGCCCTGCGCGACGCGGGCTTCGACATGGACCTCGGCGGCGACGACATCACGTCGGTGCAGTACCAGAACGCGAACAACTCGGTCCGCGTGAACGACGAGTTCATGACGGCCGTCGAGAACGGCACCGAGTTCGGCCTGCGCGCCCGCCTCACCGGCGAGATCATCGAGAAGGTCGACGCCAAGGCGCTCTTCCGCAAGCTCGCCGAGGCCGCGTGGGCCTGCGCCGACCCGGGCATCCAGTACGACGGCGTCATCAACAACTGGCACACCTGCCCCGAGTCCGGCCGGATCACCGCGTCGAACCCGTGCAGCGAGTACATGCACCTGGACAACACGTCCTGCAACCTCGCCTCGCTGAACCTGATGAAGTTCCTCAAGGACGACGGCAAGGGCAACCAGTCCTTCGAGGCCGACCGCTTCCAGAAGGTCGTCGAACTCGTCATCACCGCGATGGACATCTCCATCTGCTTCGCCGACTTCCCCACCCAGAAGATCGGCGAGAACACCCGCGCCTTCCGCCAGCTCGGCATCGGCTACGCCAACCTCGGCGCCCTCCTGATGGCGACCGGCCACGCGTACGACTCCGACGGCGGCCGGGCCCTCGCCGGCGCCATCACCTCCCTGATGACCGGTACGGCCTACCGCCGCTCCTCCGAGCTGGCCGCGATCGTCGGCCCCTACGATGGCTACGCGCGCAACGCCGACGCCCACAACCGCGTCATGAAGCAGCACGCCGACGCCAACGGCGCGGCCGTCGCCATGGACGACCTGGACACCCCGGTCTGGGCCGCGGCCACCGAGGCCTGGCAGGACGTGCTCCGCCTCGGCAAGCAGAACGGTTTCCGTAACGCACAGGCGTCGGTCCTCGCGCCCACCGGCACCATCGGCCTCGCGATGTCCTGCGACACCACCGGTGTCGAGCCCGACCTCGCCCTGGTCAAGTTCAAGAAGCTCGTCGGCGGCGGCTCGATGCAGATCGTCAACGGCACCGTCCCGCAGGCCCTGCGCCGCCTGGGCTACCAGGAGGAGCAGATCGAGGCGATCGTCGCCCACATCTCCGACAACGGAAATGTGATCGACGCCCCGAGCCTCAAGCCCGAGCACTACGAGGTCTTCGACTGCGCCATGGGCGAGCGCGCCATCTCCCCGATGGGCCACGTCCGGATGATGGCCGCGATCCAGCCCTGGATCTCCGGCGCCATCTCCAAGACCGTCAACATGCCGGAGACGGC
>DATCQX010000798.1:0-3545 GCA_036569285.1 Streptomyces sp.
CCCGCCTCCGTTCATACCCATCAGTAACCTGAGGGTTCGTGACCACACCCCACAGAGCCACCCACGAGCCCCTCACCCCGCGCCGCCGCACGGTCGTCAAGGCCGCGGCGGCGACCGCCGTCCTGGCCGGCCCGCTCGCCGCCGCCGTCCCCGCGCGCGCCGCGGACACCGCGCCCGCCTTCCTGCACGGCCTCGCCTCCGGCGACCCCCTGCCCGACGGCGTCCTCCTGTGGACCCGCGTGACCCCGACCGCCGAGGCCCTGCCCGGCTCGGGGCTCGGCCCGGACACCGAGGTCGAGTGGGTGATCGCCCGCGACAAGGCCCTCACGGACATAGCCGCGCGCGGCACCGTCACCGCGACCGCCGCGAGCGACCACACCGTCAAGGCGGACGTCCGCGGCCTCGCCCCGGCCACCGACTACTGGTTCCGCTTCTCGGCGGGCGGCACGCACACCGCCGTCGCGCACACCCGCACGGCCCCCGCGGCGAACGCCTCGGTCGCGGGCCTGCGTTTCGGCGTGGTCTCCTGCGCGAACTGGGAGGCCGGCTACTTCGCCGCGTACCGGCACCTCGCCGCCCGCGGCGACCTGGACGCCTGGCTGCACCTCGGCGACTACATCTACGAGTACGGCACCGGCCAGTACGGCACCCGCGACAAGGTGATCCGCCCGCACGTCCCGGCGCACGAGATCGTCACCCTCGCCGACTACCGCGCCCGGCACGGCAACTACAAGACGGACGCCGACCTCCAGGCCCTGCACGCGAAGGCGCCGGTCGTCGCGATCTGGGACGACCACGAGTTCGCCAACGACTCCTGGTCCGGCGGCGCCGAGAACCACACCGAGGGCGCCGAGGGCACCTGGACGGCACGCCAGGCGGCGGCCAAGCAGGCGTACTTCGAGTGGATGCCGGTGCGCCCCGCCCTCGCCGGGACGACCTACCGGCGGCTGCGGTTCGGCAAGCTCGCCGACCTCTCCCTGCTCGACCTGCGGTCCTTCCGCTCCCAGCAGGTCAAGGTCGGCAACGGCTCGGTGGACGACCCGGAGCGCACGATCACCGGACGCGCCCAGCTCGACTGGCTCAAGGCCGGTCTCAAGGCCTCGGACACCACCTGGCGGCTCGTCGGCAACTCGGTGATGATCTCGCCGTTCGCCGTCGGCTCCCTCGCCGCCGACATCCTCAAGCCCCTCGCCAAGCTCCTCGGCCTCCCGCAGGAGGGCCTGGCGCTCAACACCGACCAGTGGGACGGCTACACCGACGACCGGCGCGAACTCCTCGCCCACCTGCGGTCGAACGCCATCTCCAACACGGTGTTCCTCACCGGCGACATCCACATGGCGTGGGCGAACGACGTCCCCGTGGACGCCGGCACCTACCCCGTGTCGCCGTCGGCGGCCACCGAGTTCGTCGTCACGTCGGTCACCTCCGACAACCTCGACGACCTCACGAACGCCCCCGAGGGCCTCATCTCCGCCCTCGCCTCACCGGTGATCCGCGCCGCCAACCGGCACGTCCAGTGGGTCGACACCGACCGCCACGGCTACGGCGTCCTCGACATCACGCCCGCCCGCGCGCAGATGGACTACTACACGCTCTCCGACAAGACGAAGCAGGACGCGACGTCGTCGTGGTCGCGGTCCTACCGCACGCTCGCCGGGACCCAGAAGGTCGAGCGGACCTACGACCCGGTGTGACCTACAGCGTTTCGAGGAAGCCGAGCGCCACCCGCCAGGTGGTCTCGGCGGCCTCCTCGTCGTAGTCCGGGAGCCCGGGGTCGGTGTAGAGGTGGCCGGCCCCGGTGTACCGGTGGACCTCGACGTCGGCGCCCACCCGCCGCATCTGGAGGTACCAGGAGTTCAGCCAGTCGTCCGTCTCGAACTGGTCCGGCGAGGCGACGTGCAGTTGGACGGGCAGCTCGTCCACGGACGCGTTCGGCGCGATGTCGGACGTGCCGTGCAGCAGGAGCAGGCCGCGGGCCTTCTCGTCGCCCAGGGCGAGGGTCTGCGCGACGGAGGCGCCCAGCGAGAAGCCGGCGTAGACGAGGCCGCGCTCGGAGTAGGGGGCGGCGGCGAGGACGGCCCGCTTGAGGAGTTCCTCCTTGCCGACGGTCTCCTTGAACTCCATGCCCTCCTCGGCCGACTCGAACGTCCGCCCCTCGAACAGGTCGGGCGTCCACACCACGTGTCCGGCCGCCTCCAGCCGCTTCGCCGCGTCGCGGACGGCGGGCCGCAGCCCGTAGGTCGAGTGAAAGAGCACGATGTTCATGCCTTCATGGTGCCAGCCCCGGCGGACCCCGTGACCTCGGCCTTCACACACGTCTCACCGTCCGGGGCCCGAACCGATGTTCAGGGCCGCCCCTGAGCGGTTACGTTCGACACCATGGAGAACCTGCTCCGCCCCGTGATCGTCGTCGGCGGCTCGGTCGTCCTCACGCTGTTCATCGGCTGGGCGACCGACCGCCTGCTGCGCAAGGCCGACGCCCGCCACTCGGAGACCCCCCTGTGGGGCCTGCTCCGCACCGGCCGCGTGCCCTACCAGCTGCTGATCTGCGCCGCGCTGCTGAGAGGCTCGTACGACCGGGCCGAACTCCTCCAGGCACACCGCGTGGGCATCGGGCGCGGCCTCACGCTCGTCCTCATCGGCTCGGCCGCCTGGCTGATCGTCCGCATCGCCGCCGCGATCGTGGAGACGACGTTCACCCGCTACGCCAGTTCCCGCGCCCACCGCGACCCCGCGCGCGTGCGCCGGGTGCGGACGCAGGTCTCGCTGATCATGCGGGTCGTCGCGGCGGTCGTCGGGGTCGTCGCGGTCGCCGCGATGCTGCTGACGTTCCCCGCGATGCGGGCCGCCGGCGCCTCCCTCCTCGCCTCCGCCGGCATCATCGGCATCGTCGCCGGTGTCGCCGCGCAGTCCACGCTCAGCAACATGTTCGCCGGGTTCCAGATCGCCTTCGGGGACATGGTCCGCCTCGGTGACACGGTCGTCGTCGACGGGGAGTGGGGGACGGTCGAGGACATCACCCTGACCTACCTCACCGTCCGCACCTGGGACGAACGCCGGATCACCATGCCGGTGTCGTACTTCACGTCCAAGCCGTTCCAGAACTGGTCGCGTGGCGGCGCGCAGCTCACGGGCACGGTGTTCTGGCAGCTCGACCACTCCGCGCCCCTCGACGAGATGCGCGTCCACCTCCGCGACATCCTGCGCGCCTGCGAGCACTGGGACGGCCGCGCGTACGACCTCTGCGTGACCGACACCACCCCCAACACCATCGAGGTCCGCGCCCTGCTGACGGCCAAGGACGCGGACGACATCTGGAAGGTCCGCGTCACCGTCCGCGAGCAGATGATCCGCTGGCTGTACGAACACCACGCGTACGCCCTGCCCCGCGTGAACACGGCGGACGCCCAACTCCCGCCCCTGCACACGCCCCGCCCGGACGGGGTGCAGCCGAGGCGGGCATACGAGCCGCCGAGGGGGACGGCGCGGGGGTAGGGGACGACGTGCGCTGGAGGCCCTGACCGCCCCCACCCCTCACCTCAGAC
>DATCQX010000799.1:0-14561 GCA_036569285.1 Streptomyces sp.
CGAGACTCCGCAGTCCGCGGACGGCACGGTCGCTCCCGGCATGGTCGTCACCATCGCCTTCGACGGCGACGAGGACGACACCCTGACCTTCCTGCTGGCCTCCCGCGAATACGCCAGCACCGAGATCGAGACGTACTCCCCCCAGTCCCCCCTGGGTGCCGGCGTGATCGGCCACAAGGTCAACGAAGACGCCGAGTACGAACTCCCCAACGGCAAGAAAGCCATGGTCCGCATCCTGAAGGCCGAACCGTACAACGGCTGACGCCCTCCCCCTCGATCCCCCCGGCGCCCACCAGTCCGCACCGGGGGTTTCGTCACAACGGGGGCGCGGCGGGGGGTGCCGAGCCAGGCACCAAGAGCGCAACTGAGGTTCAGACCGAGGCCAAGTGCGAGGCCGGGGCGGGAACCGGGGCGCGGAAGGGAACGCCGAGTGGGGCTCGGAGAGCCCAGCTGAGGTTGGTGCCGGGGCCGAGTGCGCATACCGGGGGTGGAGCTGGGGCGAGCACCGGTGCGGGCGCGGGCCCGGACGCAGGGCCGAGCCCCGGACCGGCCAAGACCGAGTGCCGGTGCGACGCCGGGACCGGGGCAGGGCAGCGGCATGGACAGAGTGCGAGTTCGGGGCCGTGGCCGGCCAAGGCCGGTGCCAGGCGCGAGGGCGCGTGCCGGTGTGAAGCCAGGACCGGGGGCGGGGTTGAGTGCGAGGGCTGGACACCGGGGCTCCTCCGGTCCGCCTCCGCCGTCCCCGACCTGCCGTCCAGCACCGTCCGCTGCTGTACGCCGTTCTGCCGCACAGCTCCCTGCCGAAGGCCCCTCTGCTGCACTGCCCTCCCCGGCGCACCCCTCTCCTGCTCCTCCCCGTCCCGCACCACGGCGACCGAGCCCACCTCTCCCCGCGCGGTCGTATGAGGCCACACCCCCGGTGCCATGAGGCGTAACCAGCCGGACCAGATCATGCTGTTGCCGAGCGGTACTTGCGGACGGCGAGGGTGCGGAAGACGAGGATGATCAGGAGGGAGTAGATGAGGGAGGCCCAGATGGGGTGTTGCATGGGCCAGGCGTCGGAGTGGGAGAGCCCGGGGTCGCCGAAGAGTTCGCGGCAGGCTTGGACGGTCGCGCTGAAGGGGTTCCATTCGGCGATGTGGCGCAGCCAGGGCGTCATCTGCCCGGAGTCGACGAAGGCGTTGGAGATGAAGGTGACGGGGAAGAGCCAGATGAGCCCTCCGGAGGTGGCCGCCTCGGGCGTGCGGACGGAGAGCCCGATGAGCGCGCCGATCCAGGTGAAGGCGTAGCCGAGGAGGAGCAGCAGCCCGAACCCCCCGAGGATCTTGCCGAAGTTCGTGGGCTGCGCGGTGCCGAGACGCCAGCCGACGAGGAGGGCGACGACGGCGAGGATGACGAGGGTGAGCGCGGTCTGGACGAGGTCGGCGACGGTCCGCCCGGTGAGGACGGCGCCACGGGCCATCGGCAGGGACCGGAACCGGTCGATGAGCCCCTTGTGCATGTCGTCGGCGATACCGGCCCCCGCCCCGGCGGTCGCGAAGGTGACGGTCTGCGCGAAGATCCCGGCCATCAGGAAGTTCTTGTAGACGTCGGGGTCGGTGCTGTTGCCGATCTTCATGGACCCGCCGAAGACATAGGCGAACAGGATCACGAACATGACCGGCTGGATGACCCCGAAGAGGACCATCTCGGGGATGCGGGACATGCGGATCAGGTTCCGCTTGGCCACGATCATGGAGTCCCGGAACGACTGCACCACAGGATGCGGCGGCGCGGGAACGACGCGGGGTTCGGTGGCGGTCATGCCGTGGCCCTGCCCTTCTTCTCGACGTCGGCCTGGTCCTCGCGCTTCTCCTCGGCGACATGCCCCGTGAGGGACAGGAACACGTCGTCCAGCGTGGGCCGGCGCAGCCCGATGTCGTCGATCTCGATGCCCCGCAGGTCGAGTTCCCGGATGATCTCGGCGAGGAGCTTGGCACCTCCGGTGACGGGGACGGTGAGCCGGCGGGTGTGCTCCTCGACGGTGACGGAGCCCTTGCCGGAGACGGTGAGGACGTCGGCGGCGTCCGGGATGCGCGCCCGGTCGTGGACGACGACCTCGACGCGCTCCCCGCCGGTGCGCGCCTTGAGCTGGTCGGAGGTGCCGCGGGCGATGACACGGCCGTGGTCGACGACGGCGATGTCGTGGGCCAGTTGGTCGGCCTCCTCCAGGTACTGCGTGGTGAGCAGGAGCGTCGTCCCGCCGGAGACGAGGTTCTTGATGACCTCCCACAGGAGCAGCCGGTTGCGGGGGTCGAGGCCGGTCGTCGGTTCGTCCATGAACATCACGGGCGGGGAGACGACGAGCGCGGCGGCGAGGTCGAGGCGGCGCCGCATGCCGCCGGAGTAGGTCTTGGCGGTGCGGTCGGCGGCGTCCGCGAGGTCGAAGCGGTCGAGGAGTTCGGCCGCGCGGTCCTTCGCCTGGCGGGGTGACATCTGGTAGAGGCGGCCGACCATGACGAGGTTCTCGCGGCCGGTGAGGTATTCGTCGACCGCGGCGAACTGCCCGGAGAGCCCGATCGAGCGGCGGACTTCGTTGGGCTGCTTGAGGACGTCGAGCCCGGCGACGATCGCGCGACCGCTGTCGGGGCGCAGCAGGGTCGTCAGGCAGCGGACGGCGGTGGTCTTGCCCGCGCCGTTGGGCCCGAGCAGGCCCAGGACCGTGCCTTCCGGGACGTCGAGGTCGACGCCGTCCAGGGCTTTGACGTCACCGAAGGTCTTCACGAGTCCTTCGGCGTAGATGGCACCCGGCATTGGGCTCTCCACGTCGTCGTTCGGATCGTGCGGAACAGGTCTTGCGAGAAGCGTAGGTTCGTGACTCGCGGCTCGCCCGACGTGCGTTCGAGCGGCCTGCGACCCACCATAACGCGATGTATCGCGTCCCTCAACACACTTCACCCGTGCGGGTGAGGCCCCCTTCCGTGGCCTGCGGATCTCCTACTCGATGACGGTGTAGCCCGCGGCGCGCAACGCCCGGCCGACCTCGGCGCAGTGCGCCGGGCCCTTCGTCTCCAGGTGCAGTTCGACCTCGGCCTCGCTCAGCCCGAGCCGCGGGTCGGTGCGGACATGGCTGACGTCGAGGACGTTCGCGTCGGCCCCCGACAGCACCCCCAGCAGCGTCGCGAGAGCGCCCGGACGGTCCGTGAGACGCAGCCGTACGGCGAGATAGCGGCCCTGCGCCGCCATTCCGTGCCGCAGGACGCGTTGCATCAGCACCGGGTCGACGTTCCCGCCCGACAGCACGGCGACGACCGGTCCCGCGAACGCGCCGGGTTCGCTCAGGAGCGCGGCGACGGGGCTCGCGCCCGCCGGTTCGACGACCAGTTTGGCCCGCTCCAGGCAGAGCAGCAGGGCCGCCGACAGCTCGTCCTCCGTGACCGTGCGCACCTCGTCGACCAGGTCGCGGACGAGTCCGAACGGGACGTCCCCGGGGCGGCCGACGCGGATGCCGTCCGCCATCGTCAGCGGCGAGCCGAGCGACACGGGGCGGCCGGCCGCGAGCGACGGCGGGTAGGCGGCGGCGCCCGCGGCCTGGACGCCGACGATCCGGACGTCCGGGCGCAGCGCCTTGACGGCGACCGCGATGCCCGCGGCGAGGCCGCCCCCGCCGATGCCGACGACGATCGTGCCGACCTCCGGGCACTGTTCCAGGATCTCCAGGCCGACCGTGCCCTGACCTGCGATGACGTCGGCGTGGTCGAAGGGGTGGATGAACACCGCGCCCGTCTCGGCGGCGTACTCCTGGGCCGCCGCGAGGGTCTCGTCGACGACCTGGCCGTGCAGGCGGACCTCCGCGCCGTACTCCTGGGTCGCGCTGATCTTCGGCAGGGGGGCGCCCTGCGGCATGAAGACCGTCGCGCGCACGCCGAGGAGGGCCGAGGCGAGGGCGACGCCCTGCGCGTGGTTGCCCGCGCTCGCGGCGACGACACCGGCGGCGCGCTCCTCCGGGAGGAGACCGGCGATGCGGACGTAGGCGCCGCGCAGCTTGAAGGAGCCCGTGCGCTGGAGGTTCTCGCACTTGAGATGCACCGGGGCCCCGACGAGCTGGGTGAGGTACCGGCTGCCCTCCATGGCCGTCGTCCGTGCGATGCCCGAGAGCATCTTCTGGGCGCCTCGGACGTCGTCCAGGGTGACAGGCCGCCAGGACGCGGCCATGCGGTGGCTCATGGCTCAAGCATCGCAGTTCACAGGCGGGAACGAGTCGTCCGACCGAGGCGCGGACGGGTTTGCGCAGCGCCGGTACGACTGCCCGTCCGGCCGCGTACCCTGTCCCCCAACCCAGCACCCCCATGATGGAGCGAGCCCCCGGCCATGCCCACAACACCTGAAATGTCGATGGACATGTCGACCGTCGGTGACACCGGTCTTCTCGACGCCCTTCAGCACGAGGTAGCGCTCTTCGCCCGCCGCGCCGAACAGACCCGGCTCGGGGGCGTCGGCCAGGTCCGCAACTCGATGGACCGCGCGGCGTACCTCCTGCTGAACCGCCTCGACAAAGAGGGCCCCATGGGCGTCAAGGCGCTCGCCTCCAGCATGGGCATCGACTCCTCCACAGTCACCCGGCAGGTCGCGCCTTTGGTTGACACGGGCCTGGTGAAGCGCACGTCCCATCCGGAGGACGGCCGTGCGGTGGTCCTCCAGCTCTCCCCCCGCGGCAAGTCCCGCCTCGACGAGGTCCGCTCCTCCCGCCGCCAGCTGATGGCCGAACTGACCGAAACCTGGCAACCCGAAGAACGCGAAGCCTTCTGCGACCTCCTCACCCGCTTCAACACGGCCCTCTCCGCCCGGATGTCCCCCCAGGGGGTCGCGGGGACGGAACCGCCCCAGGACTCCTGAGGGACGCCGGTTCCGGGCGCCTGCGCGCCAGGAGGCCGGAAACCGGGCAGGCCTGCAACCTTGTCCCCCCGCGCGGGACCCGATCCGTACCGGCGTCCCGACTCCCCACCCCCGCAAGGGGGTTGACCGGTAGGGGTCCGTTGTTCTCAGATGAGGGTCGGTGGGCCACCGGGGGAGGTGCGGGGTGCGGGAGTTCGAGGTGTTCGTGGCGGGGGCCGGAGGGCGACTGCTGTGGACGGCGACGCTGATCACGGGGGAGACGGCGGACGACAACCCGCGCGCGCGACGCCTGCTGGCGCTGGCCCTGGCGCGCACGTATGCCTCCTGGGACCGTGTGCAGGACGCCGATCCGTACGACCACGCGCGCGGACAGCTCGCCACCCGCTTCGCGCACTCCGCCTGGCGCCACCACACCACCCACCCGGACGCCCCGCTGGCCCGCCTCAGCCCCCAGGAGCGCCTGATCCTGGTCCTGCGTCACCACGAGGGCATCGCGGAGGAGCAGATCGCGGCCCTCCTCGGCCTCTCCCCCGAACGCACGCGCGCGATCTGCCACCGCGCCACGACGAACCTCCTCCACCCACCCCGGGGCCCGGCACCGGCACGCCCCGCTCCGAAGGCGGTGCCGTCGTGAGCACCGGCACGCACGCGTGGAGCACGAAAACCACCCCAGCCCCCGGAGCCCGGCCATGAGTGCACGCTCGAACCGCGAGCTGACCGTCCGCCGCATGATGGAGGGCCCGACGCTGGTGGTCCCCCCGGAGGTGACGGCGGACGCCCTACGCAGGGGCGGACGGCTCCTGCGCCGGCACAGGGCGATGCGGCGCGCGATGTGGACGCTCCTGTGCGCGGGCGCCGTCGCGTTCACCGTATGGGCGATCCTCACGCACCCGTGGGTGGAGCCACCGTCGCAGACGACCCCACCCGTCACGGGCTGGTGAGTGACTAGCCGAGCGCCTGCTTCAGGTCCTCCAGCAGATCCTCGACGTTCTCGATGCCGACGGAGAGCCGGACGAGGTCGGCGGGGACTTCGAGGGCGGAACCGGCGGCGGACGCGTGCGTCATACGGCCGGGGTGCTCGATCAGGGACTCGACGCCACCGAGGGACTCGCCCAGGGTGAACACCTTCGCGCGGTTGCAGACCTCGACGGCCGCTTCCTCACCACCGGCCACCTGGAAGGACACCATCCCGCCGAAGGCCCGCATCTGCTTGGCGGCGACCTCGTGCCCGGGGTGGTCGGGCAGCCCCGGGTAGAGGACGTTCGTCACGCGCGCGTGCCGCGTCAGCATGTCGGCGACCTTCGTCGCGTTCTCGCTGTGCCGGTCCATCCGCACGGACAGCGTCTTCGTCCCCCGCAGCACCAGCCACGAGTCGAAGGGCCCGGCGACCGCGCCCATCGCGTTCTGGTGGTACGCCAGCTCCTCGCCGAGCGCCTCGTCCGCGGTGATCAGCGCGCCGCCGACGACATCGGAGTGGCCGCCCATGTACTTCGTCAGGGAGTGGACGACGACATCGGCGCCGAGCGCCAGCGGCTGCTGGAGGTAGGGCGTCGCGAAGGTGTTGTCGACGACGAGGCGCGCGCCCGCGTCGTGCGCGACCTGGGCGACGGCGGCGATGTCGGTGATGCCGAGCAGCGGGTTGGAGGGGGTCTCCACCCACACGGCCTTGGTGTTCGGGGTGATCGCCGCGCGCACGGCGGCCGGGTCGCTGGTGTCGGCCACCGACCACTCCACGCCCCACCGGGCGACGACCTTCGCGAACAGCCGGAACGTGCCGCCGTACGCGTCGTTCGGGATGACGACGTGGTCGCCGGGGCTCAGGAGGGTGCGCAGCAGGCAGTCCTCGGCCGCCAGCCCCGACGCGAACGCGAGCCCGCGCCGCCCGCCCTCCAGCGCCGCGAGGTTCTCCTCCAGCGCCGTCCTGGTGGGGTTCGCGCTGCGGCTGTACTCGTAGCCGCCGCGCAGCCCGCCGACGCCGTCCTGCTTGTAGGTCGAGACCTGGTAGATCGGCGGGACGACCGCCCCGGTCAGGGGGTCCGCCGTGTTGCCCGCGTGGATGGCGAGCGTCTCGAAGTGCTGACTGATGTGCCTGTCGCTCATGGGTTCCGAGAGTAGTGCGCCCGGGGCTGTGATGCGGTACGCGAAAGTTATCCACAGGCTGAGGGAGGGGGTTGGCCATATGTCGGTGCGGTCTGGTTCGCTTGAGGCATGGAGATTCTGTTGGTCCTGTTCGGGGCACTGCTTCTGAGCTTCGTACTGCTGCCGTACCTGCGGCGCAGGCGGGGCGGGATCGAGCTGGTCTCGCCGGGGCATCCGGACGCGGCGGACCCGGCGGACTACGGCTTCGTGCGGGAGGAGGAGCTGGACATCCGGATGCCGGGGCCGGACCGGGATCTGATCGACGTGCTGGATGTGGTGCAGCGCTCGCAGGACTACCGCGCGGCGCAGCAGTTGCTGGCGGGGACGGAGAAGGACGGCGAGGTCCGCTGGCAGCGGGTCCAGGCGTTCGCGGGGGCGGCGGCGCTGGAGTTGCAGCAGCGGCCGGGCGGGGTGAGCGACAGCCCCGGCGGGCAGTGGCTGCGGGTGTGGCGGGCCGAGCAGCCGAAGGACGCGGGCGGCGCCGCGGTGCACGCCGAGTTCCTGGTGCAGCAGGCGTGGCGGACGTCCGTGCCGGGGACGGACGACTTCCGGATCATCATGGAGGAGGCGAAGGAGGCCTGCGGTCAGGCGGCGCTCCTGTCCCCCGGCGACCCGGTGCCGTACATCGTCGAGCTGTCGATCGCGCGGGGGCTGAACTACTCGCGGGAGGAGTTCGAGCAGCTCTGGCTGAAGATCCTGGACCGCGCGCCGAACCACATGGGCGCGCATCTCGCGGCCCTGCACTACTGGTGCGAGAAGTGGCACGGCTCGCGTGAGCTGGCCCAGTCCTTCGCGGAGGCGGCAGCCGCCCGCGCGCCCCAGGGTTCCCTGCTCTCCGCGATGCCCCTGTTCGCGGTGTTCGAGCACCTCCCCGAGGTCAATCTGGTGCGCGGTTTCTACCAGAGCGAGGTCGTCACGAAGGCGATCCACGGCGCGCTGCACGCGGTGCACTCCGCGCGCCGTGAGGACCCGATGCTGGCGCACGTCCGCCACCTCCTGGTCTTCTTCCTGGTCCGCTCGGAGCGCTGGGCCGAGGCGATGAACCAGCTCGTCCACGTCGACGGCCATGTGGGCGCCCTGCCCTGGACCCTCACGGAGGACCCGGCGGCCGAGTTCGCGGTGTACCGCGCGCTGGCGGTCGCGGGGTACGAGGCGAACGGGGGGAGCCCGGCGACGCTGCACGCGTGAGGGCGGGGTCCTCGGAGAGCACTCCGTGGCCCTGAGACCCCCGAACCTCAAATTTGTCAGGGACATTCCCCTCTTACCGGACCCTCGCATTGCCCACCTGACCTGCGCCGACGGATAATTTCGCTCCCCCCACAGTTCCTGGACCGCTCCACCGGACCGGCCAGTCCTGTTGACGATCTCGTGGGGGGATCCGCCCGATGGGCCCGACTCCGCGCGCCGTGCGCGCCCTGTTGCTGCTGGCCGGTTTCTACCTGCTCGGCGTGATCCTGCTGGCGGCGCTCGCGGGCGTGGACGCGGCGGCGTTCGCCTGGCTGCCGGTGTCGGTGGCGGGGAAACTCGCGATCGTGTCGCTGCTCCTGGCGATCCCCGTCGTCCGCGGCATGCTCATGATCCGCAGGCCGAAGGAGGACGAGCCGGTCGGGCTGAAGGTCGGCGAGGCGGACGAACCCCGGCTGTGGGCGCTGGTCCGGGAGCTGGCGCAGGCGTCGGGGACGCGCGTGCCGGACGAGATCGTCCTGACGCCCGACGTCAACGCGGCGGTCAGCGAGCACCCCCGCCTGCTCGGCCTGCTCCCCGGCCCGCGCCGCCTGCACCTGGGCGTCCCACTGCTGACCGGGCTCAGCGAGGCCCAGCTCAGAGCCGTCCTCGCGCACGAGTACGGGCACTTCACCGGCGGCGACACCCGGCTGTCCGCGCTGGTCGTGCGGGGGCGCACGCAGATCGGGCGGACCATCGAGCAGTTCCGCGCGAAGGCCGATGCCAAGCAGGACAAGGAGCGGACCCGGCAGGAGAAGGCCGACGCGAAGCGGCTCGCGAAGGGGAAGCGGACACGCGGGACGGACGTCTCCGGGGCGGGGGCGACGTACCGGGCGATGGCCGGGATCTACACCTGGTACGGCAACCTCTACCTGCGCGCGTCCCTGTCCACCGCCCGTGAGCAGGAGTTCGCCGCCGACCTCGCGTCCGCGCGGATCGCGGGCCGGGACGCGGCGGCGTCCGCGCTGCGCGAGATCCCGGTGCTGGACTCGGCCCACGACTTCTACCTGGAGTCGTACGCCACCCTCGGTGCACCGGCCGGTCTGCTGCCGCCGCGCGGCGAGTTCTTCGGCGGCTTCGGCCGCCTCCTCACCGCACGCGAACTCCAACTCGCCGACGCGCGCACCGAGTTGCCGACGGAGCCGGTCTCGCCGTACGACTCGCATCCGCCGATCGCCGAGCGGGTGCGCCGGATCGAGGCGCTGCCGGCGGACGGCCGTACGAACGAGGCGAAGGGGGCCGCGCTCGGAGTGCTCGCGGACGTGTCGCGGACGCTGGTCGCGCTGGAGGACGCGGCGCTGTCCGACGAGGCGCGGGCGATGCGGCGGGCGGACGGCTGGCAGGAACTGCTGGACGCGTCGATGTCCGAGCGGCTCACCGGGATCGACACGCCGCTGCACCGGGCTCTGGCGATGCACACGAAGGCGCGGCCGACGCTGGCGTCGCTGCTGACCGTCATCGACGACGGTCAGGTGTGGCGGATGGCCCGGCGGCTGCCGCTGTCCGAGGAGGCGGCGGCTGCGAAGGGGCGGGCGTTCCGGGAGTTCGTCCGGCCGTCGCTGCGGGGTCTGCTGACGACGATGATCCTCTCCGAGCTGACCGCGCAGTCCCTGCTGACCTGGGAGTTCTCCTGGTCCGAGGCCGCGGTGGTGCGGTTGCCCGGGGACTCCGGCTCCGCCGAGGCGCTCGACGCGGCGGTGGAGGCGGCGCTGGCGGATCACCCGGACACGCGGGCGTTGCGGGCGCTGCTGCCGCCGACGGTGGGGATCGGGTGAGGGACCCGTACGACCTATACACCCCGTACGACCTGAGAGCCATCCCTTGAGGGCCCTCTTGAGAGCCACCCCTACCCCCCCTGATTCCCTCTGAGGAAAGTGACTGATGACCGTCCTGCTCTGGATCCTCGGCGTCCTCGCCACCCCCGTAGTACTCGCGGGCCTCTGGCTGACCTGGGTGTTCCTGAAGGAGTTCGTCGCGGCGAGCAGGAACGGCGGCTCGAACGCGGGTGCCGAGAGCGCCGACGCCGCCGCCTACGCCGAGCGACTCGGTCTCCTGCCCGCCGAGCGGCAGAACACGGAGCACGCCGGCCCCCTGCCTGAGGACCAGCGCACCGCCCTCGCCGCCGTGCGCCGGGGCGAGTGGCGGGCCGTCGCCGAGGTGCTGACCGCCATCGGGCGGGACTGGGAGCGCCGTTCCGGGTTCGCGTACCTCGTCGCGGAGCAGGCAGCCGACGAGGACGACTGGCTGCTCGCGTGGGAGCGGGAGCGGCCCGGGGATCCGGACGCGGCTCTCGTGCGGGCCCGTTCGACCGTGATCCTCGCGTGGAACATCCGGGGCGCGAGCAAGGCGAAGTACACGACGCGGGAGCAGTTCGCCGGGTTCCACCGGACGCTGGAGAGCGCGCGGGCGCAGATCGCGCGGGCCGCCGACCTGAACCCCGACGACCCCACCCCGTACATCACGGAGATCTGGGTCGCGCTGGGTCTCGGCTACCCGGGCTCCGAGATGGACAAGCTCTGGGCGGAGATCGTCGCGCGCGCCCCGCACCACTACGAGGCGCACTTCTCGGCTCTCCAGTACTGGTGCGCGAAGTGGCGTGGCTCCGAGTCGATGGCGATGGAGTTCGCGGAGCGCGCGGCGGCCTCCGCGCCCCTCGGCAGCCTCCTGACGGCGCTGCCCCTCATCGCCCACTTCGAGCACGACGAGTCGGACGACTCCGCTGTCGACCAGACGCCGGAGATGGTCGCCCGCGTCAACGCGGCGCTCGCGGACGCCGCGGCCGCCGACCCCGCCCATCCCCGTCTCCCCGAACTCCGCCACCTCCTCGCCTTCTACCTCGCCATGCAGGAGCGCGCCGAAGCGGCCCTCGAACAGTTCCGTCTGGTCGACGGGCACATCGATGCGCTGCCCTGGCGGTACCAGAACGACATGGCGAAGTACTACTGCCGGGTACGGAACCTGGCCGCGGTGGCGGCCCGGGGGGAGTAAGGGTCGTACGGGTACTACGGGAGACCCCTAGGGGGCGGACGGCGTACCCCGCCCCCTACATCTCAGGTCACCCCTCCGAACGGACCGGCAGTCGCCACCCCGGCCGGGGGAAGTGGCAGGTGTATCCGTCCGGGTACTTCTGGAGGTAGTCCTGGTGCTCCGGCTCGGCCTCCCAGAACGGTCCGACCGGCTCCACCTCGGTGACGACCTTGCCCGGCCACAGTCCCGACGCGTCCACGTCCGCGATCGTGTCCTCGGCGATGCGCTTCTGCTCGTCGTCCACGTAATAGATCGCGGACCGGTAGCTGAGGCCGATGTCGTTGCCCTGCCGGTTCTTGGTGCTCGGGTCGTGGATCTGGAAGAAGAACTCCAGCAGCGTCCGGTAGTCCGTCTGCTCCGGGTCGTACAGCACCTCAAGCGCCTCCGCATGCGTCCCGTGGTTACGGTACGTGGCGTTCTCCACATCCCCACCGGTGTACCCGACCCGCGTGGCCGTCACCCCCGGCAGCCTCCGCACCAACTCCTCCATCCCCCAAAAACACCCACCGGCCAACACAGCCCTCTTCGTCTGCCCCGCCATGTCCACTCCTGTCTCTCATCGGCTCGCCCACCGGGCCACCCGGCTTACCTGCACCGTTCAACACTCGAAGAGCCCGGCCGATTCCGTCGAGGTCATGGGCCGACAGTTCGCTTCAGCCCGCGACCGAAAGGTGCATGCGCCTTTCGTAGATTCCTCGAATCCGTTGAGGCGTGAGGCATCGGTACGACGGGGGACACGGCATGGGAGCACCAGACATCAGCGCAGGTGGGAGCGGCGATCCCGACCTGCACGTGTCGTCGCAGGAGCTGACGAAGCTTGCCGACGACCTCGACGACATGCAGGACCACCTCGACAACCAGATCAAGCGCATGGACGCGATCGTGGACCGCATCGAGGCGGGCTGGCGTGGCCCGGCGGCCACGGCGTACCGGGAGTTCCACCGGGCGGCCACTGAAGACGCCGTACGCATCCGGGAGGTGATGAAGCATCTGGAGCAGGCGGTACGGCTGAGCCGGGACGGATTCAGCGCGAACGACCTGCATGTCCTTGAACAAATGCGCCAGGTACGGGTGGACGTCGGCAGTGAGGTGGCCAGGCTCTCCACGCCGAACACCGAAGAGACCGGCACACCCGGTCGTTCGCGGAGCAGCCTGGACGGCTTCTGAAACGGCCTCGTCCTACCGACCGATCCCCACCGACCAGCAGGAGAACCATGCCGACCGGCACACCCGACGAGCACATCACCGTCTCGTTCGCGGCGCTCCAGGAATTCGCCGGTGCGCTGGAGGACATCGTCAGGCACCTCAACAGCCGTCTGGACGATCTGTACGACCGGGCCGAACCGGTCGTCCTTTCCTGGAAAGGCGAGGCCCGCGAGATCTTCGTGGAGAAGCTCGACGAATGGGACCGCTCCGCTCAGGATCTCCAGGCGTCCCAGAAATGGCTGCACGAGTGCGTCACCACCGGCCACGCCAACTACGCCGCGGCGCACCGAGCGGTCCTGCGTGGCTGGGGAGTTGCCTGATGGGAACTCCGGTCGCCCCCGGACAGGGGACGATCGACGTGACGCCGTCGGTCCTCTACCAAGTCTCCACGAACGTGGCGGGCCAACAAGACGCTCTCGACCGAGGCGTCAAGGCGTTCCTCGACGAGTTGGCCCGTTATCCGGACGGCGGCGGCAACGGCTCGGCCATGCAGGACTTCACGCAGAGCTATGTGAAGGTCGCCGAACGGTTCCTCGCGGTGTGGGCCAAATCCGTGGTGAGCGTCGGCGGGGCCGGTGTCGGATTCACCAGCACCGCCAACAACTACGTCGCCGCGGACACCGCCACGAGCCCCGCGCCGGCGGGCGGCCCGGTCCTGCGCCCCGCTCCGCAGGTGATCAGCACAGCGCCTGGGTACGGCCCGATCACCGATTTCACGTGGGGGGACATCGACGCCGGCCAGGACCTCATGCAGCAGGCCCTGGAAGGGCTGGAGGCCGTGGTACTCACCGTCATGCGCCCCCTGCTCGAACACGAGTGCCGCTGGGGCAAGGCCGCGAAGATCCTTCCTCTGCCCGATCACCTCCAGCTGAACAAGATCTCCGAGACCTGGAGGATGCCTCAGACCACGCTCAGTACGGTGGACGGAATGCTGACCGGCTTCATCAGCGGTATCACCGACCAGTCGGACCAGGAGTGGTACGACGCGATGCGTCAGTTCTGCAGCACGCTGTGGGGCACGTCGGCCTGGGGCAAAAGCCGGGAAGGATACGACTGGGCGAACGACGGCGCACGTAAGAGAGGCACCAGCCACCCCGTCTTCGCCGTCCTCTTCGACACCTGCGACGCCGTTGCCGAGGCCGTGTACGACGTGGCCCGGGCCGCCGAGGACGTCCGGGACGACCTGCACCGGATCTACCGTCAGGCGGTGGTGGACAGCGTCAGGCAACTCGATCCCCGCAACCTGGACCTCTCGGACGCGAAGAGCCTCCTGAAAGGGGCCTGGAATCTGGGAAAGGGCCTGGTCACGGACGTCTCGGTCGGCATCGTTCTCAACATCGACGAAGGAGCCATGAACGACGCCGTCGCCGCCTACGACAACCGGGTCCACCGGCAGGCACGGCGTCTCAGGGATCTGATGGCGGCGCTCGACGAGGCTTACACGAGCGCGCCGACGTTCGATGCGGAATCCGCCAGGGCCGAGACGTTCGGCGCTCGGGCTCTCACCGACTTCAAGGGCGATCCGCTGTACACGGTGCCGGGGGACGACGAGTCCCGGCACCGTTTCCCCGTGGACCTCGCGGGCCAGGAGGGGCTCTCGGGCGCGCACGTGATCGACAAGCATGTGGGGAAGACCGACGAGCAGTTGGAGCAGCGGCTCCGTGACCAGGCGAGAACCCGTCCGGACGGCACGGTGGCCCCGATCGCCGCGTCGACCTTCACCGATCTGGCCTCGGCCCAGCGGTACACACAGTCCGTCCTCGACGACCCTCGCAACCAGCAGAAGATCGCCAACTGGCTGGCGAGCAACCCGAACCCGGACCGGTCCACCCGAACGCTGGGGCTCACCTTCACCGATGCCGTCGGCAGGACCTGGAGCCGAGGCGACTCGGCCGCCCACGACTCACATATCGTGAACGTGACCCTGCGCCCTCGTCCAGGTGGCCATCCGCCCTATGTCGTCCTCACTTCCATGCCCAGCGACACAGTTCAGCAGTAAGGAAACCCGGTGCTCGATTCACGTTCCTGGCAGTCGGCTCTGCTGGAACTCTTCGGCGGGGCTTTCTCCTTTGCCGCGGCAGGCCCCCGCC
>DATCQX010000800.1:0-5398 GCA_036569285.1 Streptomyces sp.
AACCACTACACTGATCGCCATGGAGGACGAGGTCGATCGGCTGGTCGCGGCGTGGCGTCGGGAACGCCCGGACCTCGACGTGGAGCCACTCGAAGTGCTGAGCCGGGTCAGCAGGCTGGCCCGCCACCTGGACCGCGCACGCCGGCTGGCCTTCGCGGAGCACCAGCTCGAACCGTGGGAGTTCGACGTCCTGACGGCGCTGCGCCGGGCCGGCTCCCCCTACCAGCTCTCCCCCGGCCAGCTCCTCACCCAGACCCTCGTCACGTCCGGCACGATGACCAACCGCATCGACCGGCTCACCCAGAAGGGGCTGGTGGAACGCCTTCCGGATCCGACGGACCGCCGGGGTGTTCTCGTCCGCCTGACCGCGGAGGGCCGGGATCGGGCGGATCAGGCGCTGGCTGGGCTGCTTGCGCAGGAGCGGGCGATCCTGGGGGAGCTGTCGACGGCGCAGCGGGTTGAACTGGCGGCGTTGTTGCGGCAGTTGACGGCGCCGTTCGACAACATTCCTGGGTGAGCGGGTTGTTCGGAGAGGCCCTCTGGCCGTTCCTGCATCGCCGTTACCGGCGGGGTGAGCCGGTCGATTCGGCGGGGTGGGCCTCGGTGGTGTCAGGGGCGGTGCTCTCAGGGCCGGTACCCGAAGGCGAGCATGTGTGAGCCCGCCGCGAGGAGTTCCGGGTACGGCTCGGCCATCCGTGCGGCTGTGAGCGCGGATTCGAAGAGGGCGCTGTCGCGGAAGTCGCCGCCTGTGGTGCGTTCCGCCGCGGCGAGCATCGACCAGGCCGGGCCCTCGACGCTGAGAACGTCCGTGTCGGTGAAGCCTGTTGAGGTGACCTCGGCGCGCAGTTGCTCGCCGGTGTGGAAGCAGGCGGAGGTGAACGACCTTTTCCCGTCGTGGACTTGGCTGTGCAGGATGTGCTGGATGCTCTCGCGCATGGCCGGTCGGTGCAGATGCGCGAAAGCGGAGTGCTCGAAGAGGCTGGCGTAGCGGTTGATGCCGGCGGCGGCGAGGAGGCCACCCGGTCTCAGGACGCGGTGCGCTTCGGTGAGGGCCTGGGCGCGGTCGTCGTGATCGGGAAGGTGGTAGAGCGGGCCCAGGAGCAGGACGACGTCGTAGGAGGCGTCGGCGGCGGTGAGGGCGCGGGCGTCGCCCAGCTCGACGGTGGCGCCGGAGCTTTCGGCCTGCCGGATGTGCCGGGGGACGGGGTCGACGAGGTGCACCTGGTAGCCGTCCTCGACGAGCCAGCGGGCGTGTGTCCCGGGCCCGCCGCCCACATCCAGGACACGGGCCGGAGCCGGTGGCAGGTACCGGCGCAGCAATTCCTGAGTGCGCACCATCTCCAGCCGCCCGTCGGCGGTCGCGGTGAGCCGGTCGGCCTCCGTGATGGTTTCGCCGTAGAACCTCAGGATCTCCGGGGTTACCTCTGGGCTCGTCATGCGTGCATTCTGATAGGTGACCGGTGGACCAGTCCAGTGAACGGAAGTGCGACCGTGCCGCTACTGAAATACGAGCAGATCGCGGAGGACCTGCGCTCGCGGATCGCGGACGGCGAGTTCGCCCCCGGTGACCTTCTGCCCTCCGGCCGCGACCTTGCCGAACAGTGGAGCGTGTCCCGTGCCACTGTCGTCAAGGCGTACGACACCCTGCGAGGCGACGGCTTGGTCGTCGCGCGCCAGGGTTCGGGTTTCACCGTCACGGACACACCCCTGGCACGCCCCGCGGGCGGTCGGCGAGTGGGATCCGTCCGCACATCCGGCGGTGCGCCTTTCCGGCGGCTCGGCACACCGGACCGGGTGGTGCCGCCCCGGCACGTGGCGGACGCTCTTGGCCTGGAGGCGGACGAGACGGCGCTGCGGCGCACACGCCTGGTGCTGCTCGACGACGGAGCGCCGGGGACCTTGGTGACCGCCTGGTTCCCGCCCTCTGTCGCGGACGCCGCACCACGACTTGCCCTACCGGGTCCCATCGCTGAGGGCACTACGCACTATGTGCGGAGAGAAACCGGTTGGTCACCTTCGGAGGGAGTGGACGTCACCACGGTTCGCCTGGCCGGCGAGGAGGAGGCCGACATCCTGGGGGTCGAACGCCCCGCGGCCGTGGCCGTGGTGCTGCATGTGGCCTATGACCAGGAGCGACGTGCGTTGGTGTGCGAGGAGGGAGTCACCGCCTCGCGGGTGTTCGAAACGGTTGACAGGTATCCGATGGGGCACTGAGGCCGACAGGCTTCTTGACTGGACCAGTGGACCGGTCCAATCTCTCTCCGTAGTCAGGTCGATGCGCGATGCGGCCGACGCTCGAGTGGAATCGGCGACTCGGCTTCAGGGCCGGTATGTCGAACCTTCGACGTTCTCAGGCAACGGAGGTGCAGTACAGATGACGCAGACGCCCGCACCGTGGGGCACGCGGCGGATGAGGCCGTACGCGGCCACCGCCACCGTTCCGCTGTGTACGCCCGTGATCGACCCCGAAACCCAGATCGCGGTCATCGTGGACGAACACGGCCGGACGGTCGAGCTGGGCAAGCACGGCACCAGCACGAGTGGCCTGACGCCCACCGCGACCACCCCCGGGGACGGGTCGGGTCCGGGTGGTGCGACCGATGCGGACAGCACCGAGTCGTACGACCAGGACGAGAGTTCCGGCTGATGGGCGACAGCGGGACGGTACTGGTGCTGACCAACCCCTACGACGTGACCGCGGACGTGGTGCTGAGGCTTCTCGCCGAGCGCCGGGTTCCCGTGGTCCGTCTCGACCCCGGCACCGACCTGCACGCGGGTGCCTCCCTGACCGCCACGTACCGTAAGGGCGATCAGCGGGGCGCCCTGCGCACAGAGACCCGGGAGATCGACACCACGCTGATCCGGTCCGTGTGGGTCCGCAGGCCCTCGCCCTACGAGGGGCCGTCGGAATTGAGCGGGCAAGACCGCCGGTTCGCCGCGGAACAGGCCCTGTGGGGCGCCGGGGGCATCCTCGCGTCACTGCCCGGCGCGCACTACGTGAATCACCCTTGGAGCAACCGAGCCGCCGAGTTCAAGCCCGCGCAGCTCGCGACCGCGCAGCGCTGCGGGTTCCTGGTGCCCAGCACGATGATCACTGACGACCCTCACGAGGCGCGGACGTTCGCCGCACAGCAGTCCGGTGGAGTGGTCTACAAGCCCGTGTGGAACACGCCCTACCGCGTGGACGGTCAGCCGCACAGCGTGTGGGTCCGGGAGGTGCGCGCTGCAGAGATCACCGACGCCGTGTCCGCCTGCCCCCACCTGTTCCAAGCCAAGGTGGACAAGGCGTTCGACGTGCGGGTGACCGCCGTGGGCGACCGACTGTTCGGGGTCCGGATCGACAGCCCGGACCTCGACTGGCGCCACCGGCAGGACCTGATGACGTGCACACCGATCCAGACACCCGCGTCGGTCGCACGTGCGGTCGCCGCCTATCTCGCCGAACTCCGCTTGAACTACGGCGCGTTCGACTTCGCCGTGACCGCCGCAGGCGACTGGTGCTTCCTTGAGTGCAACCCGAACGGCCAATGGGCGTGGCAGCCGGCGCGGACCACCGACGCCATCGCCCGTGCTCTTGCCGACCAGTTGGAGAAAGGTCCCGGTACGTGAACACATCGGCTCGGCTTCGCAGCGCCCTGGCGGACAGGCTCACCGAGGACGGTGCCTTCACCGAGCCCGGGTGGCGCACGGCGGTCACCGAGGTTCCCCGCGAACTGTTCACGGGGTCCTACTTCCTGCCAGTGGCAGGAAGTACCCCCACCAGCTACCGGCCTGTCCGTGCAGGCGATCCCGGGTGGCTGGAGGACGTCTACTCCGACAGGACGCTGATCACTCAACTGGACGGCCGGATCAGGCCCGACGACGTGACCGAGGACGCTGTGACCGGCTCCCCGTCCTCGTCGTCCACCCTGCCGTCCCTGGTAGTGCGGATGTGGCAGCAACTCGGCGCGGAGGCCGGTCACCGAGTGCTGGAGATCGGTACCGGAACCGGGTACTCGACCGCGCTCGGCGCGCACCGTCTCGGAGACGCCGACCTGACCAGCGTCGAGTACGACCCCGTGGTCGGCGGGGCTGCCGCCACGGCTCTCAAGGCGGCCGGGTTCACGCCTCGACTGATCATCGGTGACGGCTTGCGCGGTGATCCGCGGGGCGGGCAGTACGACCGGCTCATCGCCACGTGCTCGGTCCGGTACATCCCCCTGCCCTGGCTGCACCAGGTGAAGCCCGACGGGAAGATCCTCGCCACCCTCTCCGGGTGGAGCTACGCCAACGCCCTCGCGCTGCTCGACGTGACCGGCCCCGGAGAGGCCACGGGCCGCTTCCTGCCCGGGTACACCAGTTTCATGATCGCCCGCCCGCACGACCGGCCGCCCCGCCCGACGCCGGCCCTGCTGCCGGGGGAGAAGCGTCCGAGCCGGATCGACCCCGCGAAGCTCGACGACTGGACCGGCGGCTGGGTCGCGCAACTCGCGGCACCCTCGGCCGAACGCATGGGAGCGGGAGCCGAACAGATCCTCTGGGACGTGGCCACCGGTTCACAGGTCCGGACCACCCCCGACCCGGACGGCGGCTGGACCGTCGTCCAACGCGGCCCCCTCCGCCTGTGGGATCAGGTGGAACGAGCCGTACAGCGCTGGCAGTTCGCCGGGGAACCCCACCAGGAACAGTTCGGGATCACGGTCTCGTCCGTCGGCCAGCGGGTGTGGCTGGGTACCGAGGACGGCCCTGGATGGGATCTGCCGATCTGACGCGGGCGGGCTGGTGGGCCGCCGTGGCAGGTGGCTGGACAGCGGAACGCCCCGCTCGGCTTCACGGGACGTGGCCGAGGAGTTGGCGGCGAGGCTAGAGCGAGAACTGACCACCCATCGCAGTGGCATTCACATTGGGGGTCACTGATACGGAGAACCCCCGCGCCGTGCGACCGGCCGGGGGTATGGCCACCAACTCCCAGGAGGTTGATGACAGTGCCCAACACTAGCCCAAGTGGACGGCGTCGAAGGGTTGTTCGGGCCGTGCCGGTCGCGTACTCGACTCACGCGCCTTAAGGGCACACCTGTGGTGACTGCAAGTCTCTGATCAGCCCCGATGTGCGGGTTGTGCGTCTCTCTGACGACCACGTCGTGAACGGGCAGGCGTGCCCCGACTACCGGCACATCACCTGTTTCTACTCCAAGGAACTGCTGAAGACGCCGCGCCGCAAGGCGACCCCGTGATGGTCACCGCTGAGCACATCGGGCGGGAAGTCACGGACGGGGAGCGCACCGGGATTCTTCAGTCCCTGTGGCTGGGGCACGCCTGGGTGCGGCCGGACGGTGGTGGGGTCGAGTGGACCGCGTCGCCGTCCGAGTTGGAGCCCGTGTGAGTGCGGTTCCGTAGATGCCGGCGCCCCGATAGACGA